>NZ_QZEZ01000011.1:0-91025 GCF_003594885.1 Vallicoccus soli
GTGGCGCACTACGCCGTGCTGCGTGACGGGGTCGAGGTCGCGGCGGTGACGGGGACCTCGTACGAGGGCACGGGCCTGGCCAACGACGTGGAGGTCCACTACGCGGTGGTCGCGGTCGACGGCCACGGCAACCGCTCGCCGGCGTCCGACGCGGTCGCTGCCACCCCGACCGACCTCACCCCGCCGGACGCGCCCGCCCCTCTCGTCGCCGACCGCGGTGACGGGAGCGTCCGGCTCTCCTGGACGCCGAGCCAGGCACCGGACGTGGCGCACTACGCCGTGCTGCGCGACGGGGTCGAGGTCGCCACGGTGGGCGGGACCTCGTACGAGGACACCGGCCTGGCCAACGACGTGGAGGTCCACTACGCGGTGGTCGCGGTCGACGGCCACGGCAACCGCTCGCCGGCGTCCGACGCGGTCGCTGCCACCCCGACCGACCTCACCCCGCCCGACGCGCCGTCCGACCTCCAGGCGGAGCGCGACGAGGCGCTGGTGCGCCTGGCGTGGACGGGGAGCACGTCGCCGGACGTGGTCGAGCACGTGGTCCGACGCGACGGCGTCGACGTCGCCGTCGTGGTTGGGACCGAGCACGTCGACGCGCCCGGGGACGGCGCCGAGCACCTGTACGAGGTCGTCGCGGTCGACGGCCACGGCAACCGGTCGGCCCCCGTCGCGTTCCTCCTCGCCCGGCTCCGCGAGGAGCCGACGACGACGCCCGACGAGGGCGCGGGGGAGACGGGCGGCCTGGCGGCGAGCCCCGACGGGCGCTTCGTCGTCGTGGGCACCCGCGCGCGGCGCGAGGCGTCGGACCTGAACACGGCCTACGAGCTGCACCTCCTCGACCGCCGCACGGGCGCCGTGCGCCGCATCGCGCCCCTGCCGCCGTCCGCCACCGGCGCGACCGACCCGGTCGGCGCGGCCGCGCCGTCGGTGAGCGACGACGGCCGGTACGTCGCCCTGGCGACGACGCGCGCCCTCGTGCCGCAGGACACCAACGGCCTGCTCGACGCGTACCGGCTCGACACCGCCACCGGCACCTGGGCGCTGGCGAGCGTCCCGCCCGCGGGGCGGGTCGGCACGACCGCCGGCACGCTGCTGCAGGCCGGCGCCTCCGTGCACGCGACGAGCCCGACGGTGCTGCTGTCCGGCGACGGCGACCTCGTCGTCTTCTACTCCGCCCGGGCCGACCTCGTCCCCGGCGACACCAACGGCGCGGTGGACGTGTTCGCCAAGCGGATGTCCACGGGGGCGGTCGTGCGGGTGTCGTCGACGCCGACGGGGGCGAGCCTGCCCCGCGCGGCGACCGGCCCGGCGCTCGCCCTGACCCCCGACGGCAGCACCGTCGACTTCCCGGCGACCTCCTCGGGCGGGCCCACCGTCCTCTACCGCGCGGTGCTCGGCCCGTCCGGCGTCGCGTCGGTGCGGGTGGTCTCGTCCGTGGTCGTGGGCGGGCGCGCCACCGAGTACGGCGTCTCGCGCGACGCCGGCGACCTGGCGGTGAGCGACGACGGGCGCTACGTCGCGCTCGTGACGCCGCACAAGCTCGGGACGCCGACGCCCGGCGCGGTGTGGAGCACCGGCCTGGCGCACCGGCTCGACACGGCGACCGGGCAGCACGTCGCCCTGGGCACCGGGCAGACCTCGGCCTGGGAGCACCGGGTGGAGCTCGACCCCACCGGCCGCTGGGCGTTCTTCTCCACGGCCGCCGCCGGGGTGCCGGAGGACACCGACGGGCGCATCGACCACTACCGGCGCGACCTCGGGGGCGACGTCGCGGGGGCGCTCGTGCGGGTCACGGTGCCGGCGGTGGCGGGTGCCGGGCCGACCGGGGCCGTCACCCCGGCCGAGCACGGCCGGCTCCTGGCGGCGACCGGTGACCGCGTCCTGGTCCTGACCTCGCAGCCGCTGCTGCCCGGCGACGCGAACCGCCGGCGCGACCTCTACGCGCGCGACCTCGCCGCCGAGCGGGTCACGTCGCCCCTGGGCTGAGCGGCGGCGCGGACCGCAGCGCGGCGGCCGCGAGCCGCTCGCTCGTCCGGGCGAGCGCGACCTCGTCGGCGGTGACGAGGACGGGGCCGCGGAAGCCGCGCTCGGGCGCGGCGGTCGCCGCCGCGGCGGCCACGGCGAAGGCCGGGTCGACGTGGCGCAGCCCCGTCCAGCCCCGGCGCCGGGCCGGCACGGCGACCGCGACCATGCCGACGGGGTCGCCGGCGACGAGGGCGGCGCGCAGCGACCGTGCGCCGAGCAGGGTCACGACGTCGAGGGCGCCGAGGGGGCGCAGCACCCCGTCGCCGCGGGACAGCCGGCCGGCGGCGGTGCGCCCGGCGGCCTCGAGCCGCACCCGGAGCAGGACGGGGTCGGCGGTGGCGTCCAGGGTGCGCAGCGCCCACGGGGTGAGCGGGAGCGGCGGCGCCGCCTCGGCGCGGGCCGGGTCGGACACGTCGAGGGCGGGCCCGAGGTCGAGCGCGCCGCCGGGCACGCGCAGCGACGCCCAACCGGGGCCCGGGTGGTCGACGGCGTCGGCGGGCAGCCCCAGCGGGACGAGGGCCGCGGCGAGCCGGTCGGGCCCCTGCGCCCGCAGCGCCGCCCCCGCCTGCACCGCACGCAGCTGGCGGGCGAGGCGGGGGCGCAGGACCGCGGGCTCCAGCGCCTCGGCGTCGAGCAGCCGGTCGGAGCCGGCCGGCAGCGCCGCCGCGAGCAGCGAGGGCCACGGCACCGGCGCCGGTACGCCCGCGAGGTGCACGCCGTCGTCCCGGCACGCGAGGTCGACGTCGTGCAGCAGGCTGACCGCGAGGGCGAGCCGGCGCAGGGCGGCGAGGACGTCGGGGCGCACCCGCCCGAGGCTAGGCGCAGCGCGGCGGGCGGCACGACGGCCGCCGGGTCGACCTGCCGTCGCGGAGCGTGCGGGACCGCTCGCGCTGGGTCGGACGGGACGTCAGGCGGGCAGGCTCGCGACGCCGGGCGGCAGGAACCGGCGCCCCGTGACGCGCTCGGCGGCGCCGGTGCGGTCGAGGTACGGCGTGATGCCCCCGTTCCAGGACGCCCAGCCCGCGCCGAGCAGCAGGCACAGGTCGACGTCCTGCGGCTCGGCGACGACGCCCTCGTCGAGCAGGGCGCGGACCTCCTCGGCCAGGGCGTCGCGCACCCGGTCGCGCACCTGCGCGGTCGTCAGCGGCGCGGACCCCTGCGGCCACAGCTGCTCGACCCGCGGGTCCACCGACGGGCGGCCGCGCCCGTCGCGCACGTACGCCCCCGGCAGCCCGGACGCCACGAGCGCGCGCAGGCCCTCGGACACGCCGAAGCGCCCGGGGTAGGCCTCGTGCAGCGACTCGGCGACGTGCAGGGTCACCGCGGGACCGACCAGCTCGAGCAGCGCGAAGGGGCTCATCGGCAGGCCGAGCTCCCCGGTGGCGGCGTCCGCGACGGCGACCGGCGTCCCCTCGTCGACCGCGGCGACGACCTCGCCCATCGCGCGCAGCAGCAGGCGGTTGACGACGAAGGCGGTGGCGTCGCGCACGAGCACCGCGGACTTGCGCAGCGCCCTCGCGGTGGCGAAGGCGGTCGCGAGGGTCGCGTCGTCGGTGCGCCCGGTGCGGACCACCTCCAGCAGCGGCAGGACCGCGACGGGGTTGAAGAAGTGGAAGCCGACGAGCCGCTCCGGGCGGGCCAGGCCCGAGCCCATCCGCGTCACCGACAGGGACGAGGTGTTGGTGGCGAGCACGCACTCCGGGCCGACGACCGCCTCCACCGCCGACAGCACCTGCTGCTTGACGCCCATCTCCTCGAACACCGCCTCGATGACGAAGTCCGCGTCGGCGAACGCCCCGAGGTCGGTCGTGCCCGTGACCAGCGCGACGACGCGCTGCGCGGCCGCGGGGGAGAGGCGCCCCTTGGCCACCTGCCCCTGCACGTCGGCCCGGACGCGCTCGAGGCCGCGGTCCACCCGCTCCTGGTCCAGGTCGGTGAGGACGACGGGCACCTGCAGGCGGCGGGCGAAGAGCAGCGCCAGCTGCGAGGCCATGAGCCCGGCGCCGACCACGCCGACCTTCGTCACCGGGCGGGCGAGCCCCGACGGCGGCGCGTCCGCGGGGCGCTTGGCCCGCCGCTGGACCAGGTCGAAGGCGTAAAGGCCCGCCCGCAGCTCGTCGCTGAACGCGAGGTCGGCCAGGGCGTCGTCCTCGGCGCGGGTGCCCTCGTCGAAGGCCGCCGTGCGCGCCAGGGCGAGCAGGTCGAGAGCGCGGTACGGCGCCGGCGCGTGCCCGTGGGTCTTCGCGTCGGCGGCCCGCCGCCCGCGCGCCAGCGCCGCCGCCCACTCCTGCTCGGCCGCGGGGGGACGTCGCACGACCTCCACCTCCCCGCGGACGACGCGCGCCGCCCAGTCCAGGGAGCGCTCGAGGAAGTCCGCGGGCTCGAACGCGGCGTCGACGACACCGAGCTCGAGGGCCTGCACGGCGTCGAGCCGGCGGTCGGCGAGCGGGTCCTCCACGACGACGCGTACGGCCGTGTCCGGCCCCACGAGGTGCGGCAGCAGCTGGGTGCCGCCCCAGCCGGGGACGAGGCCGAGACGGGTCTCGGGCAGCGCGATGCCCCGCACGCCCGCCGCGACGGTGCGGTAGTGGCAGTGCAGCGCGACCTCGAGCCCCCCGCCCATCGCAGGCCCGTTGACGAAGGCGAAGGTCGGGACAGCGCTGTCCCGCAGGTGCCGGAAGGCGGCGTGCCCTGCGCGGGCCAGCGCGAGCGCGTCGTTGCGGGCGCCGCCCGAGCCGATGACCTTGAGGTTGGCGCCCACGCAGAAGACGAAGGGCTTGCCGGTGACCGCCACCGCGGCCAGGTCGCCGCGTCCCGCGAGCTCGCGCAGCGCCGCGTCGAGCGCGCGGAGCCCCTGCGGGCCGAGCGTGGTCGGCTGCTCCTGGCCGTTCTCGAGCGTGACGAGGGCGAGGGTGCCGGCCCCGTGCGGGAGCTCGACGTCGCGGACGAGCGCGCGGGTGACGACCTCCTCGGGGAAGTCCGGCAGGGCCGCGAAGGGGTCGCCGGCGGTGGTCGTCGGTGCCGTGGTCGTCGTCACTGCCGCGCGCTCCCGCTCTCGTGGTGGGGGTTCTCCCAGACGACGGTGCCGCCCATGCCCAGGCCGATGCACATCGCGGTCAGGCCGTAGCGCACCTCGGGGTGGTCCTCGAAGTGGCGCGCCAGCTGGGACATGAGCCGCACGCCGGAGGAGGCCAGCGGGTGGCCGACCGCGAGGGCGCCGCCCCACGGGTTGACCCGGGGGTCGTCGTCGGCGATGCCGAAGTGGTCGAGGAAGGCGAGCGCCTGCACCGCGAAGGCCTCGTTGAGCTCGAGCAGGCCGATGTCCTCGATGCCGAGGCCGGCCTTCGCCAGCGCCTTCTCCGTCGACGGCACGGGGCCGTAGCCCATGACCTCGGGCTCGACGCCGGCGAACGCGAACGAGACCAGCCGCATCCGCACCGGCAGGCCCAGCTCCTCGGCGGCCTCGCGCGCCGCGAGCAGGCAGGCCGTGGCGCCGTCGTTGAGGCCCGCGGCGTTGCCCGCCGTGACCCTGCCGTGCGGGCGGAACGGCGTGCGCAGCGTCGCGAGGTCCTCCATCGTCGTGCCGGGGCGCGGCGGCTCGTCACGGGTCGCCAGGCCCCAGCCCCGCTCGGTGCTGCGCGTCGCGACCGGCACGAGGTCGGGCTGCACCCGCCCGTCCGCGTAGGCCTTGGCCAGCTTCTCCTGGCTCGCCACCGCGTACGCGTCGCACCGCTCCCTGGTCAGGTGCGGCAGCCGGTCGTGCAGGTTCTCCGCGGTCTTGCCCATCACCAGCGCGTCCGGGTCGACCATCCGCTCCGCGAGCAGGCGCGGGTTGGGGTCCAGGCCCGCGCCGAGGGGGTGGTGGCCCATGTGCTCCACGCCGCCGGCGACGACGACGTCGTACGCCCCCAGCGCGATCCCGCCGGCCGCCGTCGTCACCGCGGTCATGGCGCCGGCGCACATGCGGTCGACGGCGTAGCCCGGGACGGTGCGGGGGAGCCCCGCGAGCAGGGCGGCCGAGCGCCCCAGGGTCAGGCCCTGGTCGCCGGTCTGCGTGGTGGCGGCGACGGCCACGTCGTCGACCCGCTCGGGCGGGAGCGACGGGTTGCGCCGCAGCAGCTCGCGCAGGCACCGCACGACGAGGTCGTCCGCGCGGGTCTCTCCGTAGAGGCCCCCGGGACCGGCCTTGCCGAACGGCGTGCGCACCCCGTCGACGAACACGACCTCGCGCCCGCCCGCCGGACGGGCCGGGCGCACCTGCGGGGACGCTGCTGGGCTCGCTGCCACCGATGGCTCCTCACCGTCGAGTCGACCTCGACGGTCATGCTACTCACGGGTAACCCACGGGGGCTACCGGTCGGTAGCGGCTGCCGCAGCGGCTCAGGCGCAGCGGCTCAGGCGCGGGGGTCCGGCGCGGGCGGGGGCTCGGGCAGGGCGCCGGCGACGGCCTCGGCCACCAGGCCCACCTGCCAGGCGCGCGCACCGTGACCGCGCAGCACCGCGGCCACCTCCGCGGCCCCGGCGTCCGGCGGAGGCGCCCACGCCAGCCGGCGCAGCGCGTCGGGGGGCAGCAGGTTCTCCGCGGGCAGGGCGTGCCGCTCGGCGAGCTCCGCGACGGCCGCGCGCACCCGCGCGAGGCGGGCGGCGGCGGCCTCGTCCCGCGAGGCCCAGCTGCGCGCCGGCGGCGGGCCGTCGGTGGGCAGCGAGTGCGGGGGCAGGTCCTCCTCGGCCAGCTCCGACGCCGAGCTCAGCGCCGCGAACCAGGTCGCGGCGGCGCGCCGGGTCGCGCGCCCGCCGAAGGGCCGCAGCGCGACGAGCTCCTCGACCGTCCCCGGCTGCGCGAGCGCGGCCTCGACGATCGCCGCGTCGGGCAGCACGCGCCCGGGGGACACGTCGCGGGCGCGGGCCAGCTCGTCGCGCTTCTCCCACAGCGCGCGCACGGCGGCCAGCTGCCGGCGCCGGCGCACCCGGTGCAGCCCGGACGTGCGGCGCCACGGGTCGACGCGCGGGGCCGGCGGCGGGGCCGCGGCGACGGCGGCGAACTCCTCGAGCGCCCAGTCGAGCTTGCCCGCCGCGCGCAGCTGCTCCTCGAGCGCGTCGCGCAGCTCCACGAGCACCTCGACGTCGAGCGCGGCGTAGCGCAGCCAGGGCTCGGGCAGGGGCCGGGTCGACCAGTCGGCGGCCGAGTGGCCCTTCTCGAGCACGAGGCCGAGGACCTGCTCGACCATCGCGCCGAGGCTCACCCGCGGGTAGCCCAGCAGCCGCCCGGCGAGCTCGGTGTCGAACAGCCGGGTCGGGCGCATGCCGACCTCGGACAGGCACGGCAGGTCCTGGCTCGCCGCGTGCAGCACCCACTCGACGTCGGCCAGCGCCGCGCCGAGGCCGGTGAGGTCCGGCAGGGCCACCGGGTCGACCAGCGAGGTCCCCGCGCCGGCGCGGCGCAGCTGCACGAGGTACGCCCGCTGGCCGTACCGGTAGCCCGAGGCCCGCTCCGCGTCCACGGCGACCGGCCCGGACCCCGCGGCGAACGCCGCGACGACGCGGGCGAGCTCCGCCGGGTCGGTGACCGGCTGGGGGACGCCGTCGCGCGGCTCGGTGAGGGGCACGGCGCCCCCGGGGGCGGCGCCGCCGGGCTCGCCGGGGTCGGCGGGGTCCGCCTCCCGGGCCCGCTGCGTCGCGCTGGTCATCCCCCCACCGTACGGGGGCCGGCTCAGTCGATCACCCCGGCACGCAGCGCGTGGGCCACCATCTCGGCCCGGTCGCCGGTGCCGAGCTTGCGCGCGATGCGCGCGAGGTGGCTCTTGACGGTGAGGGCGGACAGGCCCAGGTCGACGCCGATGTCGCGGTTGGAGCGACCCCCGGCGACCAGGCCCAGGACCTCGACCTCGCGGGCGGACAGCGCGTCCACGCCGTGGGCGCGCACCCGCCCGCCGAGCGGCGCCGCCGGGGCGTCCCCGCCGGTGACGAGGAAGGCGCGCACGCCCGCCGCGAGGGCGGCCCGCACGGTGTAGGGGTCCTGCAGCTCGGACAGCACCACGCCGCGGGACCAGCCGGTGCGGCGCAGCTCGGCGAGCAGCGCGACCCCGGAGCCGTCGGGCAGCACGGCGTCGGTGAGCGCGAGGCCGCGGCCCCCCAGGGCCCGGCCGCGCACGCGCCCCTCGTCGACGCTGCCCGCCTGCTCGACGTGCTCGGCCCCGAGGGCCCGCAGCGCCTGCACGGCGCGCTCGCGCGCGCGGGGGTCGGCGACGACGACGAGGGCGCGGAAGCTGGCGAGGACGGCCCTCGCGGGCCCTCCGGTGCGTTCGACGAGTGCGGCCACGGTGCTCTCCCTAGCGGTGGGGCGCGGGCCTCCTGCCCGCGCGGGGGCCGGTACGGCTCCCGTACTCCCTTCGGCGCAGCAGGGCCCCTCCTGTAGCCCGTCCGGGCAGCGGGCCGGTGGCAGGGCCGGGACGGCCTCGACGGGCGCCACCGGGACGGCCGCGGGGACGGCCTGGGGGGTGGCGTCAGGGACGGCGCCGGGCCGGCAGCGCCGCGACGCCGTCGGGCAGCGGCGGCTGGCCGGCGGCCGTGCGCAGCAGGTCGCACCAGGCGCCGAGGTGCGCGCCGAGCGCGGCGCCGACCGCGGCGGCGTCCTCGCCCCCGGCGCCGGCGACCGGTGTCCACGACGCGCGGATCTCCACCTCGGCGGTGGCCGGGCGCTCCACCATCGCGCCGAAGCTCTCGGACACCACCCGGGTGACGGTGCCGCTGGCGGCGACGTGCTCGGCGCCGCGCGCCTGCAGCGCCTCGAGCAGCCAGTCCCAGCCGACCTCGGGGAGCATCGGGTCCGCGACCATCTCCGGGTCGAGGTCGGCGCGCAGGAACGTCACCACGCGGAACGCGCCCTGCCAGGCCTCCTGGCCGGCGGGGTCGTGCAGCACGACGACCCGCCCGGTCGCCAGCTCCTCGGGGCCGTCCTCGCCGGCGGGGCCGGGCGCGGGCAGGTCCGCGGTGAGCGCGACCGCCCACGGGGCGAGCCGCTGCGGGGCGGGCGCCTCGGCGAGGACGACGTCGGGGCGGGGGGCCACGGCGCGCAGCGCGGCCAGCGCGGCGCGGAACGCCGGCGGGGCCCCGTCGCGCTCGCGCGGGGGCAGCGGCTCCGGAGGGGCCGTACCGCCCCCGCCCCCGCTGCCGCCGCTCGCGCCGCCGCCGGCGCCGCCGGGGCCGGGCGCACGGCGCAGCGGCACGACGCCCACCGGCCCGCTCAGGCGGCCCGGGCGGCGCGACCGCGCCGCCGGCCCCCGGGACGGCGCGCGCCCTCGTCGACGCCGCCGGCCTCGACCGCACCGCCGGCCTCGTCCACGACGCCGGCCTCGTCCACGACGCTGCCCACGACGACCACGGCGCCGCACTCCACGCAGACGAGCTCGGGGCAGTCGCGGCCGTGCCCGTCGAGGCAGTCGAAGGGCTCCAGCGGCGCCTCCTGCTCGCAGACGGTGCACCAGTGCAGCTGCGCAGCGACCATCGTCGCGTCCACCTCCTCGTCGGTCCGGACGGGGACGACGCTGCCACGCGGCACCGACAGGCCCGCGGAGGCGCGCCGGTCGGGCGCGCCGGTGGGGCGCGCCGGTGGGGCGCGACGGACCGGCGTGGGACGATCGGGCGGTGAGCTCCCCCCGCCCCGGACCGCAGGACTCCGACCTGCTGCGCGCCTGCCGCCGCGAGCCCGTGCGCCGCACCCCCGTCTGGTTCATGCGCCAGGCCGGGCGCTCCCTGCCGGAGTACCGCCGGGTCCGCGAGGGCGTCGGGATGCTCGAGTCGTGCATGCGCCCGGACCTCGTCACCGAGATCACCCTGCAGCCGGTGCGCCGCCACGGCGTCGACGCGGCCATCTTCTTCAGCGACATCGTCGTGCCGCTGAAGGCCGTGGGGGTGGACCTCGACATCCGCCCGGGCGTGGGTCCCGTGGTCGAGCGCCCGTTCCGCACCTGGGAGGACCTCGACCGGCTGCCGGCCCTCGAGCCGGACCACGTGCCGTACGTCACCGAGGCCGTGCGCTCGCTCGTCGGCGAGCTCGGCGCGACCCCCCTCATCGGCTTCGCGGGCGCGCCGTTCACCCTCGCGTCGTACCTCGTCGAGGGCGGGCCGTCGCGCAACCACGAGGCCACGAAGGCGATGATGTGGGGCGCGCCCGACCTGTGGCACGCCCTGCTCGAGCGGCTCGCCGGCATCAGCGCCGCGTTCCTGCGGGTGCAGGTGGAGGCCGGGGCGAGCGCCGTCCAGCTCTTCGACTCCTGGGCGGGGGCGCTCGGCGCCGCGGACTACGCGCGCAGCGTCGCCCCGCACTCCGCGCGGGTCCTCGCGGAGGTCGGCGGGCTCGGGGTGCCGCGGATCCACTTCGGCGTCGGCACGGGCGAGCTGCTGCGCCTCATGGGCGAGGCCGGCGCCGACGTCGTGGGCGTCGACTTCCGGGTGCCGCTCGACGAGGCGGCCCGGCGCGTCGGGCCCGACCGCGCCCTGCAGGGCAACCTCGACCCCGCCGTGGTGTTCGCGCCGTGGGAGGCGGTCGAGGCCCAGGTGCGCGCGGTGCTCGACGCGGCCCGGGGCCTGCCGGGGCACGTGTTCAACCTCGGGCACGGCGTGCTGCCCACGTCCGACCCCGACGTGCTCACCCGGGTCGTCGAGCTGGTCCACGAGCTCACCGAGGGCGGCCCGGCGGTGCCGGTCACCGGGCGCACCGCGGAGCCGGCACTCCCCGGCGGTGCTCGACCCGGGGTGCCGGGAAGCCGTTGAACGCCGACGCGTAGCCCGTGGTGTAGGCGCCGGCCGAGCGCACCGCGACCCGGTCGCCGGCGCGCAGCCCGGCGGACAGCGCGACGTCGAGCAGCACGGTGTCCTGGCTGTCGCACGTGGGACCCGTGACCGCCCACCGCGCCGTCGGGCCGCCGCGCGAGTCGGACATCGGGAAGCGCAGGGTCCTGCCGGTCTCGAGCGCCTCCATGAAGCCGTTGAACGCCCCGGCGTCCAGGTGCGCCCAGCGCCGGCCGCGCCGGTGCGCCACCCCGAGGACCTCGCAGACCATGGTCCCGGCGGCGGCGACGAGCGCCCGGCCGGGCTCGGCGACGACCTCGACCGGGTACGGCAGGCGCCCCAGCCCCGCGACCACCGCGGTCCCGAGGGCGGCGAGGTCGGGCCGCTGGTCGGCGTACGCCGCCGGGAAGCCGCCGCCGACGTCGACGAGCCGCAGGCGCACCCCGTGCCCCGCCAGCGCGCGCATGGCGTCCGCGCACTGCGCGAGCGCCGCGTCCCAGGCGGCGGCGCACGTCGTCTGCGAGCCGACGTGGAAGGTCAGCCCGAGCGGGTCCAGCCCGCGGTCGCGGGCGGCGAGGAGGAGCCGTACGGCCTCCTCGGGACCGACCCCGAACTTGCCCTCGCTGGCCACCCGGCTGGCCACCCGGGGCGGTGCGAGGCGCAGCAGGACCGACGCCCCCGGCGCGCAGGCCGCCAGCTTCGCGAGCTCCTCGTCGCCGTCCGCGGCGAAGCGGCGGACCCCGGCCGCGTGGGCCCGGCGCACGTGCGCGGCCGGCTTGACCGGGTTGCTGAAGAGCAGCCCCGCCGGGTCGACGCCGAGGCCGACGAGCAGGTCCAGCTCGGGCGCGGACGCGACCTCGAAGCCGCACCCCTCGCCGGCGAGCGTGCGCAGCAGCTCCGGGTCGCTGTTGCACTTCACCGCGTAGTGCAACCGGACGCCCGGCAGGGCCGACACGAGGCGCGCGTGCGCCGCGCGCAGCACCGCGTGGTCGAGGACGAGGACGGGCGTGGGGCCCGCCGTGGCAGGGACGCTCGAGGCACTCACCCGACGACCTCCTCGCTGCGGGCCCCCCGGCGGGAGGCCTCGTGGCCGACGACGGCGACGGCGTAGAAGGCCGCGTCGGCGGCGACCTTGCCGGCGAGCAGCCCGGCCGCGACGCCCGCGCCGCTGCCCGCGAGCAGGGCGGGCAGCGCCCACATCGCCCAGGGGCGCACGACGAGGCTGTCGAGCGCCTCGGCGGGGCCGAACTCCACGAGCAGCCGGCCGAGCGCGCGCCGCCGGCCGGGGCGCCCGGCGCCCGCGAGGTCGCGGGCGACGACGACGGCGTAGAAGCCGAGCGCCTCCGCCCAGGCCGCCGCGAGCGCGGTGGTGAGCGGGTCGCCGGTGCCGGCGTGGGCGAGGAGCCCCGCGGCGAGCGCGGAGGCCGTGCCCGCGACCTCGGCCGGCAGGTAGCGCCGCACCCACCGGGCGAGCGCCGCCCGGGAGGACGCCCTCGCCCGCGCCGCACCCATGCCGGGCAGACGCGGCGCACCGCCCGGGAGATACCCCGGGAGCGCCCGGCCCCGCTCAGGGGCGCGGCGGCGCCGGGGACCGCAGCCGCCCCGCCGCCCGCAGCCGGCGGGCCAGGAGCAGGAGCAGGCCGAGGACGACCGCGGCCGGCAGGACCGCGCCGAGCGCGGTGAGGGCGTACGCCCCCGCCGTCACCAGCGCGCCCCAGCCGGCGCCGAGCCCGGCGAGGAACCCCGCCGGCTCGTCCTCGCCGGCCACTGCCGCCTCCTGGCCGACGAGGGTGACCACGACGGTCGCCAGCGCGGTGAGGTCGGCGAGGCGCTCCTGCTGCGCCTGCAGCGCCTCGAGGTCGGCCTGGCGCCGGGCGAGCTGGCCCTCGACCTGCACGACCTCGGCGACGCTGCGGGCTCGCTCGAGCAGCGCGCGCACGCGGGCGACGCTCTCGCGCTGCGAGGCCAGCCGGCTCGCGACGTCGACGACCTCGCCGGTGCGGTCCGTCGTCGACTGCGTGCGCGACAGGCGCTCGCCGAGCCGGTCGAGGTCGTCGAGCAGGGCGTCGTACGACCCCACGGGCACCCGCAGCGTCAGCGTCGCCGTCGGCTCGCCGTCCGGCCCGCCGTACGACTCCTCGGCCGTGACCGCGCCGTCGCGCCCGCGCGCCGCGGCCGCGGCGGTGCGGGCCGCCCCGTCGACGTCGCGCACCCGCAGCGCCACCTCGGCGCGGCGCTCCAGCGCCTGCCGGCCGGGCACGACCGGCCCGGCTGCGGCGCCCCCCGGGGCGCCGGCGCCCCCCGCTGCGCCCTCGGCGACCGCGCCGTCCCGGTCGACCGCCGGCGCCGCGGGCTCGGCGCCCGACCCGCCCGCCGAGGCGCCCTGCGGGGCCCCGCCCGCCGCACCGCCCGACGTCCCGTCCGACCCCGAGCACCCCGCCAGCAGCAGCAGGGCGACCAGCCCCGCCGCGGTGCGTCCCCGACGTGCCACGGCCGCCTCCCTCGTCCCGGGGCCGGCGCCCTCGACCGGCCCGCGGCGGTGTGACGGGGCCCTCCCGCCGGCGGTTCCGCGCGCCGGGTCACGGTCTGGCATCGTGGCCGCCGTGCCCGACGCCCCCGCCGCGCAGCCGGCCCCGCCGGGGTCGCGGCCCCGCGTCGTCGTGGTGGGCGGCGGCATCGCCGGGCTGGCCGCGGCCCACGCGCTGCGCGACGCCCCGGTGGACGTGCTGGTCCTGGAGTCGTCCCCGCGCCTCGGCGGCAAGCTCGAGGTCGGGGAGGTCGCAGGCCTGGCGGTCGACACCGGCGCCGAGTCCGTCCTGGCCCGCCGGCCGGAGGCCGTCGATCTCGCGCGCGACGTCGGCCTCGGCGACGACCTCGTCGAGCCCGTGACGACGACCGCCCGGGTGCTGAGCCGCGGCGCCCTGCGCCCGCTGCCGCGCCCGCAGGTCATGGGCGTCCCCGCCGACCTGGAGGACCTCGCGCGCACCGGCGTCCTCGGCCCGGCCGACCTCGCGCGCGTGCCGCTCGACGCGTGGCTGCCGCGCACCCGCGTCGAGGAGGACGTCTCCGTGGGGGCGTACGTCGCGCGCCGGGTCGGCCGTGCCGTCGTCGACCGGCTGGTCGAGCCGCTCCTCGGCGGCGTGTACGCGGGCCGCGCCGACGCCCTGTCCATGGCCGCGACCGTGCCCGGCCTCTTCGCCGCGGTGCGCGCGGAGCGCTCGCTGCTGGCGGCCGCCCGCGGGGTCGCGGCCCGGACGCCGGCCGGGGCCGGGCCGGTCTTCGCCGGGGTGCGCGGCGGCGTCGGCCGGCTGCCCGCGGCCGTCGCGCGGGCCAGCGGCGCGCAGGTGCGCACCGGCGCGGCGGTGCGCGGGCTGCGCCGCACGCCGGGCGGGTGGGAGCTCGTCGTGGGGCCCGCGTCGGCGCCGGAGGTGGTCCGCGCGGACGCGGTGGTGCTCGCCGTGCCCGCGCCCGCCGCCGCGCGCCTGCTGGCCCCGCTGGTGCCGGCCGCCGCGGCGGAGGTGGGCCACGTGCCGTACGCCTCGGTCGCCCTCGTCACCGCCGCGTTCCCCGCGGCGGTGCTCGGCGAGGGGTCCGGCGGGGGGCCCGGCGGGGGCTCCGGCGGTGGCTCCGGCGGCGGCCTCGTCGGCAGCGGCCTGCTCGTGCCGCCGGTCGAGCGCCGGCTCGTCAAGGCCGCGACGTTCTCCTCGCGCAAGTGGGGCTGGGTCGGGGAGGGCAGCGGCACCGTGGTGCTGCGCACCTCGGTCGGGCGCGCCGGCGACGAGCGCGACCTGCAGCGCGACGACGCCGAGCTGGCCGCCGCCGCGCTGGCCGACCTCGCCGAGGTCACCGGCGCGCCCGGCCTGCGCACCCGCCCGCTCGACGTCGTCGTCACCCGGTGGGGCGGCGGCCTGCCGCAGTACGCCGTCGGCCACCTGGCCCGGGTGCGCCGGGTGCGGGCCGCGCTGGAGCCGCACCCGGGCCTGGCGCTGGCCGGGGCGGCGTACGACGGCGTGGGGGTCCCGGCCTGCGTCGCGTCCGGCCGGGCGGCCGCCGCCCGGGTCGTCGCCGCGCTGCGCCCGGGGGGATGATGGAGCCGTGAGCAGCCCCACCACCACCGTCAGCGCCCGCGAGGTCAACGCCACCATCCGCTACGCCATGTGGTCCGTCTTCCGGGCCACCGGGCCGCTGCCCGAGGACCGGGCCGCGCTCGCCGGCGAGGTCGAGGAGCTCTTCGGCCAGCTCGCGGCCAAGGGCGTCGTGGTGCGCGGCACGTACGACGTCTCCGGCCTGCGCGCCGACGCCGACCTCATGGTCTGGTGGCACGCCGAGCACGTCGAGGACGTCCAGGAGGCCTACCACCGCCTGCGCCGCACGCGGCTCGGGCAGCACCTCGAGCCGGTCTGGTCGGTCGTCGCGCTGCACCGCCCCGCGGAGTTCAACAAGGGCCACGTCCCCGCCTTCATGGCGGGGGAGGAGCCGCGCGGCTACGTCTGCGTCTACCCGTTCGTCCGCTCGTACGAGTGGTACCTGCTGCCGGACGACGAGCGCCGCCAGCTGCTCGTCGAGCACGGCATGGCCGCGCGCGGCTACCCGGACGTGCGGGCCAACACCGTGTCGGCGTTCGCGCTCGGCGACTACGAGTGGGTGCTCGCCTTCGAGGCCGACGAGCTGCACCGGATCGTCGACCTCATGCGCGACCTGCGCGCCACGGGCGCCCGCCTGCACGTGCGCGAGGAGGTGCCCTTCTACACGGGGCCGCGCAAGCCGGTCGCCGAGCTGATCGCCGCCCTGCCGTGACCGCCGCGCCGCTGCCCGCCGACGAGGCCGAGCGGCTCGCGGACCTGCGGGCGTACGACCTGCTGGACCAGCCGCTCCAGGAGGAGCTCGACGGGGTCGTGCGGCTCGCCCGCACGGTGACCGGCGCGCAGATGGCCGTGGTCAACCTCATCGACGAGCGGCGGCAGTGGCAGGCGTGCGCGGTCGGGATGACCGCGGGGGAGGTGCCGCGCGACGACGCCATGTGCGCGTACGCGATCCTCTCCCGCGAGGTGCTCCACGTGCGCGACGCGCGCGAGGACCCGCGCTTCGCGCGGAACCCCTTCGTCACGGGCCTGCTCGCGCAGGTGCGCATGTACGCCTCCGCGCCGATCGTCACCGGGGACGGCCACGCGCTCGGGACGCTGTGCGTGGTCGACCCCTCGGCGTACGAGCTCGAGCCGCACCAGGTGCAGGCGCTCGCCGACCTCGCCGCGCAGGTGATGGCGGTCTTCGCGCTGCGGCGCAGCCAGCGCCTGCTCGAGCGCTCCAACGCCGAGCTCGAGGCGTTCGCCGGCTCGGTGGCGCACGACCTGAAGAACCCGCTGGCCGCCGCGACCGGCTACACGGAGCTGCTGCGCGACGAGCTCGACGAGGGCTCGCCGGCCGCCGGCGTGGCGGCGCGCCTCGACGCCTCGCTGCAGCGCGCCAACCGCCTCGTCGAGGACCTCCTGGCGTACGCCCGCAGCGGGCGCCGGCCGGTGACCGGTGAGGACGTCGACCTCGGCGACGCGGCGCGCGACGTCGTGCGCGCGCTCGAGCCGCTGCTCGCCCAGCACGGGGCGCGGGTCGAGGTCGGCGACCTGCCGACCGTCCCCGGCGACCCCTCGCAGCTGGCCCGGCTCGTGCAGGCGCTGCTCACCGTCGCCGTCGTGCAGACCGCGCCGCACCGCCCGCCGCGCGTGCGGCTCGGGGCGGAGGCGCGGGGGCAGGACTGGGTGCTCGCGGTGGACGACGACGGCGAGCCGCTCACCGGCGCCGAGCGCGCGCGGGCCGTGGAGCCGTACCTCTCGGGGCGCGGCTCCGGCGGCGGCACCGGCCTCGGCCTGGCCACCGCGGCGCGCATCGCGCGGGCGCACGGCGGGCGGGTGTGGGCCGAGGCGTCGCCGCTCGGCGGGGCGCGCATCTGCGTCGCCCTGCCGCGCGGCTGAGGGACCTCAGCCCTCGGCGGGCTCCAGGCGCAGGGCGACGCTGTTGATGCAGTAGCGCTGGTCGGTCGGCGTGCCGAACCCCTCGCCCTCGAAGACGTGCCCGAGGTGCGAGCCGCACGTCGCGCAGCGCACCTCGACGCGGCGCATGCCCATGCTGCGGTCCTCGAGCAGCTCGACCCGGTCGCCGGCGAGCGGCGCCCAGAAGGAGGGCCAGCCGCAGTGCGAGTCGAACTTCGTCGCGCTGCGGAAGAGCTCGGCGTCGCAGGCGCGGCAGTGGTAGACGCCGACGGTCTTCTCGTTCGTGTACTCCCCGGTGTACGGGCGCTCGGTGGCCGCCTGGCGCAGCACCGCGTACTCCTGCGGGTCCAGCTGGGCCCGCCACTGCTCGTCGGTCTTCTCGACCGGGTACGACTCGCGCGCGTCCGTGCTCATGGGCCCACCGTACGTCCGGCTAGCGTGCCCCACATGGCGACGCCGTTCGTGGAGATCGAGGTCGGGGACCGCGACGTCCGGGTGTCCAACCCGGACAAGACGTACTTCCCCGGGCCCGGGATCACCAAGCGGGAGGTCGTCGAGTACTACCTCGCCGTCGGCGACGGCATCCTGCGCGCGCTGCGCGAGCGGCCCGTGACGATGGAGCGCTGGCCGGGCGGCGTCCACGAGGGCATGAAGCTCGCCACGCGGATGGACAACCGGGGCGACGCGTTCTACCAGAAGCGGGTGCCGAAGAACGCGCCGCCGTGGGTGGAGACGGCGCACATCACGTTCCCCAGCGGCCGTACCGCCGACGAGGTCTGCCCGACCGAGCTCGCGACCGTCGCGTGGTGCGCGAACCTCGGCACCATCACGTTCCACCCCTGGCCGGTGCGCCGTGCCGACGTGGACCACCCCGACGAGCTGCGGATCGACCTCGACCCGCAGCCGGGGACCGCGTTCGCCGAGGCCGTAGAGGTCGCCGGCGTCGCGCGCGAGGTGCTCGCCGAGCTCGGCTGGCGAGGGTACCCCAAGACCTCGGGCAACCGCGGCGTCCACGTGTACGTGCGCATCGCCCCGCGCTGGTCGTTCACCGAGGTGCGCCACGCCGCCATCGCCTTCGGGCGCGAGCTGGAGCGTCGGATGCCGGGGCGGGTCACCACGAAGTGGTGGAAGGAGGAGCGCGGCGAGGCGATCTTCGTCGACTACAACCAGAACGCGCGGGACCGGACGATCGCGTCGGCGTACTCGATCCGGCCGCTGCCGCACGCGCCGGTGTCGACGCCCCTCACCTGGGACGAGCTGCCGCTCGCCGACCCGCGCGACCTCACCGTGCGGACCCTGCCGGCCCGCTTCGCCGCCGTCGGCGACCTGATGGCGGGGATCGACGACGTCGAGCACGACCTCACGCCGCTGCTCGAGTGGTACGAGCGCGACGAGCGCGACCGCGGGCTGGGCGACATGCCGTACCCGCCGGACTACCCCAAGATGCCGGGGGAGCCGAAGCGGGTGCAGCCCTCGCGCGCCCGGGCGGAGCCGGCGCCGGAGCCGGCGGACGCGCCGGACTGACGGCCGGTCTCAGGCGAGGGCGCGGGCCAGCGCGGCGAGGCCGGCGAGCACCGCGCCCAGCCCGGTGGCGCCCGCGGCGACGAGGTACGGCTGCTCCCCGGGCCCCTGCGCGTCCCGCCGCCGCCCGGCGCGCTCCTCGCCGAGCTGGGCGCGCCCGCCGAGGGCGAAGAGCAGGCCGTTGAGGAAGAAGCCGAGGGCCGCCAGCAGGAACCACGCGGGCTCCACCTGCAGCCCGCCGACCAGCGCCACCGTGCCGAGCAGCCCGAAGAGCCCGCTGAGCTGCAGGCTCCGCGCGGCGGTCGCTCCCCGCGCCTGCCACCAGGGCGGGCGCGGGGCCCGTGGGTCGGTCGGTCGTCGGGGGCTCACCGGTGCATCCTCCCGGGGCGGCTCCGGCGGGCGCCAGGCGGGGCAGGCAGGTCCCCTCGGGGTCAGGAGACGACGGGCCAGAGCAGCATGTCCTTGCCGTCGACCGTCGAGGCGCCGAACGTCGCCGTGGCGCCGTCGGAGTAGGCGTCGCTGTTGGTCCGCAGCGTCCCGGGGACGACCTGGGACAGGTAGCGCGCGACGCCCCCGGTGGTCCCCGAGTGCAGGCCGACCCAGTAGCGGCCCTCGGTCAGGCGCAGCGCCTTCGTGACGGGCAGGTCCAGCGGGCCGGCAGGGCGTCCCGCGCGGACCGTGACCGGCTCGCTGCTGGCGACGAGGCGTCCCGGGGCCCCGCCGGCGTCCGCGTAGACCACGCCGCGCAGCACCTGGCTGCCGCTGCTCGCGCCGAGGCCGTCGACGTACGCCGTGATGCTCCCGAGGTCCCGGCCCACCGGGACCTGCTCCAGGCTGACCCTCTTGGCGTTGGCGGAGAGCCCGGTCCAGACCGAGTGCGTCAGCTCGCTCGTCACAACGGTATGGGGGTCCGCGACATGGGTTGTCGCGTGCTCCAAGGAGATGGCGTCAGCGAAGAAGGCGTGCCCCGCTGCCGCACCGCTCTGCTCGACCCGGACCCCGAGGTCGTTGCCGGTCGCGGTCGCCTGGGCTGCGACGGCGAGGCGCTGCCAGCCCGTGGTCAGCTTCACCGGGACCTTGGTCTCCTTCACGAGGGAGCCGGCGGGCGTCCGCTCGCGGAGGATGAGCGTCGCCGTCCTGCCCACGCTCGCGCTGGTCGCCGCCGCGACGTGGGCGCTCGCGACGTACGTGGCACCCCGCGTCGTGGCCGAGACCGTGGGCGCGGCGCCCTGCCGCGTGTCGCTGACCGAGAAGACCGTGCCGCTGCCGCGGCTCGCCCGGACGACGGCCGCGCCGTCGGGGGCTCCGGCCCGGGTCACCCGGGTCAGCGTCCCGCCGTGGGCGCCCCAGCCGGCCAGGTCGGACTCGAAGGACGGGTTGCGGACGAGCTCGTCGCTGGTGGTGGTCGTGCCATCGACCGCGACGGAGACGTCCATCGTCGCCGTGGCGGTGGACCACCCCCACGTGGGGGTGAAGACGCCGCGGACCTGGTGTCGCCCCGCCGGGAGCTGCACTTCCAGCCAGTCCTCGCGGTCGTCGGCCGCGGACCACCCCGACGCCAGCAAGGTGCCACCGCGGTAGAAGTCCACGGTGCCGTAGGCCCAGTCGTCGTCCGAGTCCACGCAGTTGTAGTGCTGCTGGGCGCTCGTCGCTCCGTAGATCAGCTGACCACTCGGGTAGGCGTCCGTGGCGTTGAGCTGGAGACGCACCGGCAGGTCGATGGCCGCCACGTCGACATCCGCGTAGCCGCGGCCGCCCTCGCCGATCTCGCCGACGTAGTGCTGGGCCTCTACCCCTCCACCCGTGGGACTGATCAACGGGACGAGCGCCGTAGCGACTCCCCGGCCGTCGACGGGGACGGACGGCCCGTCGCACCAGCCGCGGATCAGGACCTGCCCGAACTGGACCGCGCCCTCCGTGTAGGGCTTGCCGTCGAGCGTCGTCACCTTCGCCGTGGCCCGCACCGACCCGCCCTCGGTCACGGTCGTCCTGTCGACGCTGACCGTGACCCGCGTCTGCACCTCGTCCGACCCCGACGCCGACGTCGCCGGCGCGGACAGGCCGGTGAGCGCGATCCCCGCCACGACCGCTACGGCCCCTGCACGTGCTCGAACCACCGTCGTCCCCCCGTCTGGCGCACCCCCGCGCGCGGCGGTCCGAACCCTAGGGGCCCGACCGCCGCACCGGAAGGCGTCCGTCGACCGCGTGCCGTCCCCGGGCGCTACGGGATGGCGATGCGCGTCTCGCACGTGGTGGCGGTGTCGGTCCCGGTGCCGCCGTCGCAGCGGTCGGTGCCGGCCTCGCCGATGAGGGTGTCGTTGCCGCCGAGGCCCTGCAGGTGGTTGTTGCCCGAGGAGCCGCGCAGGCGGTCCGCGGCGGGCGTGCCGGTGATGTTCTCCAGGGTCTGCAGGACGTCGTCGCCCTCGCCGGTGGCGGTGCCGGCGGTGAGGTCGGCGTTGATGGCCAGCGCGAAGCCGACGGTGTCGGTGCCGGCGCCGCCGCCGCCGACGTCGTTGCCGGTGCCGAGGAACAGGCTGTCGTTGCCGTCGCCGCCGTAGACGAGGTCGTCCCCGCCGCCGCCGGAGACCTTGTCGTTGCCGACGCCGGCGCGCAGCTCGTTGGGGCCGGCGTCACCGGTCAGGGTGTCGGCGTAGCGGGAGCCGTCGATGCGCTCGACCTGCTGCAGCTGGTCGCTCCCCTCGCCGGTGGCGGTCCCGCTGACGAGGTTCGCCACGACCGCCGCGGGCGACGTCGCGAAGTCGACGGTGTCCAGGCCCGGGCCGCCGATGACGACGTCGTTGCCGCCCAGCCCGCGGATGCGGTCGTCGCCCTCGAGCCCGCAGATGACGTCGTTCCCGGACGTGCCGGTGAGCAGGTCGTCGCCCGCGGTGCCGAGCCGGGTGCAGCGGACGACCGTGACGGTCCGGGACGCGGAGACGGCGACGGACTCGCCCGTCGACCAGTCCTGCACGGTGCCGCTGGCGTACGCCGACGCCGCTCCCGTCGCGAACCCCGTGCTGTAGGAGTAGTAGGACGCCTGCCACGGCGCGCACGGCGACACGTACGCCGACCCGTAGGCGTAGCGCCCGCCCTGGTACAGGTCGCCGTAGACGTCGGTGTACGCCGTGCCGCTCGAGCAGGTCACCGTGCCGCTGAGCTGCGGTACGAGCCGCCCGTCCCACTGCGGGACCAGCGGTGCGTACCGGTCGATGGTCAGGGTGGCCGACAGCGCCGCCGCCGACGCCCCGCCCGCCGGCACCACCCCGACCGCTGCCGCCGCCAGCCCCAGGACCGCGAGCCCGCGGCCCGCGCGTGCGTACCCCATGAAGGACACCCCCCGTGCCTCGCGCACGGGGCCGCCGCTGCCCCTGCAGGGCGTGCCCCCGTGCACGCGGGACGCTACGGAGGCGACGGACCGCCACACCATGGCCCTTTCGGGCTAGTCGGTCCTCGGTGGCGCCCTCGCGCGGTGACGCGGCCGACCGCCGTGCGCACCTAGGGTGGCGCGCGTGAACCTGCTCCTCCTGGCCACCGGCGTCCCCGAGCCCGTGCGCGACGCGCTCGTCGCGTCGCTGCACGTGACCGCCGACGCGCTGCCGGGGCTGGACCGCCAGGCGGCGTGGCGCAGCGACGGCCCGGACGTCGTGGTGGCGGCCGTGCCGACGGACGGGCAGGCGGCGCACCCGCGGCGCTACGCCGAGCACGGCGAGGACGAGGTGGTCCTCTACGACGGGACCCCGGTCAGCACCGACCCGGCGGTGCTCGGGCACCGGGCCGAGTCGCTGGCCCGCTCCTGGGACCGTCTGGAGGACGTGCTCGAGGGCCGGTACGCCGTCGCACGGGTGCGCCCCCGCCGCGGCGGGGCGGAGCTGCTGGTCGACCCCCTCGGCATGCAGCAGGTGTACGCCCTGCGCCTCGGCGACGGGCTCGCGCTCAGCACGAGCGCGGGCGTGCTGGCGCGCGTGGCGGGGCCCGCGGGGCTCGACCTCGAGGCGGCCGCCGACCTCGCCGCGCTGGCGTGGGTGGGGCAGGACCGCACGCTGCACCCGCGGGTGCGCGTGCTCCCCGCGGGCGCCCGGGTCGTGCGCCGCCCGGGGCAGCCCGCCCAGGTGCGCCCCGGCGACGTCGTGGTCCGCGCCCTGCAGGACGCCCGCCGGGCGCCGCGCGGCCTGCGCGACGACGCCGTGCGCGAGGCCGCCGCGTCGGTGGCGGGGCTGGTCCGCACGGCGGGGACGACGTACCCCGAGGTCACCCTCGGCCTCACCGCCGGGCGCGACTCGCGGGTCCTGGTGGCGCTGCTGCGCCACGGCGGGGTGAAGGCGCGGCACTACACGTACGGCGCCCCGGAGGACACGGACGTGCGGGTGGCCGGCCTGGTGGCCGATGCCCTCGGCCTCGCGCACGCACCGCTGGACGAGGACGTCGAGGGCGTCGTGCGCTGCTGGGACGGCGCGGTCGACGGGCTGCTCGCCCGCGCCGACGGTCTCGCCACCCTGCGCCACCTCGGCACCCCGCTGGAGGCGGCCCCGGGCACGCTGCCGGTGCGCCTGTCCGGCAGCGGCGGCGAGACCGCCCGGGCCATCTACGCGACCCCGGGGCTCGTGCTCGGCGGCGGCGCGGCGGCGGGGCCCGTGCGCCGTCACCTGCAGGACCTGCTGCTGCGCGTGTCCGCCGGCGTCGCCACGGAGGCGGCGCGCGAGCACGGGCGGCGCCGGGCGGCCGGCTACCTCGACGCCGCCCGCGACGCCGGGCTCGGGCCCTTCGACGCGATGGAGCTCGCGTACGTCGACGACCGCGTGCGCCGGTGGGCCTCGTCGGTGGACCGGGCCGTGCTGCACGGGGTCGACGTGCTGTCGCCGCTCGCCACCCGACCGTGGCTGCGCGCCGGCTACGCGCTGCGCCCCGACCAGCGCTACGCGGCCGCGCTGCACCGCGCCGCCGTGGGCGTGCTCGACCCCGAGCTGCTCGCCCTCCCGATGGGGGCTCCGTGGCCGCGCCCGCAGCCGTACGCCGCCGCGCTCGAGGTCGGCGCCCGCCGCGCCGCCGGCCGGCTCAAGGACCGGGCCCGGCGGGCCCTCGGGCGCGACGCGCACCGCGGGAAGCTGTGGCGCCACGCCCAGCGCGCCCGGTGGTTCGAGCAGGTGCTGCCGCAGGTACGGGCGACGTGCCTGGACCGCACCTCCTCGCCGCTCTGGTCGGTCGTCGACCGCCCGGCGCTCGAGCGGCTCCTGGCGCCGTCGACGCCGCCCGAGGAGCGGCTGCGCCGCCTCGACCCGGTGCTCGACGTGGTGACCCTGTTCACCGCCGAGGAGCGGCTCGTCCCGACCTGGGGGGCCTGAGGCCCGCCGCCCTCAGACGACGCGGTCGGTGCCGGACACGACGTGGAGCACCGGACGGCCGAGGTCGCCGCGGATGCGCGAGGCCCAGTCGCGGCGCAGCGACTCCTCGACCAGGTGGGGCTGCGTCACGACGATGACCTCGTCGGCGTCGAGCTCGCGCGCCGTCCGCACCACGTCGTCGACCGGGTTGTCGCCGACGAGCGCGCCCTCGACCTCAGCGCCCGCGAGCCGCAGTGCGGACACGGACGCGTCCAGGGCCGCCTGGGCCCGTACCCGCGCCTGCTCCGGCGGCTGCTCGCCGCTGTCGGTGACGGCCTCCCGCAGGCGTCCGAGCGCCAGCTCGTCGAGCGCCTCGACGAGGCGGTTGTGCCGGGTGTCGACCGGCACGAGCACGTGGAAGCGGACCGGCTCCGGGTCGTGCAGGTGCACGACGCGGTCCACGTCGTGCTCGGCGAGCGCGTCCTCGGTCAGCAGCACGGTGGTCAGCACCCGCGGCACGCTACCGGTCCGCGCGGCGTGCCGGTCGCGGCGGTCGGCGGCCCCCGGGGCGGGCAGACTGGCGCCGTGCAGCTGCCCGTCATGCCCCCGGTCGCGCCGATGCTCGCCAAGGCGGTGAAGGACGTGCCCGACGTCGGGCACGTCGAGCCGAAGTGGGACGGGTTCCGCACCGTCGTCTTCCGCGACGGGGACGAGGTGGAGCTGGGCAGCCGCAACGAGCGGCCGATGACCCGCTACTTCCCCGAGGTCGTGGCCGCGGTCCTCGAGAACCTGCCCGAGCGCTGCGTCGTCGACGGGGAGATCGTCATCGCCCGGGGCGACCGGCTGGACTTCGAGGCGCTGCAGCAGCGCATCCACCCCGCGAAGTCGCGCGTGGACCTGCTCGCGCGCGAGACGCCGGCCTCGTTCGTGGCGTTCGACCTGCTCGCCCTCGGCGACGAGGACCTCACGCGGCGGCCCTTCGCCGAGCGCCGCCGGCTGCTCGTGCAGGCCCTCGCCGGCGCCCGCCCGCCCGTCCACGTGACGCCGGCGACGACCGACGTCGCCGTGGGGCGCCGGTGGCTGGAGATCTTCGAGGGAGCGGGCCTCGACGGCGTGGTCGCCAAGCCGGTCGACGCCCCGTACACGCCGGACAAGCGCACGATGTTCAAGGTCAAGCACGAGCGGACCGCCGACTGCGTGGTCGCGGGCTTCCGCTGGCACAAGAGCGGCGAGGTCGTCGGGTCGCTGCTCCTCGGCCTGTACGACGACGCCGGCGCGCTGCAGCACGTCGGGGTCAGCGCCTCGTTCACCATGGCCCGGCGCGCGGAGCTCGTGCAGGAGCTCGCCCCCCTGCGCATGGACGACGCCGCCGGGCACCCGTGGGCGGCCTGGGCGCAGGCGGAGGCGCACGAGCAGGGCCGGCTGCCGGGCGCGGTGTCGCGCTGGAACGCGAAGAAGGACCTCTCCTGGCTGCCGCTGCGCCCCGAGCTCGTCGTCGAGGTCGCGTACGACCACATGGAGGGCACCCGCTTCCGGCACACCGCGCAGTTCCGCCGCTGGCGGCCCGACCGGGACCCGGCGTCCTGCACGTACGAGCAGCTCGAGGTGCCGGTGCGCTTCGACCTCGGCAAGGTCCTCGCCGCCGACCCCGACGCCCTGCCGTGAGGGCGGAGCGCTGCGCCCTCGCGCTCGCCGCGCTGCTGACGACGACGGGGGTCCTGCACTTCGCCGCCCCGCGCCCCTTCGCCTCGATCGTGCCGCGCGCCCTGGGGGACCCCCGGCCGTGGGTCCGGGGGAGCGGTGCCGCCGAGCTGGCCTGCGCCGCGGGCCTGCTGGCCCCGGGCACCCGCCGTCGCGCCGGCTGGGCGACCGCCGCGCTCCTGCTCGCCGTGTGGCCGGCGAACTGGCAGATGGCCCTCGCCTCGGGCGACCGGTCGGCCGCGTACCGCACCGCCGCCTGGGGGCGCCTGCCGCTGCAGCTGCCTCTCGTCGCCTGGGCGCTGCGCGTCGCCCGCGGCTGACGCGAGGTCGCGCCCACCGCCGTCCGGCTGCAGCCCGTCCTGCCGCGATCATGCGCGGATGGCGCAGCGGTGCCGTCGCCGTCGTCCTGCCGACCCCTGCGGCGGGTGCCCGCCATCCGCGCATGATCGCGGCGGTGGGGGTGGTGCTGCGGGGAGGTCGCCGACCCCGGACGGGGACGACCCCCGCTCGGACCCCGAACGGTCTCGCAGGCGCCGGTCAGCGCACCCGCCACCGCGAGAGCAGGACCCCGTCCTCCTCGAGCAGCGAGCCGAGCCGCGCGGGCACCGGGGGCGCGAGGGCGGCACCGGTGAGGGCGCGCGGGGCGTCGCCCGCGGCGAGGACGGGGGAGAGGGTGAGGCACAGCTCGTCGAGGAGGCCGGCGCCGGCGACCTGCCCGAGCAGGTGGGGGCCGCCCTCGCACAGCAGGTGCGCGTGGCCCCGCGCGCGCAGGGCCGCCACGGCCGCGGGCAGGTCGACGCGCTCGCCCGGCGTGGTCACGAGGTCGGCGTCGAAGCGCCCGCCGCGCTCCCGGGCCGCCGCCTGGGTGGTCACGAGCACCGTGCGCGCACCGCCCCCGCCGGCGAAGAGCCGCGACCCCGGGTCCAGGTCGAGCGAGGACGACACCACCGCGACCGTCGGCAGGTCGGCGAGCCCGAGCGCCCGGCGGCGCGCGACGCGGGCCCCGGAGCGGGGGACCGCGCCGTACCCCTCGGCCCGCGCCGTCCCGGCACCGACGAGCACCGCGTCGCAGAGGTCGCGCAGCAGGGCGAAGACGCGCTTGTCCGCGGGGGAGGACAGCCCGCCGCTGCGGCCCTCGACGGAGACCGCGCCGTCCAGCGAGGACACCATGTTGGCGCGCAGCCAGGGCGTCCCCGCGGGCACCGCGTAGAGCGCCCGCAGCGCGTCGTCGTCGACGTCCTCGACCGGCTCGGGCAGCAGCATCCGCACGTCGGGGATGCTCGCACGCCCGGGTAGCCTCGGGCACCGTGCCCACGCGCCTCGTCGACCGCAGCCCCAGCGTGCCCGCGGACCGGCTCGTGGCCGAGCTCGTCCCGCCGCCGCGGTTCGACGCAGTGCGGTTCTCGACGTACGTCCCCGACCCCGCGCAGCCGTCGCAGGCCGCGGCGGTGCAGCGGCTCGAGGAGGTGGCCGCCGGCCTCGGCCGCCCGGCCGCGGGGTCGTCGTGGCGCCGCCTGCTCGGCCGCCGGGAGGCGGCGGGGCCGGCGCGGGGGACGTACCTCGACGGCGGCTTCGGCGTCGGCAAGACGCACCTGCTGGCCTCGCTGTGGCACGCGGCGCCGGGGCCGAGGGCGTACGGCACCTTCGTCGGCTTCACCAACCTCGTCGGGGCCCTCGGCTTCCAGCAGACCGTGCAAGCGCTGTCCCAGCACGTCCTCGTGTGCATCGACGAGTTCGAGCTCGACGATCCCGGCGACACGACGCTCATGTCGCGGCTCATCGGCGAGCTGTCCGACGCCGGCGTCACCCTCGCCGCGACGAGCAACACGCTGCCCGGCGCCCTGGGCGAGGGGCGGTTCGCGGCGCAGGACTTCCTGCGCGAGATCCAGAACCTCAGCGGCCGCTTCGACGTGGTGCGCGTCGAGGGGGAGGACTACCGCCACCGCGGCCTGCCGCCGGCCCCCCGCCCGTACGACGACGCGACGGTCACCGCCCGCGCCGACGCCGCCGGCCCCGGCGCCACCCTCGACGACTTCCCGGCGCTGGTGGAGCACCTGGCCCGGCTGCACCCGAGCCGCTACGGCGCGCTCCTCGACGGCGTGAGCGCGGTCCACCTGCGGGGCGTCGGGACGGTGACCGACCAGAGCGTGGCCCTGCGCCTCGTGGTCCTGGCCGACCGGCTGTACGACCGCGCGGTGCCGGTCGTCACGAGCGGCGTGCCCTTCGACGACCTCTTCACCGCGGAGATGCTCCGCGGCGGCTACCGCAAGAAGTACGTCCGCGCGGTCAGCCGCCTCGGCGCGCTCGCCCGCGACGCCGGCTGACCGCCGGCGCCGCGGGCCGGCAGGCTCAGGCCGGCACCCACCGCGGCGGTGCCGCGCCGAGCACGGCGACCGAGCGCGGCGCGAGCCGCACCGCGTGCGCCGACTCCCGCGCCACCGGGGCCGAGGCGAGCAGCACCGGCCCGGGCACCAGCCCCAGCGGCACGTCCTGCTCGTCCTCGCCGAGGTTGACCGCGACCTGCGTGGCGCCCCGGCGCACGACGAGCCAGCGCGCCTCCTCGTCGAAGGCCACCGACGTCCTGGTGAGGCGCGGGTCGGTGAGGTCCGGGGTGGCGCGGCGCAGCCGGATCAGCGCCCGGTGCCACTGCAGCACCTCGGCGTGCTCCCCGGTCCCGGCCTCGGACCAGTCGAGGCGGGAGCGCTCGACGGTGGCCGGGTCCTGCGGGTCGGGCACGTCCTCCTCGGCCCAGCCGTGGCTGGCGAACTCCCGGCGCCGCCCCTGGCGCACGGCCTCGGCGAGCTCGGGCTCCTGGTGGTCGGTGAAGTACTGCCAGGGCGTCGAGGCCGCCCACTCCTCGCCCATGAAGAGCATCGGGGTGAACGGCGCGGTGAGCACGAGCGCGGCCCCGACCTTGAGCAGGTCCGTGCCGAGGGTCGCGCCGATGCGGTCGCCGACGGCGCGGTTGCCGATCTGGTCGTGGTCCTGCAGGTAGGTGACGAACCGCCAGGCCTGCGTCCGCGTGGTGTCGACCGGTCGCCCGTGCACCCGCCCGCGGAAGGTCGAGTAGGCGCCGTCGTGCCGGAACACCCGCTCGAGGCACTGCGCCAGCAGGGCGATCGAGCCGAAGTCGTCGTAGTAGCCCTGCCGCTCGCCGGTGAGCAGCGTGTGCAGGGCGTGGTGGTAGTCGTCGAGCCACTGCGCGTGCACCCCGAGCCCGCCCGCCTCCCGGGGCGTGACCATCGCCGCGTCGTTGAGGTCGGACTCGGCGACGAGGAACAGCGGGCGGTCCAGGGCGGCCGCGAGCGCGTCCACGTCCGAGGACAGCTCCTCGAGCACGTGCACCGCGCGCTCGTCGACCAGCGCGTGCACGGCGTCGAGGCGCAGCCCGTCGACGTGGTAGTCACGGAACCAGGAAAGCGCGTTCTCGACGATCCAGCGGCGCACCTCGTCCGAGCCCTCGTCGTCGAGGTTCACCGCCGAGCCCCACGGCGTGTGGTGCTTGTCGGTGAAGTACGGGCCGAAGCGCGGCAGGTAGTTGCCGCTCGGTCCGAGGTGGTTGTAGACCACGTCGAGCACGACGCCGAGCCCGCGCAGGTGGCACTCGTCGACGAACCGCTTGAAGGCGTCCGGGCCGCCGTACGGCTCGTGGACCGCCCAGAGGTGGACGCCGTCGTACCCCCAGCCGTGCCGGCCGGGGAAGGCCGCCACCGGCATGACCTCGACGGCGTCGACGCCGAGGTCGACGAGGTGGTCGAGCCGCTCCACCGCCGCGTCGAAGGTGCCCCCCGCGGTGAACGTCCCGACGTGCATCTCGTAGAGCACGGCGCCGGGCAGCGCGACGCCGCGCCAGCCGGTGCTGCGCCAGGCGTAGGCGGAGTGGTCGTACCAGCGCGACGGGCCGTGCACGCCCTCCGGCTGCCACCGCGAACGGGGGTCGGGCGTGGGGTCGGACCCGTCGACGACGTACGCGTAGTCGTCGCCGTGGCCCGCGTCGGGCACCTCGAGGCGCCACCACCCGCCCTCGGCGCGCTCCATGCCGCGGCGGGCGGGGGAGCGGGTCGGCAGGTCGATCTCGACGGTGGCGGCGCCGGGGGCCCAGACGGAGAAGGTGGTCACGGGGCACTGCCTGCCCCGCGACCACCTCGTCCATGCGCGGCGCCCCGGGCGCCGGGCGACCGCGTCAGGAGCGCACGAGCAGCGCCACCGGCAGGGTCGCGAGGAGGCGTGCGAGCGGCACCTCGCCGCCCTCGTACGCCACGCCCCCGTCCGCGCCGCCGAGCACGTCGGTCCACGTGCCGGGCGGCAGCGACACCGTGGCCCCGCCCCAGCCGCCCTCCCGCTCGACGGCCGCGGGCAGACGGGTCGCCACCGCGACGACCGAGCCGCTGCGGGCGAAGGCGACCGCGTGCGACGACGACGTGGCGACCGGCTCGTAGGTCGAGCCGGCCCCGAACCACGCGGGGTGCTCCCGCCGCAGGCGCAGCGCGCGCGACACCACGAGGAGCTTCTCCATGTCGAGCCCCTCGGGCGCCTCGCCGGCGTCGAGCCTGGCGAGCAGCCCGCGCCGGAGCGCGTAGTCCACCGGGCGCCGGTTGTCCGGGTCGACGAGCGACAGGTCGACGAGCTCGGTGCCCTGGTAGACGTCCGGCGCGCCGGGCATCGCGAGCTGCACGAGCTTCTGCCCGAGCACGACCGCGCGCACGTGCGGCTCCACCTCGGCGACGAACGCCTCCACCGACGCCCGCACCTCCGGCGAGGCGAGCACCGCCTCGGCGAACCCCTTCACGGCGGCGTCGTACGCCGCGTCGGGCGTGGTCCAGGTGGTGTGGCGCTTGGCCTCGCGGGTGGCCTTCTCGAGGTACGCCGTGAGCCGGTCCGCCGCGATCGGCCAGGCGCCCACGAGCGTCTGCCAGAGCAGGTACTCGGTGTTGGCGTCGAGCTCCGCCGGGCGCACCGCGGCCGTGAGCGCCCGCCAGGCCGTCACCGCCTCGCCCCAGCGCTGCGGCACCTGCGAGAGCACGGCGAGGCGCGCGCGCACGTCCTCCGAGCGCTTGGTGTCGTGGGTGGAGAGCGTCGTCATCGCCTCGGGCCAGCGGGCGTGCGACGCCGCGGTCCAGGCGTGGAACTGCTCGACGGGCACCCCGAAGTGCGCCGGGTCGCCGCCGACCTCGTTGAGCCCGGCCAGGCGGAACCAGCGGTAGAAGGCGGTGTCCTCGACGCCCTTGGCCATGACCGGGCCGCAGGTCTGCTGGAAGCGCACGACGATCTCGTCGCGCCGCCGCTCGCGCCGGCCGTCGCCGACCGGGCGCCCCAGCACCAGGTCGCGGACCAGGGCGAGGGTGGCGTGGCGCTCCTCGGGGAGCCGGGTGCGCGCCACCTCCGCGGCGTCCTCGACGAGGCGGACCGACTCCGGCGGCGCCTCCTCGCCCGGGGTGACGTACGCCCGGTAGACCGGGAACGCGACGAGCAGCTCGACGAGCGCCTCGCGCAGCCCCCGCCGGGTGTGGTCGCGGACCTCGATGTCGTCGTGGCACACCTGCGCGGCGAGCTCGACGAGCCGGGCCACCTCGGCGTACAGGCCGTGCTCGACGACGTCGCGCTTGGACTGCTCGACCACGACGCCGAAGTCCGCCGGCTCGCCCGTGAGCTGGGTGTAGAGCGCGGTCAGCGGCGCCTCGCCGTCGGGGTCGACGAACAGCCCGCAGACGCGCAGCATCGCGTCGTACCCGGTGGTGCCGGCGCACGCCCAGTCCTGCGGGAGCTGCTCGTCGCCCTCGAGGATCTTCTCCACGACCACCCAGGTGCCGTCGGTGGCCTCGGCGAGCATCCGCAGGTAGCCGCCCGGGTCGGCCATGCCGTCCGGGTGGTCGATCCGCAGCCCGTCGAGCTGCCCCTCGCGCACGAGGCGGGCGAGCAGGGCGTGCGTCTCGCGGAAGACCTCCGGGTCCTCCATCCGCACCCCGGCGAGGGTGTCGACGTCGAAGAACCGCCGGTAGTTCAGCTCCTCGTCGGCGACCCGCCAGAACGCCAGCCGGTAGTACTGGCGCTCGAGCAGCGCGGGCAGCGGCAGGTGCTCGGTGCCCGGGCGCACCGGGTAGACGTGGTCGTAGTAGCGCACGAGCGGCTCGTCGCCGCTCGTGTCGAGCTGGATCTCCCCGTCGGCGAGGCACTCGCCGATGCGCTTGCCGAGCACCGGCATGAGGATGTCGCCGCCCTGGGCGGCCCAGTCCACGTCGAACCAGCGCGCGTACGGCGACTCCGGCCCCTCGCGCAGCACCGACCAGAGCGGCGCGTTGAGCGACACCGGCGTCGGCACCGCGACGTGGTTGGGCACCACGTCGGCGACGGCGCCGAGCCCCACCTCCTCGAGCCGGGACCGCAGCCGCTCGAAGGCCGCCATGCCCCCCAGGTCGTCGCTGAGCCGGCCGTGGTCGACCACGTCGTAGCCGTGGGTCGAGCCCGGCGTCGCCTGCAGCACGGGGGAGAGGTACGCGTGGCTCGCGCCCAGGTCGCGCAGGTAGTCCGCCTGCCCGGCCAGGTCGTCGAACCCGAACTCCTCGCGCAGCTGCAGCCGGTACGTCCCGCGGGGCGCCTCAGTGGACACGGCGCAGCACCAGCACGGAGCGGGCCTCGACCTCGACCGGCGCGCCGGCCTTCAGCGTCGGCTGCTCGATCTCCAGCGGGGCGGAGGTGTCGACGCAGACGTCCCACGAGGCGCCGTACTTCTCCTCCGGGACGGTGAACACCATGTCGTCCGGCGAGGAGTTGAGCAGCAGCAGGAAGCTGTCGTCCGTGACGCGCTGCCCGCGCTCGTCGGGCTCGGTGATGGCGTCGCCGTTGAGGAACACGGTGACGTGGCGCTGCCCGCTGCTCCAGTCCTCGTCGTTCATCGGGCGCCCGCGCGCGGTGAGCCACGCGATGTCGCCGAGGGCGTCGCCGCCGCTGCCGCGGACCGGCCGGCCCTGGAAGAACCGCCGGCGCCGGAAGACGGGGTGCTCGTGGCGCAGCCTCGCGAGGCGGCGCACGAACTCGAGCATCGTCGTGTGGTGGCGCGCGTCCTCCCAGTCCACCCACGCGATCTCGTTGTCCTGGCAGTAGACGTTGTTGTTGCCGCCCTGGGTGCGCCCGAGCTCGTCGCCGTGCAGCAGCATCGGCACCCCCTGGGACAGGAACAGCGTGGTGAGGATGTTGCGCTTCTGCTTCTCGCGCAGCGCGAGCACGTCGAGGTCGTCCGTCGGCCCCTCGACGCCGCAGTTCCACGACCGGTTGTGGCTCTCGCCGTCGTTGCCGCCCTCGCCGTTGGCCTCGTTGTGCTTTTCGTTGTACGAGACGAGGTCCTCGAGGGTGAAGCCGTCGTGCGCGGTGACGAAGTTGATGGACGCGAGCGGCCGGCGCCCGTCGCCCTGGTAGAGGTCGCTGGAGCCGGTGAGGCGCATCGCGAACTCGCCGAGCGTGTGCGGCTCGCCGCGCCACACGTCGCGCACGTTGTCGCGGTACTTGCCGTTCCACTCGGTCCACAGCGGCGGGAAGTTGCCGACCTGGTAGCCGCCGTCGCCGACGTCCCACGGCTCGGCGATGAGCTTCACCTGCGACACGACCGGGTCCTGCTGCACCAGGTCGAAGAACGCCGAGAGGCGGTCGACCTCGTGGAACTGCCGGGCGAGCGTGGAGGCGAGGTCGAAGCGGAAGCCGTCGACGTGCATCTCGGTGACCCAGTACCGCAGCGAGTCCATGATGAGCTGCAGCACGTGCGGGTGCCGCATGAGCAGCGTGTTCCCGGTGCCGGTCGTGTCGTAGTAGTGCATCGGGTCGCCGTCGACGAGCCGGTAGTACGCGGTGTTGTCGATGCCGCGGAAGCACAGCGTCGGGCCCATGTGGTTGCCCTCGGCGGTGTGGTTGTAGACCACGTCGAGGATGACCTCGATGCCCGCCTCGTGCAGGGTGCGGACCATCGCCTTGAACTCCTGCACCTGCTGGCCGTTGCGCGCGTCGGCCGCGTACAGGTTGTGCGGGGCGAAGAACCCGATGGTGTTGTAGCCCCAGTAGTTCGACAGCCCCTTCTCCTCCAGGTGGTGGTCCTGGACGAACTGGTGGACCGGCATGAGCTCGACGGCGGTGACGCCGAGGCCCTTGAGGTGCTCCACCATGACCGGGTGCGCGAGGCCGGCGTACGTCCCCCGGATCTCCTCGGGGATGTCCGGGTGCGCGATGGTCAGGCCCTTGACGTGCGCCTCGTAGATGACCGTCTGGTGGTACGGCGTCCGCGGGCTGCGGTCGTCCTGCCAGTCGAAGAACGGGTTGACGACGACCGACTTCATCATGTGCGGGCCGCTGTCGAGGTCGTTGCGGTCGTCCGGGTGCTCGAAGCGGTAGTCGAAGAGCGACTCGTCCCAGTCGATCTGGCCGTCGACGGCCTTCGCGTACGGGTCGAGGAGCAGCTTGTTCGGGTTGCACCGCAGGCCGCGGGCCGGGTCGTTCGGGCCGTGGATGCGGAAGCCGTAGCGCTGGCCGGGGCCCACGCGCGGCAGGTAGCCGTGCCAGACGAAGCCGTCGGACTCGGGCAGGGCGACGCGCGTCTCGGTGCCGTCCTGCTCGAAGAGGCACAGCTCCACGCGCTCCGCGACCTCGGAGAACACGGCGAAGTTCGTGCCGACGCCGTCGTAGGTGGCCCCCAGGGGGTAGGCAGAGCCGGGCCAGGTCTCCATGCGCGGTGCGTCTCCTCGCGGTCGGGGGTCGGGCGGTGGTGCAGGGCGATCATCGTCCCAGCCGCCGGGTGGCGACCTCCTGCCTACCCTGCGTCCGGCCCTCTCGATCCTCCCGGTGCCAGCCCCTCGGCCAGGCCCACGACGTCGCCGACCACGACCACCGCCGGGTTGCGCACGCCGCGCTCGGCGGCGACCGCACCGACGGTGGCCAGGGTCGCCGTCGTCGTGCGCTGGGCGGGGGAGAAGCCCGACTCGACGACCGCGACCGGGGTGCGGGGGTCGCGCCCGTGCTCGACGAGCCGCCGGGCGGAGCGCGCGAGGTGCGTGACCCCCATGAGCAGGACCAGCGTGCCCTCGAGGCGGCCGAGGGAGGCCCAGTCGAGGTCGTCGTGCCCGGTGGCCACGGTCACCTGCCGCGCGAGCCCGCGGTGGGTGACCGGGATGCCGGCCGCCGCGGGGACGGCGACCGCGCTCGTGACGCCGGGCACGACCTCCACGTCCACCCCCGCGGCGATGCACGCCAGCGCCTCCTCGCCGCCGCGGCCGAGCACGAAGGGGTCGCCGCCCTTGAGGCGCACGACCCGCCGCCCGGCCAGGGCGTGCTCGACGAGGACCTCGTTGATGCGGTCCTGCGGCACGGGGTGGTGGTCGGGCACCTTGCCGACGTCCACGACGAGGACGTCCTCGTCGAGCTCGTCGAGCAGCGCGCGGGGGGCGAGCCGGTCCACGACCACGACGTCCGCCTCGGCGAGCAGGCGCCGTCCGCGCGTCGTGATGAGGCCGGGGTCGCCCGGGCCGCCGCCCACGAGGGCCACCCGGCCGCGGGCCGCCGGCCGGTGCCGGCGCAGCGGGAGCGCCCCGGTGTCCAGGCCCGTGGCGACGGCGTCGCGCAGGCGCCGGGCCCGCCGCGGGTCGCCGCCCGCGGTGACCGCGACCTGCACGTCACCCGCACGGGCCACGGCGGGGGTCCAGGCGGCGCTCACGGCCGCGTCGTCGGCCCGTACGCACCACACCCGCCGCCGCTCCGCCTCGTCGGCCACCGCGGCGTCGACCGGCGGGTCGCCGGTCGCGGTCTGCACCAGCCAGGCGCCGTCGACGTCGCCCTCGGCGTACGGGCGGGGCTCCCACGCGACGTCGCCGGCGTCGGCGAGCGCGGCGAGGCCCCCGCACAGCTCCGGGGCGACCACCCGCACGTCGGCCCCGGCCTCGAGCAGCCCGCGCGCGCGGCGCAGGGCCACCGGCCCGCCGCCGACGACGAGCGCGGGGCGCCCGCGCAGGTCGACGGCCAGGTGGTAGCGCTCGCTCACCCGCCCAGTGTCCCGCAGCGCGCCGCGGCGCCCGGTCGCGAGCGCCGGGGCCGGTCCGGCGGGGGCGTCAGGCGTGGATGCCGCACTCGGTCTTGCTGCGCCCGGCCCAGCGCCCGGCGCGCGGGTCCTCGCCGGGGGCGACGGCGCGGGTGCAGGTCTCGCAGCCGATCGAGGGGTAGCCCATCTGCGTCAGCGGGTTGACGAGCAGGTCGAACCAGTCGATGTAGCGGTCGACGTCGAACTGCGTCCACGCGACCAGCGGGTTGACCTTGATCTTGCCGCGCCGCTCGTCCCACTCGACGAGGCGCGCGTCGCGGCGGGTCGCCGACTCCTCGCGCCGCACGCCGGTGACCCAGACGTCGTAGTCCTGCATGGCGCGCTCGAGGGGGCCGACCTTGCGCATCGCGCAGCACAGGTCGGGGTCGGTGCGCCACAGCTCGCCGTAGCGCGCCTCGTGGGCGGCCCGGGTGAGCTCGGGCCGGACGGTGACGACGTTGACCGGCAGCGTCGCCTCGACGGCGTCGCGGGTGCCGAGGGTCTCGGCGAAGTGGTAGCCCGGGTCGACGAAGAGCACGTCCACGCCGGGCTTGACCCGCGACACGAGGTGCGGGAGCACGGCGTCGGTCATCGACGAGGTGACCGCGACGCGGCGCCCGAAGGTGCGCGCGACCCAGTCCAGGACGAGCAGCGGGTCGCGGCCCTCGAACTCCACGGCCGCGCGCTGGGCCAGGCGGCGCAGCTCCTCGCGGTCGCGCCGGCGCACGGGCAGGCCGAGGTCGACGGTCGCGGTCGGAGCGGCCCCCGTCGCGGGGCCCGCCTCGATCGTGCAGGTCATGCCGACACCTCGATCCCGACGAGCTTGAGCGTGAACACGCGGCGGCAGCTCCCGCAGCCCCAGGCGCCGTGCGACGCCTCGTGCGGGCGCAGGTCCTCCTCGCCGCAGAAGGGGCAGTAGAAGGGCACCGCGCGGGCGGTGCCGTCGCCTCCCGAGGACCCGGTCACGTCACATCACCTCAGGTCCTCATCGGCAGCCCGGCCCACCCACTGAGCGAACCGCTCGCCCTCGGTGCGCTGTTCCGCGAAGTGGCGCACGACACGCTCGACGTAGTCGGGCAGCTCGTCCGCCGCGATCTTGTGTCCGCGCAGCTTCTTGCCGAAACCGGCGTCGAGGCCGAGGCCGCCGCCCAGGTGCACCTGGAAGCCCTCCACCTGCGCGCCGCCCGGGCCGGGCACGAGCATGCCCTTGAGGCCGATGTCGGCGGTCTGGATGCGGGCGCAGGAGTTGGGGCAGCCGTTGACGTTGACCGTCAGCGGCACGTCGAAGCCGTCGAGGCGCTTCTCGAGCTCGTCGACGGCCCACGCCGCGCGCGCCTTGGTCTCGACGATCGCGAGCTTGCAGAACTCGATCCCGGTGCAGGCCATCGTGCCGCGGCGGAAGCGGCTGGGACGGGCCTGCAGGCCGAGCGCGTCGAGCGCCTCGACGAGGGACTCCACCCGGTCCTCGGGGACGTCGAGGACGAGCAGCTTCTGCTGCACCGTCGTGCGCACCCGGTCCGAGCCGTGCGCCTCCACGACGTCGGCGAGGCGGGCCAGCACCTCGCCGCTGACCCGGCCCACCGTGGGGGCCACGCCGACGTACGAGCGGCCGTCGCGCTGGCGGTGCACGCCCATGTGGTCGACCGGGTCGAGCGCGGGCGGCGCGGGGCCGTCGGTCAGCGCGCGGCCGAGGTACTCCTGCTCGAGGACCTCGCGGAAGCGCTCGGCGCCCCAGTCGCTCACGAGGAACTTCAGCCGGGCGCGGTTGCGCAGCCGGCGGTAGCCGTAGTCGCGGAAGATGCCGACGACCCCGGCCCAGACCTCGGGCACGTCCTCGATCGGCACCCAGGCGCCGAGGCGCTGGGCGAGCATGGGGTTGGTGGAGAGCCCGCCGCCGACCCAGACGTCGAAGCCCGGGCCGTGCTCGGGGTGGACCACGCCGACGAACGACACGTCGTTGATCTCGTGGGCGACGTCCTGCAGGCCCGAGATCGCGGTCTTGAACTTGCGGGGCAGGTTCGAGAAGGCGGGGTCGCCGATGTAGCGCTCGGTGATGGCGTCGACGGCCGGGGTGCCGTCGAGCACCTCCTCCTCGCTGATCCCCGCCACGGGCGAGCCGAGCACGACGCGCGGGGTGTCGCCGCACGCCTCGGTGGTCGAGAGCCCCACCGCCTCCAGCGTCGCCCAGATCGCCGGGACGTCCTCGATCCGGATCCAGTGCAGCTGCACGTTCTGCCGGTCGGTGATGTCGGCGGTGCCGCGGGCGTACCTCGTGGACACCTCGGCGACGGCCCGCAGCTGCGCGACGGTGAGCTGCCCGCCGTCGATGCGCACCCGGAGCATGAAGTACTCGTCGTCGAGCTCGTGCGGCTCGAGGACGGCGGTCTTGCCGCCGTCGATGCCGGGCCGCCGCTGGGTGTAGAGCCCCCACCAGCGCATGCGCCCGCGCAGGTCGGCCGGGTCGATGCTGTCGAAGCCGCGGTGGGCGTACACGCCCTCGATGCGCGCCCGGACGTTGAGCCCGTCGTCGTCCTTCTTGAACTGCTCGTTGGCGTTGAGCGGCTCGCGGTGGCCGAGGGCCCACTGGCCGTTGCCCTTGCCGCCGGTCGGGCGGGAGGGTCGGGTGCGCTGCTCGACAGGCGCCACGTGGCGTCCTTCCTCACGGGGGCGCGCCACGGTCCGGGGGTGCCCGGGGGACGTGGACGCGCAGGGGGGTCTGCGGTCCGGGTGCGCGACGCTGCGCTCAGGCAGCCGGACAGACCGCGCTCGACACGTGGCAGTTGTCCACGTGGAGCCGCGCGACGAGGATGGTCGCGGCGCCGGTCATGCGGACCATGATGACCGTGGCGGGCGCCACCGGCAAACACGGTCCAGGATCCGGGACGGGGCGAGGGGCTCCCGTTACCGTGGGTGCGTGGCGACCGGGACCGCGAGCAGCGCGGGCGCAGCGTCCCGGCGGGGGTCCCGGGCGCGCGCCCGCTACCGCCTGCGCGACGCCCCGGCCGTGCTCTGGCGCCTCGTCGCCGGGACGACCGCCTGCGTCTTCCGGTACCGCGTCACGGGCCTGTCCGCCGAGGCCGGCTTCTTCGCGCTGCTGTCGCTGCCGCCGCTCGTCCTCGGGCTCGTGGGCAGCATCGGCTACCTCGGCGGGGTGATCGGCCGCGACGTCGTCGGCGACATCAAGGACCGCGTCGTGGAGGCCGCCGCGACGCTGCTCACCGAGCAGGGGGTCTCCGACGTCATCGTCCCCACGCTGGACCAGGTGCTCGACGGCGGGCGCATCGACCTGGTCTCCCTGGGCTTCCTGCTGGCGCTGTGGTCGGGCTCGCGCGCCCTCAACGTCTACGTCGACACGATCACGATCATGTACGGGCAGTCGGGCCGGCGCGGCATCGTGCGCACCCGCGCCCTGTCGTTCAGCCTCTACGTCCTCGCCCTCGGGGTCGGCTCGGTGGTCGTCCCGCTCGTGCTGCTCGGCCCGAGCCTGCTGGGCGACCTGCTGCCGCCGGCGGCGGACTGGCTCCTCGACCTGTACTGGCCGGTGGTCGTCGCCCTCTGCATCGCCGTCCTGACCTCGCTCTACCACGTCGCCGTGCCCGACCGGACGCCGTGGCGCCGGGACGTGCCCGGGGCGGTGCTGGCGATGGCGATCTGGGTGCTCGGCAGCTACGGGCTGCGCTGGGTCATCAGCGTGAGCGTCGACGGGACGTCGATCTACGGCCCGCTGTCCGCGCCGATCGTCGTGCTGCTCTGGCTCTACGTCCTCGCCATCGCGGTCCTCATCGGGGCCGCGCTCAACGCCACGGTCATGCAGCTGTGGCCGCTCCCGCAGGACGCGCCCGCGCTCGCGGCGCAGGAGGCCACGGCCGCGCTGCCGGCGCAGGAGGTGCACGTCGTGCGGCTGCCCGAGGCCGTCGGCGGGGCCGGCGTGGTCAGCGGGGCCGAGGGGGTCGACGGGGTCGAGGGGCCCGAGGGGACCCCGGGGGCCGTCGGGGTGGACCTGGTGGACCGGGAGGACCGGCGGACCGCGGCGGTGGTCGCGGAAAACCGCTCGCCCGCCGGCCGGGCCGCCCCCTAGCCTCGGGCCCGTCGCCGGGAGGGGCCCGGCCGCTCGGGAGGGGGTGCCAGCGATGGACGTCGTCGTCGCGCGCCCGCGTGCGCGCAGCCCCCGCCACCCCGCAGACCCGGGCGCCCGGCCGGCCTGACCCGGCCCGGGAGCCCCGCCCCGAGAGGCACTCCCGACGTGAGCGAGACGCTCCCCGGCTCCACCCCGCACGGCTCCACCCCGCCCGGCCCCACGCCGCCCGGCCCCACCCCGCCCGGCCCCGCCCCCGACGGGCCCGCGCCGCACGGCCCCGCCGCTGCGGTGCGGACCCCGACCCACCCCGACCCGTGCGCCCCCGACCCGCACGCTGCCGACCCGCCCGCGCCGCACCCGTCCGCGCCGCGCGGGGCCGGCGGCGGGCCGTCCCTCGCCGACCTCGGCTGGGGCCCCGACCTCGCCGCGGCCCTGCCGGCCGGGTCCGACCCCGCCCGGGTGGCGCGGGTGCACCGCGGCGCGGTCGTCGCCCTGACCGGCGCCGGCGGCGGTCCCGGCGGGCCCGGCCCGGCCGTGCACGCGGTGCTCGGGCCCGCGCTGCTGGCCGCGGCCGCGCGCGACCCGGAGGCCCTGCCCTGCGTGGGCGACTGGGTCGCCCTGGGCGCGCGGCCCGGGGGGGAGACGGTCGTCGAGGCCGTCCTGCCCCGGCGCACGGCGTTCGTCCGCGGCGCGGTCGCGCCCGGGACGTCCGCCCGCCAGGTGCTCGCGGCCGACGTCGACGTCGCCGTGGTCGTCGAGCCGCTGCTGCCCGAGCCCGACCTCGGGCGGGTCGAGCGGCTGCTGGCCCTCGCCTGGTCCAGCGGCGCCCGGCCGGTGGTCGTGCTCACCAAGGCCGACCTCGTCGGCGACGCGCAGGACCAGCGCGAGGACGTCGCCCGGGCCGCACCCGGGGCCGACGTGCACGTGGTCAGCTCGGTCGCGGGCGAGGGCGTCGACCTCGTACGGGCCCTCGTCGGCCCCGGCGAGACCCTCGCCCTGCTCGGCCCGTCCGGCGCCGGCAAGTCGACGCTGCTCAACGCGCTCGCCGGCAGCGAGGTCATGGCGACCCGCGCCCTGCGGGCCGACGGCAAGGGCCGGCACACCACCGTCCACCGGGAGCTGGTGGTGCTGCCGGGCGGCGGCATGGCGGTGGACACCCCGGGCCTGCGCAGCGTCGGCCTGGCCGGCGAGGGCGTGGACCGCGCCTTCGGCGACCTCGAGGAGCTCGCCGCCGGGTGCCGCTTCGGCGACTGCGGGCACGCCGGCGAGCCCGGGTGCGCGGTCCTGGCGGCCGTCGAGGACGGCGCGCTCCCCGCGCGGCGCCTGGAGAGCTGGCGGCGCCTGCAGCGCGAGGAGCGGTGGGCGGCCTCGCGGCACGACGCGCGCCTCCGGGCGGAGCAGCTGCGCCGGTGGAAGCAGGTCCACCGGGAGGTGCGCCGCTCGGGGCGGACCCGGCCCTGACGGCCCGCCGTGCGCGGCCGCGGCCGGGGGCACCCGGGACTCGCGGGCCGGGGACCGGGGCGCCCCGGTGCCCCGGCAGGGGCGCTGCGGACACGCCGGGACCCCGGGCCGCGGCCGGCGCCGGGGCCCGGGGCCTACGGTGGGCTCGAGGCAGCACCGGGGGAGGGGAGCGAGCGTGGCGCACGTCCGGCTGCTCGGGGCGGTCCTCGCCGCCGCGGCCCTCGCGGGCTGCTCGCAGGCCGAGGACGCGCTCGGCGGCGCGCGCGACGGCGCCGAGGGCGCGGTGCGCGAGCAGGCGCAGCGCCTGTCCGACCGGCTCGCCGACGAGGCGGGCGCAGCGGTCCGCGACCGGGTGGGCGCCGAGCTCGAGCGCGCGGGGGTCCGCCTCGACGGTCCGCCCGTGTGCGACCCGTCGGTGGACCTCTCCGCGCTCGACGCGGCCGCGCAGGGGCGCGTGGACTGCACCGCGCGCACGACCGACGGCCAGGACGTGCGCGCCGTCTTCCGCGGCCGGTTCTCCACCTCCGGCTGCGACGGCGAGCTCGTCGTGACCGTGGCCGGCCGCGAGCGCGTGCGCACCCCCGACCTGCAGGTCTGCGGCTGAGGCGCCGGTGCGCAGGCCGACCCGCCCCCGCACCGGAGCGAACCCCTTGACCCGCGGACTGTGAGCGTTAACAATGACGCGACCCGACACCGGACGACGACGCTCGAGGAGGAGCCCCGTGCCCGTGGCCCCTGCTCCCGAGGCGCCCGTCGCCGACGCCCCCGCCGCCGCGGGCCCCGGCGCGGGCGCCCCCGCTCCCGCCGTTCCGGCCGCACCCGCCGCGACCGGCCGCCCGCCGGTCATGGGCGACGTCGCGCGCCTGGCCGGGGTGTCGCACCAGACCGTGTCGCGGGTGCTCAACGAGCCGCAGGCGGTGCGCCCGGCCACCCGCGAGCGGGTGGAGGCGGCGATCGCCGCCCTGGGCTACCGGCGGAACCCCGCTGCGCGCTCCCTGGTCACCCGCCGCTCCGAGGTGCTGGGCGTCGTCAGCTTCGACACCGCCCTCTACGGCCCCGCCTCCACGCTCGCCGCGATCGAGGGCGCGGCGCGCGAGGCCGGCTACTTCGTGAGCATCGCGAGCCTGCCGACCCTCACCTCGGCGTCGGTGAGCGAGGCCGTCGAACGGCTCCTGGCCCAGTCGGTCGAGGGCGTCGTCGTCATCGCCCCGCAGCAGGAGGCCGCCGCCGCCGTGCGCGACCTGCCGGCGGACGTCGCGCTGGTCACCGTCGAGGGCGACGCCGTCGACGGGCGCAGCGCCGTGTCGGTCGACCAGGCCGAGGGCGCCCGCCTCGTCGTCGAGCACCTGCTGGACCTCGGGCACCCCACCGTCCACCACGTCGCGGGCCCACGGCACTGGTACGAGACCGCGGGCCGCGTCCGCGGCTGGCGCACCGCCCTCGAGGCCGCGGGCCGCCCGGTCCCGCCGCCCCTGCAGGGGGACTGGACCGCCCGCTCGGGGTACGAGGCCGTGCTCGGCCTGGACCTCGACGGGGTGACCGCCCTCTTCGTCGCCAACGACCAGATGGCGCTCGGGGCGCTGCGCGCGCTGCACGAGCGCGGCGTCGAGGTCCCCGGGCGGGTCAGCGTCGCCGGGTTCGACGACGTGCCCGAGGCCGCCTTCTTCATCCCGCCGCTGACGACCGTCCGGCAGGACTTCGGCCAGGTCGGGCGGCGCAGCATCCGCCTGCTCCTTGAGCGCATCCGCGGCGAGGGCGGGCCGACCGCCTCCCTCGTCCCCGCCGAGCTGCTCGTCCGGGAGAGCACCGCGCCGCCGCCCTGAGCGTCGGACCGCCGGCGCGAGCAACGCACCGGCGCCGGACCTCCCTGCCCTCCCCCCCCCGTCCGCCCTCGTGAGAGGCCTCTGATGTGAACGCTCACCCCGGGTACGTCGTCGGCGTCGACTACGGCACCCTGTCCGGCCGCGCGGTCGTCGTGCGGGTCAGCGACGGTGCCGAGCTCGGCACCGCCGTGCACGAGTACGCCCACGCCGTGCTCGAGCGGGCCCTGCCGTCCGGCCGGCGCCTGCCCCCGGACTGGGCCCTGCAGGTGCCCCAGGACTACGTGGACGTCCTGAGGGTCGCGGTGCCCAAGGCCCTCGCCGCCAGCGGCGTGCCGGCCGAGGAGGTCGTGGGCCTCAGCACGGACTTCACCGCGTGCACGGTCCTGCCGGTGCTCGCCGACGGCACGCCGCTGTGCGAGCTGCCGGGCCTCGAGGACCGCCCGCACGCGTACGTCAAGCTGTGGAAGCACCACGCCGCCCAGGGCCAGGCCGACCGCATCAACGCCCTCGCCCACGCGCGGGGGGAGCGGTGGATCTCCCGCTACGGCGGCAAGCTCTCGAGCGAGTGGGCGCTGGCCAAGGCGCTGCAGCTGCTCGAGGAGGACCCGGAGCTCTACGCCCGCACCGAGCGCTGGGTGGAGGCCGCGGACTGGGTGGTCTGGCGGCTCACCGGCGAGGAGACGCGCAACGAGTGCACCGCGGGCTACAAGGAGGTCTACCAGGACGGCGCGTTCCCGTCCCGCGACTACCTCCGGGCGCTGCACCCCGACCTCGTCGACCTCTTCGACGCCAAGGTCGCCGGGCGCCTGCTCCCGCTGGGCGCGCTCGCCGGCCGCCTGACGGCCGAGGCCGCGGCGTGGACCGGTCTGCCGGAGGGCATCGCGGTCGCCGCGGGCAACGTCGACGCCCACGTCACCGTCCCCGCCGCCTGCGCGATCGAGCCGGGGCAGCTCGTGGCCATCATGGGCACCTCCACCTGCCACGTCATGAACGGGGAAGCGCTTGCCGAGGTCCCCGGCATGTGCGGCGTCGTGCACGGCGGGATCACGCCGGGCCTGTGGGGCTACGAGGCCGGGCAGAGCGGCGTCGGTGACATCTTCGGCTGGTTCGTGCAGCACGGGACGCCGCCGTACGTGCACGAGGAGGCCGCGGCCCGGGGCGTCAGCGTCCACGAGCTGCTGAGCCGCCAGGCTGCCGAGCAGCCGGTCGGCGCCCACGGGCTCGTCGCCCTCGACTGGCACAACGGCAACCGGTCCGTCCTGGTCAACCACGAGCTGTCGGGCCTCGTCCTCGGCCTCACCACGACGACGCAGCCGCACGAGGTCTACCGCGCGCTGCTCGAGGCGACCGCCTTCGGGACCCGTCGCATCGTGCAGGCCTTCGAGGAGTCCGGTGTCCCGGTCCGCGAGATCGTCGTGGCCGGCGGGCTCCTCAAGAACGCGTTCCTCCTGCAGATGTACGCCGACGTCACCCAGCGCCCCCTCTCGGTCATCGGCTCGGAGCAGGGCCCGGCGCTGGGCTCGGCGATCCACGCGGCGGTGGCCGCGGGGGCGTACCCGGACGTGCGGGCCGCCTCGGCGGCCATGGGCCGGGTGCGCCGGGCGGTCTACGTGCCGGACGAGGGCCGCGCCGCGGCCTACGACGCGCTCTACGCGGAGTACGAGCGCCTCCACGACCACTTCGGGAAGGCGGACGACATGATGCTGAGGCTGCGGGCCCTGCGGCGCCGGGCGGTGGCGCAGTGAGCGCGGTGACCACCGGCGCCGCCCCCGGCGCGCTCGGGCGCGTCGACCGGGCCGCCGTCGCGGCCGCGCGGGAGCGGGTCAGCGCGCTGCACGCCGAGCTGACCCGCTACGGGCTCGTCGCCTGGACCGCGGGCAACGTGTCCGAGCGGGTCCGGGGCGCGGACGGGACCGACGTGCTCGTCATCAAGCCGAGCGGCGTCCCGTACGAGCACCTGACGCCGGAGGGCATGATCGTCTGCGACCTCGACGGGCGCGTCCTCGACGGGTCGGGCAGCCCGTCCAGCGACACCGAGGCGCACGCGTACGTCTACCGGGCGATGCCCGAGGTCGGCGGCGTCGTGCACACCCACAGCCCGTACGCGACCGCCTGGGCCGCGGTGGGGGAGCCGATCCCGTGCTCCCTCACGGCCATGGCCGACGAGTTCGGCGGCGAGGTCCCGGTGGGGCCGTTCGCGCTCATCGGCAGCGACGCCATCGGCCGGGGCATCGTCGCGACGCTCGCGGGGCACCGCTCGCCCGCGGTGCTCATGCGCAACCACGGCGTCTTCACCATCGGCGCCGACGCGCGCGCCGCGGTCAAGGCCGCGGTCATGACCGAGGACGTCGCCCGCACGATGCACCTGGCGCGCGCCCTCGGGGCGCCGCCGGAGATCGGCCCGCGGGACGTCGACGCGCTGTACGACCGCTACCAGAACGTGTACGGCCAGCGGTAGCGGCACGAGCGGGGGACGCCGGTCCGCGCCGCGGGGCGTGGGCCGGCCGGGGACGGGCAGCCGACGGGCATGACGCCCCGCAGCCGCCCCGCCGGTCCGCCCGCCCTCGCCGCCCCCGCCCTCGCCGCCCCCGCCCTCGCCGCCCCCGCCCTGCTGGCGCTCGCCCTGGTGCTCGGCGCCTGCGGCTCCGACGGGGGCGGGGGCGGGGGCGGGGCCGGCGCCGACCACGGCACGCCGCAGGCCCTCGCGCAGGCCGTGGGCTGCACCGGGTTCCAGGAGGAGGAGAACGTCACCGCGAACGGGGTCGTCGGCAGCTGCTCCCTCGACGGCGAGCCGCTGGCCGTCGTCATCGGCAGCACCGAGGCCGTCCCGCCGGGGCTGCTGGGGCCCGGGCTGCAGGACGCGCCGTACGAGGTGCGCGGCGAGGGCTGGAGCGTGCTCGCCACGACCGAGCAGGCGGCGCAGGACGTGCAGGGCGAGGTCGGCGGCGAGCTGGCCCCGGCGGCCGGGAGCCGCTGAGCGCGGCCACGCAGGACCGGCCCCCCATGCAGCGAGGCCCCCTGCCGGAGCAGGGGGCCTCGTGTCGGGCGTGGGCGATACTGGGATTGAACCAGTGACCTCTTCCGTGTCAAGGAAGCGCTCTCCCACTGAGCTAATCGCCCGGGTGCGGGATGTGAGGTGGAGACGGGATTTGAACCCGTGTAGACGGCTTTGCAGGCCGTTGCCTCGCCTCTCGGCCACTCCACCGAGGAGGCCCCGGAGCCGTGCGGCCTCTCCGAGCGGACGACGGGATTCGAACCCGCGACCCTCACCTTGGCAAGGTGATGCTCTACCAACTGAGCCACGTCCGCGCGATCGAGCTCCCGGGGTTCCCCCCGTTCGCTCGGTGCGGGTAGAACCATAGCCGATCCCGGCGCCCGGCTCCAACGCGGTCCCGGGGCGGCGGGTCGCTAGGGTCCCGCCGTGGCGGCTGGGGACCTGCCGGGGACTCCGGCGCAGCGCGGCGGCGCGGGCACGGGGGAGCCCCTGGCCTGGGCCGGCGGGCGCCTGGCGACCGGCCTGGCCGAGGTGACCGACGACCCGCGGGCCCTCGACCGCGGCGGCTGGTGGGCGGTCGTGCAGACCTTCGAGGGCGCCCTGCGCTGCGCCCGCTTCACCGACGTGCGCCCGGCGCCGCTGCCCCCGGCCGCGCCCTGGCGCGGCCCGCGGCCCGGCGCGTGGACGAGCAGCCTCGACGAGGGGGCGTACGTCGCCGCGTGCGAGGAGGTCCGCCGGCGCATCGGGACCGGGGCGGTCTACCAGGTCAACGTCTGCCGGGTCCTCGAGGCGCCGCTGCCCGCGGGCGCCGACCTGCTCGGGCTCGCGCACCGGCTGGCGGTGCACCACCCGGCGCCGTACGCCGCGTACGTGCGCCTGCCCGGCCTGGAGGTCGCCTGCGCCTCCCCGGAGCTCTTCCTGGCCCGCGACGGCGAGCGGGTGGCGTCCGGGCCGATCAAGGGCACGGGGCGCACCGCCGGCGACCTCACCGCCAAGGACCGGGCGGAGAACGTCATGATCGTCGACCTCGTGCGCAACGACCTCGGTCGCGTCGCGGTCCCGGGCAGCGTCGAGGTGCCCGCGCTGCTGCGGGTCGAGGAGCACCCGGGGCTCGTCCACCTCGTCTCGCGGGTCGAGGCCCGCCTGCGCCCCGGCGCCGGCTGGGCCGACCTGCTCGCGGCGACGAGCCCGCCGGGGTCGGTGAGCGGGGCGCCCAAGGGGGCGGCCCTGCGGGCGGTCGCCGACCTCGAGCCGGTGCCGCGGGGGCCGTACTGCGGCGCCGTCGGCTGGGTCGACGCGGACCGGCGCACGGCGCGCCTGGCGGTCGGCATCCGCACGTTCTGGCGCGAGGGCGGCAGACTGCGCTTCGGCACCGGCGCGGGGGTCACCTGGGGCTCGGACCCGCACCGGGAGTGGCGCGAGACGGAGCTCAAGGCGTCGCGGCTGCTGCCGCTGGCCTCGGGGTGAGCGCGCGGCGGGCGCGGGCCGGCGGGCGGGACGACGGGCGGGACGACGTGCGGGACGACGGGCGGGAGGCGCGGGTGGACGTGCGGGTGTGGCTGGACGGCGCGGTGGTGCCCCTGGCGGAGGCGCGGGTCGGGGTCCTCGACCACGGGCTGACCGTCGGCGACGGCGTCTTCGAGACGCTCAAGGTGGTCGACGGCACGCCCTTCGCGCTGACGCTGCACCTGCGGCGCCTGGCCGCCTCGGCAGCGGGCCTCGGCCTGGGCCTGCCGGGCGAGCCCGTGCTGCGCCGCGCGGTCGAGCAGGTCCTCGCCGGGCCCGGGGCGCCGCTGGCGCGGCTGCGGCTGACCGTCACCGGCGGCGAGGCGCCGCCCGGCAGCGCGCGCGCCGACGTGCCGCCGACCGTCGTCGTGGTGCTGGCCCCGCTCGACCCGGCGGCGCCGAGCGCCGCGGCGGTGACCGTCCCCTGGCCGCGCAACGAGCGCGGGGCGACGGCGGGGCTGAAGACGACGTCGTACGCGGAGAACGTGGTGGCGCTGGCCCGCGCCCGGGCGGCGGGGGCGTCCGAGGCGCTGCTGCCCAACACGCGGGGGCGCCTGTGCGAGGGGACGGGGTCGAACGTGCTCGTCGAGCACGGGGGGCGGCTGGTCACGCCGCCGCTCGCGTCGGGGTGCCTGGCGGGCGTCACGCGCGCGCTCGTGCTGCGCTGGTGCGACGTGGGGGAGCGGGACCTGCCGGTGGAGGCGCTCGGCACGGCCGGGGAGGTGGCGCTGACCTCGAGCACCCGCGACGTGCAGCCGCTGCACGCCCTCGACGGCCGGGCGCTGGAGCCGGGGCCGCTCGCCGCGGCGGCGCGCGAGGAGTTCGCGCGACGGGCCCGGCGCGAGCCGGACCCGGTGTAGCAGGGCGCCGTCAGCCGGCGAGCAGGGCGCCGATCGCCGCGTCGACGTCGACCGCCTCGGTGCCGGAGGGCACGACGTCGTAGGTGCGGTCGAGGAAGGCGCGCAGCGCGGCGGCGGGCGCCTGGAGCAGGGCCTGCCCGTCGGGGCTGGCCAGCGCCAGGAACACGGTGGCCGGGCCGGGGCCCGCCGAGGGCCAGACGCGCACGTCGCCCTCGCCGGCCGGGCGCTGCACGCCCTCGGCGACGAGGTCGCGGGCGAACACCCAGTCCACGCTCTCGTCGACGCCGGTGCGGAACTCGGCGTGGACCGCGTACGGGTCCTCGCCGCGGTAGCGCAGGACGACCGGGAGGGGGACGGTGGCCTCCCCCGGCACGACGAGCTGCAGGTCGAGCTGGCAGGTCACCGTCGCGGTGGGTCGGCCGGTCATGGTTCACCTCGGTCGCGCTCGGGGGGAGGGTCCGCCGGCGTGGCCGGCGCTGGTCCACCGGTGCCCTGCGCCGCGCTGCGCGAAACCCGCAGCGGCGGCGGGCGGCCCGCCCTAGGGTGGTCCCGTGGGTGCGCGCGGGGACGGTCCGGTGGTCGACGAGCGGCCGGCGCGCCCGGCCGCCGCGCGGGGCGGGGCAAGCGGGTCCACGGCGCTGCGCCGGTGGCACCACCGGCTGCGCACCAGCCCGGCGACCCGCGGGGCGTACCGCGCGACGGTGGCGGTGCTCGGCGCGGCGGTCGTCGCCCTCGGCGTCGTCCTGCTGCCGCTGCCGGGCCCCGGCTGGCTCATCATCTTCGCCGGCCTCGCGCTGCTGGCCACGGAGTTCGCCTGGGCCCAGCGCCTGCTCGGCTTCGCGCGCGAGCGCGTCGCCGCCTGGACCCGGTGGCTGGGCCGCCAGTCCTGGCCCGTGCGCGGCGCCGTCGCCGCGGGCTGCGCCCTCGTCGTGGTGCTGGCCCTGGGGGCGGTGGTCGCGGTGACCGGCGTGCCCGCCTTCCTGCCCGAGCCCGTCGCCGCGCTCGTCGCGGACGTCGTGCCCGGCTCCGAGCGCTGAGGCAGGAGCCCCCGGCGCCGCGCACCGCGGCGATCCGGTAGGGTCCTCCTCGACCACGGGCGATTAGCTCAGCGGGAGAGCGCTCCGTTCACACCGGAGAGGTCACTGGTTCGAACCCAGTATCGCCCACCAGCCGTACCACACCGGGTCACCTGGTTGTAGCAACGGCACGCGCACGCTCCACCACGCAGCGTAGGATGGCGGTCCGACCCCTTCCTGGAGGACCGCCCGTGGACAGCACCCCTGCCAGCCCGTCCGCCGACGCCGCCGTGCCGATGGGGGGCCTCGCCCCCGGCGCCGTGCTCGTCACCCCCGTCTCCGGCGCTGGCGCCTCGGTGGCCGGCGAGCTCGACGCCTACTCCTCGGGCCCCGCGGGGCTCGCGGTGCAGCTGCGCGCCGTGCTGCCGCAGGACGTCGTGGAGTCGCTCGACGGGCTGCGGGTCTGGGTCACCGCGCACACCGACGGCCAGCTCGTGGCCTTCCAGGCGGTGGCCCGCCGCGCGGGGCGCACGAGCGTCGACCTCGCGGGCGTGACGGTCCCGGTGCAGGAGCACCGCCGCGGCTCGGTCCGCGCGAGCACCACGCTGCCCGCGGCCCTGCGGCTGACCGAGGCCGGCGACCCCCCGCCGCGGGTGAGCGCGCGCACGGTCGACCTCTCCCGCGCCAGCTGCCGCGTGCAGCTGGAGGGCGTGGACGCGGCCGGCATGCCGGTCGTCGGCGACCTCGTGGACGTCGAGATCGACCTCGACGGGCGCAGCACCGTCGCCCGCTCGCGGGTCCTGCGCGTCGACCCGCGCAGCGCGCAGGCCGTCCTGCAGTTCACCGCGCTCGACCCCGAGGACGCCGCCCGCATCGAGCGGCACGTCCTGCGGCTCGTCACCCCCTGAGCCGCACCCCCGGGCCCGCACCGCTCGCCCGGCGCCCCGGTGCAGGCCGGGGGTAGCGTCGCGGCCGTGGACGAGGTGCGCGCCGGACGCGTCGAGCAGCTGTGGGTCTACCCGGTGAAGTCGCTCGGGGGGCAGCGGGTCGCCGCGACCCGCGTCGGCCGCACGGGCCTGGACGGCGACCGCGCCTGGGCCGTCGCGACGCCCGAGGGGGAGCGGCTCACCGCCCGCGCCGCCCCCGGGCTGCGCGCGGCGGCCGCGGCGGTGCCCGAGGTCCCCGCGGGCGGGGCGGGGGGCGAGGGCCCCGCGGTGCGCGTCGGCGCCGGCCCGGCCCGCACCGGCGCCGGGGCCGAGGCGGCGCTCGCGGAGCTGGTCGGGCGGCCCGTACGGCTCCTCGCGGCCGAGGACGGGGCGACCCACGCCGACGTCGCGCCGGTGCACCTGGTGTCCCGGGCCGCCCTGGCGGCCGCGGCGGGCGTCGACCACGCCGGGCACGACGCCGCGTGCCCGTGCTCGCACGAGGACCCGCGGGCCAACGTCGTGCTCGACCTCGAGCTGCCCGGCGGCGGCGACGAGACCGGGCTCGTCGGGGCGGAGCTGGCCCTGGGCGCGGCGCGGCTGCGCGTCACCCGCCGGCCCAAGCACTGCCTCGGGGTGTACGCCGAGGTGCTCGTCCCGGGCGCGGTCGCGGAGGGCGACCCGGTGCGGGTGCTCGCCGGTCGTGGCGGGGACGGGCGGGGTGCCGGGGAAACGCCCTCGGGGACCGTCGGGGCCAGCGACTAGCCTGGCCCGGCGGGCCGGCGCCCGCACCACCCGCACCACCACCAGGAGGACCTCCGTGCCCGACGAGCCCGCCGTGATCACGCTCACCGTCGACGGCAGCGAGCGCACGGTGACGACGGGCACCACGGCGGGCGAGCTCTACGCCGAGCGCCGCGACGTCGTCGTCGCACGGGTCGACGGCGCGCTCGTCGACCTCGACCGGCCGCTGCCCGACGGCGCCGTCGTCGAGGCGGTGCCGATCGACAGCGAGGACGGGCGCGCGGTCCTGCGGCACTCCACCGCCCACGTGCTGGCCCAGGCCGTGCAGGACCTCTTCCCCGACGCGCGCCTGGGCATCGGCCCACCGGTGCGCGACGGCTTCTACTACGACTTCGACGTCGCCGTCCCCTTCACCCCGGACGACCTCAAGCGCCTCGAGAAGCGCATGCAGGAGATCGTCAAGCAGGGCCAGCGCTTCTCCCGCCGGGTGGTCACCGACGAGGAGGCCCGCGAGGAGCTCGCCGCGGAGCCGTACAAGCTCGAGCTCGTCGGGCTCAAGGGGGGCGCCGCCGCGGAGGCCGCCGAGGGCGCCGAGGCGGAGGTCGGCGGCGCCGAGCTGACGATCTACGACAACCTCGACGCGAAGACCGGGGAGCGGGTCTGGGCGGACCTGTGCCGCGGGCCGCACCTGCCCACCACGCGACGGATCCCGGCCTTCGCGCTGACCCGCAGCGCGGCCGCGTACTGGCGCGGGAGCGAGAGGAACCCGCAGCTGCAGCGGGTCTACGGCACGGCGTGGGAGTCCCGCGACGCGCTCAAGGACTACCAGCACCGCGTCGCCGAGGCGGAGAAGCGCGACCACCGCCGGCTCGGGACCGAGCTCGACCTCTTCTCGTTCCCCGACGAGATCGGCTCCGGGCTGCCGGTGTTCCACCCCAAGGGCGGCGTCATCAAGCGGGTCATGGAGGACTACGTCCGCCAGCGGCACGTGGAGGAGGGGTTCGACTACGTCGGCACCCCGCACATCTCCAAGCAGGGGCTCTTCGAGACCTCCGGGCACCTGCCGTACTACGCCGACACGATGTTCCCGCCGATGGACCTCGAGGGCAGCGCCTACTACCTCAAGGCGATGAACTGCCCGATGCACAACCTCGTCTACCGCTCCCGGGGGCGGTCGTACCGCGAGCTGCCGCTGCGGCTCTTCGAGTTCGGCTCGGTGTACCGCTACGAGAAGTCCGGCGTCATCCACGGCCTGACCCGGGTGCGGGGCTTCGCGCAGGACGACTCGCACTCCTACGTCACCCCCGAGCAGGCGCCGGCCGAGATCGAGCACCTGCTGTCCTTCGTGCTCGGCCTGCTGCGCGACTTCGGGCTCAGCGACTACTACCTCGAGCTGTCCACCCGCGACGACTCGGACAAGTTCATCGGCTCGCCGGAGCAGTGGGAGACCGCGACCCGGGTCCTGGAGGACGTCGCGACCCGCACGGGGCTCGAGCTCGTCGCCGACCCGGGCGGCGCCGCCTTCTACGGGCCCAAGATCTCGGTGCAGGCCCGCGACGCCATCGGGCGCACCTGGCAGATGTCGACGATCCAGTACGACTTCAACCAGCCGGCGCGCTTCGGCCTGGAGTACCAGGCGGCGGACGGCTCCCGCCAGCAGCCGGTGATGATCCACTCCGCGAAGTTCGGCTCCATCGAGCGGTTCCTCGGGGTCCTCGTCGAGCACTACGCCGGCGCCTTCCCGCCCTGGCTCGCCCCGGTGCAGGTCGTCGGCATCCCCATCACCGACGCGCACGTGCCGTACCTGCAGGACGTGGCGGCCCGGCTGCGCGCCCGCGGCGTGCGGGTCGACGTCGACGCGTCCGACGACCGCATGCAGAAGAAGATCCGCAACGCCCAGCGCGCCAAGGTGCCGTTCATGCTGCTCGCCGGCGAGGAGGACGCCGCCAAGGGCGCGGTGTCCTTCCGCTACCGCTCCGGCGAGCAGAAGAACGGCGTGCCGGTCGACGAGGCGGTCGAGGAGGTCGTGCGCGCGGTCGCCGACCGGGTGCAGGTCTGACGCCGGTGGCGGGGGAGCAGCCGGGCGAGCCGCGCGCACCGGAGGAGCCGCCCGGCCCGGGGGCCGGCGACGCCTTCGAGCGCCTCTGGACGCCGCACCGCATGGCGTACATCACGGGGGAGGGCAAGCCGTCGGGGCCCGGCGCGGACGACGGCTGCCCCTTCTGCCGGATCCCCGGCCTGCCCGACGAGGAGGGCCTCGTCGTGGCGCGCGGCGAGCGCGCCTACGCGGTGCTCAACCTCTACCCCTACAACGCGGGGCACCTGCTCGTCTGCCCCTACCGGCACGTCGCGGACTACACCGACCTCGACGCGGCCGAGGTGGCCGAGGTGGGGGCCCTCACCCAGCGCGCGATGGCCGTCGTGCGGGCGGTCTCCGCGCCGCACGGGTTCAACCTCGGGATGAACCAGGGGTCGGTCGCCGGCGCGGGGATCGCCGCGCACCTGCACCAGCACGTCGTCCCGCGCTGGGGCGGCGACACCAACTTCATGCCGGTGGTCGGGCGCACCCGCGTGCTGCCGCAGCTGCTGCGCGACACGCGGGCGCTGCTGGCCGGCGCCTGGGAGGGCGCGGCGTGAGCCCGACGGGGCCGCCCCGGCCGGTGCTCGTGTACGACGGGGACTGCGGCGCGTGCACCCGGCTCGCCGGGGTCGTGCGCAGGGTCCTGCGCCCCGACGCCGAGGTGGTCGCCTGGCAGCAGGCCGACCTGGCGGCGCTGGGGCTGACGCCGGAGCAGTGCGACGCGGCCCTGCAGTGGGTCGACGCGCAGGGCCGGGCGCACGCCGCGCAGGACGCCGTCGCGGCGCTGCTGCTCGCGTCGCGGCCCTGGGCCCGCCCCGCCGGCGCCGTGCTGCGCCTGCCGGGGGTCAACGCGGTCGCGGGGGCCGGCTACCGCTGGGTGGCCGCGCACCGGCACCTGCTGCCGGGCGGGACCGCGGCGTGCGCGGTGCCCGCGCCGCCGGCGGACGACGGTCCCGGGGCCCGGCTCAGGCCCTGACCCGCACCCGCGGCGCGTCGTCGTGCCCGTCGTCGTGCCCGTCGTCCTGCCCGTCGCCGTCCCCCTCCAGCGCCCCGGCCGCGGCCAGGGCCGCGCGCCGGCGCGCCGGCAGCAGCAGCTCGAGCGGCACGAAGGCGAGCAGGCACACGACGAGCGGCAGGAAGTGGATCTCGATCGTCGCCCACGTCGCGGCGTGGAAGAGGACGAAGAACAGCACGACGGCGAGCCGCGCCCGGCCGCGGAGCACGAGCAGCACGGGGGAGAGCAGCTCCGCGGCGAGCACGGTCCACTGCCCCGCGCGCAGCAGCCACGGCGGCTCGAGCAGCAGGTCGCCGAGCATCGTGCCCCGGCGGGTCATGGCCCAGGCGAACACCGCCCCGTTCGCCCAGCCCCAGCCGCCGAACCGCATCTTCGCCCACGCGGACAGGAAGTACGTCGCGACGCAGGCGACCTGCACGGCGAGCAGCGCCCACCCCGCGGCCTCGCTGCGGGCGGTGTCGCGGGTGCTCGCCCGGCCCACCGTGGCCATGGCGAAGAGCGCCACGACGAGGGCGAAGTGGTCGTGGTCGATCTTGCCGTACGACATGCCGATCGACACCCAGTCGAGGAAGCCCACGGCGACGACGAGCCCGGCCAGCCGCGGGAGCCGGCCCGCGGCCGCCACGAGGCAGCCGACGACGAGGACCGCCTGCAGCGCGTGGACGTACGCCGGGGCCGGGACGGGCAGGTCGAGCAGGCGGCGCAGCAGCAGCGGCTTGTAGAGGTCCTCGGGGACGTAGCCGTGCGGCACGACGTCGTTGACGAGGAAGGCCATGTCGTAGAGCACGAAGAGGTAGAGCACCGGGCGCAGCAGGGCCAGGCGCGCCAGCGGCACCGCGGGGGCGAGTGCGGCGCGCACGTCAGCCCTGCCCGCCCGGGACCACGTCCCAGGTGGCGAGCAGCTCGTCGCTGCGCCCGGCGTCGCGCCCGCCGCGCAGCCGGGTGACCTCCTGGCGGAGCCACAGGCGGACGTACTGCGGCTCGTCGGGGTGCAGCCGGCGCTGCGCGACGGCGAGGGCGCCGAGCTTCGACGGGTCCGCGACGATCGACGGCAGCTGGCCCTCGACCTCGGCCCGCCCGACGCCGACGCCGCGCGGCGACAGCGGCACGCGCACGACGTCGCCCTCGGTGGTCAGCGCGTCGACGTACGTCGAGCGGATCTCCCCGTCCAGGTCGACGCCGAAGGCGAACTGCGACATGGGCGCGAACGGCCAGAGGTCGTCGGTGCCGCGGGCGGTCCCGTAGGTGACGAGGAGCGTCCCGGCGAGCAGCACGGCACCCCGCCAGGCCAGCCCGGCGCGGGACAGCCGTACGACGCCGCCGACCGGCGCGGTCGCGCCCGCCCCGCGGCCGGCGCTCACGGCACCGCCACCGGGCGACGGTCCGGGCGGCCGCCGAGGCGGGCCGGCAGCCAGCGGGCCAGCGGCGACGGCTCCGGCGGCGGCGGGGTGACCCCGACCAGCCGCTCCAGCGGCAGGAACGCCAGCAGGGTCAGCAGGTGCGGCCAGAAGGCGATGGTGATGCTGACGTAGGTCACGAGGTGGAACACGAAGAACCCCGCGACGACCCGGCGGCGCCAGCGCTCGGAGAGGGCGAAGAGGCCGGGGGCGAGCAGCTCCATCGCCATGATCCCCCACTGGCTGGCCTGGATCAGCGACGGTGCGCGGCGCAGCAGCTCGTCCGCGACCCACGTGCCCCTGCGGATCACCGCGCGGGCGACCGTGCCGCTCGTGACCCAGCCGAGCCCGCCGAAGCGCAGCTTGGCGAACGCCGCGTAGAAGTAGGTGGCGACGGCGCCGAGCTGGGCCATCCGCAGGGTCCAGCCCGCGGCCTCGCTGCGGGTGGCGGACCGGAGCCGGACCGCGCCGAGGGTCGGCACCACCGCGAGCGCCAGCAGGTAGCCGAAGCGGTCGTGGTCGACCTTGCCGTAGGAGAAGGCGATGACCTGGTACTCGAGGTAGAGGGCGAACACCGTCCAGCCCAGGACGCGGCTGTAGCGCCCGCGCACGCACAGGACGACGAGCGCGCAGGCCAGCAGGACGACGCCCCACTTGCACAGCTGCACGAGCTCCACCGTGGGCGTGGGCAGCGGCAGGACCCGGCCGACGAGCAGCGGCTGGTAGAACGCCGGGTCGGCGTGCCCGTGGTACTCCCCGGACGTGTGCAGCACGAGCACGTCGAGCGGGACGAAGAGGTAGACGAGGACGCGGAAGACCGCCGCCCGCGCCTCGGGCACCGGGGCGTGCAGCCAGCGCACGAGCCCGCTCACCGCGACCACTCCGCGAGCACCTGGCGGCGCTCCTCGCCGGTCGGCACGGTGTCGACGACGACCGTGCTGACGCGCAGCAGGCGCATGCCGGTCCACGGCTCGGCGCCCGGCTGCAGCCGGTCGCGGGCCTCGGCCAGCTTCCCGAGCAGCGCCGGGTCGGCCTGGATCCGGTCGAGCTGGCCCTCCACCTCGGCGCGGTTCATCCCGACCGTCCAGGGGTTGAGGTGCGCCGGCTCCCACGTCCCGCCGTCGGTCCTCGCCTCGATCGCCGCGACGCTGATGGCGCCGGTCGTGTTCGAGCTCGTGGAGTACATGCGGAAGGGGCCGAAGGGGAACGCGTCGTCGTCGCCCCAGAACGTCCCGGCGGTGAGCAGGACGGCGACGACGAGGGTCACCAGGGCGCGCGCCGCGCGCCCCCCGTCGCCCAGCCGGCGGACCGGGTCCGCCGCGGGGCCGCCGCCGGCGACCGCCCCCGCCGGTCCCGCGCCGCTCTGCGTGCCTGCCCGTGCGTCCCCGCTCACCGCCGCAGGGTAACCGCGGTGCGGGGCCGGCCGGGCGCTGCGCGGCGCGACGTGGCACGGTCGTGACCTGGCCCCGCACCGGCGGGGCGGCGAGGCGCCCGGGGGGCGCGGGGAGGAGCGGCGGGGTGGGGCGGCGCAGCAGGGCCACGGGGCTGCCCGTGGCGGGCGGCCTCGCCGTCCTCGCCGCGTCGGCGGCGGTCGCCACCGCGGCCGCCCCGGCCCGCACGCCGCCCTCGCCGCCCTCCCCGCCGCTCGTCGTCGCCGGGCTGGCCGGCGGGCCCGGCCTGGGCGTCGCCGCGCTGTCCCCGGCCCAGGCCGCCGCCGCCGGGCGCTACGTCCCCGGCTCGAGCGTGCTGCGCCGCCCCGACGGGCGCTACGTCACCGGGCCCGGGGCGCGGCCCGGCCCGTACGACCTCCTCGCCTCCGCCGAGCGCTCGGCGGCCTCGGACCCGGGGCTGGTGCGGGCGGCCGTCGTGGCGGACCGGGCCTGGCTGGCCTCGGGCCGGGTGCCCGGGCGGCCGGGGGAGGAGCGGCGCGCCGCCGAGCGGGCCCTGCTCGACCTGCGCCTGCTGCAGCGACCGGACGGCGCCGTCGTCGCGGGCCAGCGGCGCCACTGGGACTACACCTGGCCGCGGGACGCGTCGTTCGCCGCGGTGGCCCTGGCGCGCACGGGGCACCCGGAGGACGCGCTGCGCAGCCTCGACTGGCTCGCCGCGGTGCAGGAGCCGGACGGCACCTGGGCCGCCCGCTACCGCCCGGAGGACGGGCAGCCGGTGCCGGACGGGCGCCCGTACCAGCTCGACGCGAACGGGTGGTTCCCCTGGGCCGTCTGGTCGTGGGCGGACAGCCTCGGCGGGGCCGACGACCTCGACGCCGACGGGCGCGCCGCGCTGCTGCGCCTGTGGCCGGCGGTGACGGCCGCGGCCGACGCGGCGGCCGGGTCGCTCGACGAGCGCGGGCTGCCCCGCGCGACCCGGGACTGGTGGGAGCTGCCGGTGGACGACGTGACGGTGTCGACGTCGGGCGCCCTGCGGTCCGGCCTGCGCGCGGCGGCGGCGCTGGCGGACGGGCTGGGCCGGCCCGACGAGGCGCAGCGCTGGGCCGCGGCCGCGGTGCGGCTCGACGCGGGCGTGCGCGAGCGGTTCGGCGGGACCGGCTACCGGCGCACGCCCGACGCGGGCAGCGGCGCCGACGCGGGCATGGCCGTGCTCGCGCCCCCCTTCGCGCCGCCGGACCCGGGCGTGGCGGCCGCGCTGGACGACACCGAGCGCCGCCTGGCCGCGCCCGGCGGGGGGCTGCTCCCGGGGGAGGCGTTCTCCGGGCCGCGGCTGTCCTGGGTGCCGGCCGCGGGGCAGGTGATGCTCGCCCGCGCGGCGTCCGGGGACGCGCGGGGCGCGCAGCGCTGGGTCGACTGGCTGCTGGCCGCGCGCACCGTGCTCGGGGCCCTGCCGGAGAAGGTCGACGCCGCGGGCCGCCCCGCGGAGGTCGCGCCGCTGGCCTGGGCGGACGCGCTCTACCTGCTCACGCTCGTCGCCCGGGACGAGGGCGTGCCCGCGCCCCCCGTGCCGCGGGGGCCGGCGCCCTCAGCGCAGGCGGCGGAGCAGGTCGGCGGCGACGGGGCCGGCGTCGCGGCCCCCTGAGCCGCCGTCCTCGAGGACCACCGCCACCGCGAGGTCGCCCTGCGCCGCGACGATCCACGCGTGCGTGCGCGGCGGGACCTCGGTGCCGTACTCGGCCGTGCCGGTCTTGGCGATCGCCGGCGGCCCCGGCAGGTCCGCGAGCGCGCCGCCGCTGCCGCCGGTGACGACGCCGCGCATGAGCCCGCGCAGCGTCCGCGCGAGCCCGGGGTCGAGGGGGCGCGGCGGCACGGCGGCGGGGGCGGCGTCGCCGGTCACGAGCGACGGGCGGCGGTACGTGCCGTCGGCGACCGTCGCGGCCACGGAGGCCATGGCGAGCGGGCTCGCCAGCACCGTGCCCTGCCCGATGGAGGCCGCGGCCCGCCCGAGCGGCTCCGGCTGCGCCGGCACCGAGCCGGCGTACGCGCCCAGGCCGAGGCCCGACGCGACGCCCGCCGGCCCCTCGACCCCGAGGCCGTACAGCGCGGCGGCCCCGGGCAGGGCGCCCGCGGGCAGGTCCTCGGCCAGCCCGACGAAGGCGGTGTTGCAGGACTCCGCGAAGTCCGTGCGGAACGGGACGTCGCCCAGGGCGAAGCCGTCGACGTTGGTGAACGCCTTGCCCTCGACGACCGCCTCGCCCGGGCAGGCGACGACGTCGTCGGGGTCGAGCCCGCGCTGCAGCAGGGCCGTCGTCGTGACCACCTTGAACGTCGAGCCCGGGGGGTACTGCCCGGCCAGCGCGCGGTCCGGCCCGTCGGCCGGGCCGCTGGCGGCGGCGAGCACCGCGCCGGTGCTGGGGCGCACGACGACGACCCCGCCGGCCCGGCCCCCCAGGGCGGCCTCCGCGGCGGCCTGCACGTCGAGGTCGAGGGTGGTGCCCAGCGGCCGCCCCGGCTCGGCCCGGAAGCGGTGCAGCACGCGCACGGGCTCGCCGTCCTCGCGCGCGACGAGGCGCACGGACCCGCCGGGGCGCCCGGCCAGGCGCTCCTGGTACGCCCGCTGGAGCCCCGTCGTGCCGACGTCGTCCACCTCGCTGGCGTACGGCCCCGCCTCGGCGAGCGTCTCGGCGGTCGCCGGGCGGACCGTGCCGAGCACGCCGCGCCCGAAGTCGGGCGTCGGGGCGAGCGTGCGCTCCCCTGGCGAGGCGATGGTGCCGGGGACGTCGCGCACCTGCTGCTCGACCTCGCGGTACGCCTCCTCGCGCAGCGTGATCACCGGCACGACCTGCAGCGGGTCGGCCTCGGCCAGGCGCTCCTCGAGCGCGTCGGCGTCGACCTCCAGCACCTCCGAGGCCAGGCGGCGCAGCGCCGCGCGGTCGCTCGCCCGCTGCGGCTGCACGCCGACCTCGACGACCGGGCGCACCTGCATGAGCGGGCGCCCGCGCGCGTCGAGCACGGGGGCCCGGGCGGGCAGCTCGCGGAGCCGGGCGAGCCGGGTGCCCTCGGTGAGCGCGGGGTGCACGGTGCGCGGGTCGGCGTGGACGGTCCACCCGTCGCCCTCGGGCCGGACGAGCACGGTGCCGTCGTAGGTCCAGGTGCCGAGCGAGCGCAGCTCGAGCGCGGCGCGGAACGGCACCGCGCGCAGGCCCTCCGGGTCCGGCGCCGGGGTGCCGGGCGGCGTCGCCCCGGCGGCGTCGCCCTGCGCGCGGGCGGCCGGCGTCGCGGGCGGGGCGCCCGTGCTGGCCCCCGTCACCTCGGCCTCGAGGCCGTCGACGCGCAGCGTGCCCGCGACCTCCTCGAGCAGCGCCCCCGCGGCCGCCGGGTCGTCGGTGAGGGCCGCGGCCGCGGCGGGGTCGTCCGGGCTGCCCGTCCAGGCCTCGAGGTACGCGGTCGCCGCGGCCAGCGCGCCGTCCTCGGACGGCTCCGGGCTCGCGCCGTCGTCGCCGGTGCACCCGGCCAGGAGCAGGAGCGCGAGCCCGGCGGCGAGCACGGAGGGTGAGGACCGCATGCGACGGACCCTAGTCCCGCCTCCCCGACGGGCCGGTGCGGGCGGCGAGCACCGGGCGTGCCGCGCCGGCCCGCCGGGCGCGCTCGGCGGCGGTGCGCGACGCGGGGGCGGGCGACCCTGCAGCGGCCCCCGGCGGGGGCGGGCCGCTCGTTCCGCGGACCACGAGGCGGGTGGGCAGCACGACGTCGGCCGGGGGGACGTCCTCGCCGTGCAGCAGGTCCAGGGCCACCTCGGCGGCGACCCGGCCCTGGCCCGCGGCCGGCTGCGCCACCGTGGTGAGGTCGAACAGCACCGCCATCGGGTGGTCGTCCACGCCCACCACGGAGACCTGCTCCGGGACGGCGCGGCCCGAGCAGCGCAGCCCGTGCAGCACGCCCATGGCCATCTCGTCGGAGGCCGCGAACACCGCCGTCGCGCCCTGGTCGGCCACGACCCGGGCGGCGGCGGCGATGCCGCTGTCGACCGTGTAGTCGCCGGTCAGCTCGAGCGCCTCGGAGCGCTCGAGCCCGGCCTCCTCCAGCGCCCAGCGGTAGCCGGCCAGGCGGTCGCGCGGCGTGGTGTGCAGGCCCTCCTCGCCGCGCTCGACGCCGACGAAGGCGATCCGCCGGTGCCCGAGCCCGACGAGGTGGCGCACCGCCGTGACCGCGGCGCCGTGGTCGTCGATGCGCACCCCGGGGAACTCGCTCTGCCCGCCGACGACGACCACCGGCTTGCCGAGCCGGCGCAGGGCCGCCTCCTCCTGCGGGGACAGGGCGATGCTCAGGACGAGCACGGCGTCCACCCGCTTGCTCAGCAGGTGCCCGAACACCCGGCCCCAGGCGTCGCGCCGCCCCTCGAGGTCCCACAGCAGCAGGTCGTACCCGGCCTCGGCGAACACCGGCTGCATGCCCTGCACCACCGAGCCGAAGAACCAGCGCGACACGTGCGGGACGACGACGCCGACGGTGCGGGTGACGCCGCTGGCCAGGCTCGCCGCGCTGGGGCTGGCGACGTAGTCCAGGCTCGCCGCGACCTCCTGCACGCGCCGGCGGGTCTCCTCGGAGACCCGGGGCAGCCCGCGCAGCGCGCGCGAGACGGTGGCGACGGACACCCCGGCCTGCTGGGCCACGTCGCGGATGCTCGTCACGGGGTGCCTCGTCCGGGGTCGTCGGGGGTGGCGGTCGTCCTGCCGCGGGGTCGGGGTGCTGCCGGTCGGGCCGGGACCGGCCGGCGGCGCGTCCCCGGCGGCCGGCCCCCGCGGGGTGCAGGGGCCGGCCGGGCCGGGCTCAGCCCTTGACGCTGCCCGCGAGCAGGCCGCGGACGAAGTAGCGCTGCAGGGCCAGGAACACGACCACCGGGATGACGATCGAGATGAACGCGCCGGCCGACAGCAGGTACCAGTCGGTGCCGCGCGTGCCGCTGAGGTTGGCCAGGGCCACCGTCATCGGCGCGGTCTGCGGCGTGCCGCCGGCGAAGGTGAGCGCGACGAGCAGGTCGTTCCAGACCCAGAGGAACTGGAAGATGCCGAAGGCGGCCAGGGCGGGGGTCATGAGCGGCAGGACGACGCTGAAGAAGGTCTTGACGTGCCCCGCGCCGTCGACCCGCGCCGCCTCGATGAGCTCGGCGGGCACGTCGCGCATGAAGTTGTGCAGCAGGAACACCGCGAGCGGCAGGGCGAAGGTCGAGTGCGCCACCCAGATGCGCACGAACTCGCCGACGTCGCCCTGCACGAACAGGGTCAGCAGGGGGATGAGCGTGACCTGGATCGGCACGATCTGCAGCGCGAACACCGCGATGAAGAGGAAGTCGCGCCCGGGGAAGTGGATCCAGGCGAACGCGTACGCCGCCAGCGCCGCCAGCACCATCGGGATGACGACCGACGGCACCGTGATGACGAACGAGTTGACGAGGTAGTCCACGAGGCCGCCGCCGCCGGACTCGCGCCCGAGGGCCTCGCGGTAGTTGTCCAGCGTGAACGTCGGGTCGGACAGGGCGGTCCACCAGCCGGTGCGGCGGATGTCCGTCTCCTCGCGGAACGACGTGACGAGCAGCCCCAGCGTCGGCAGCGTCCAGAGGACGGCGATGACCACGGCCGCGAGCGAGGCCCACGGGGAGGTGAGGCGCTTCTTGCCGCGCGAGGCGGTGGTGCTGATCGTGCGGGCGACGCTCGGGACGACGGCCGTGGGGGCGCTGGTGGTCATCGTGCCTCCGAGGCGCGCAGCTGGCGGATGTTGTAGGCGACGATCGGGACGACGAGGGCGAAGAGGACGACCGCGAGCGCGGCGCCGATGCCGCCCTGGTCGGCCCGGAACGCCTGCGTGTAGAACTCGTTGGCCACGACGTTCGTGTCGAACTGCCCGCCGGTCATGGTGCGGACGATGTCGAAGACCTTCAGGGTCGCGATGCCGATCGTCGTGAGGACGACGACGAGGGCGGGGCGGATGCTCGGCACCGTGATGTGCCGGAAGAGCCCGACGCCGGACACGCCGTCGAGGCGGGCCGCCTCGATGATGTCGTCGGGGATGGCCTTGATCGCGGCGGACAGCACCGTCATCGCGAAGCCGGCCTGCACCCAGATCATCACGGCGATGAGGAACAGGGTGTTCCAGGGCGCGTTCACCAGGAACTGCTGGGGGCTGAAGCCGAGCCACACGAGCACCTGGTTGAGCAGGCCGATCTGCTGGATGTTGCCCTGCTCGGGGCGGAACTCGTAGACGAACTTCCAGATGATCGAGGCGCCGACGAACGAGATCGCCATCGGCAGGAAGATGAGGGCCTTGGCGAAGGCCTCGACGCGCGCGCGGTCGATGAGCACGGCGTAGACGAGCCCGATGCCGGTGGCCACGAAGGGCGTCACGACGACCCAGAGCGCCGTGTTGCGCAGCACCGTGAGCTGGTCGCTGTTGGTGAAGATGAACTGGTAGTTGTCGAGGCCGACGAAGCCGCTGCCGTCGGCCTGCTGGAACGACTGCAGGATCGTGCGCAGGGCCGGGTAGACGAGCCCCACGGCCACGAGCAGCAGGGTGGGCCCGACGAAGCCGAGCGCGACGGCCCGGTCTCCGCGGCGGCCGGAGATGCGGCCGATGAGGAACAGGACGAGGGCGATGAGGGCCAGGAAGACCACCACCGCCAGCGCCATCTGCCCGAACTTCTCGGCGGTGGTCACCGCGGTGCCTCCTTCGGACGGGGCGGGGACGAGGGGCGGGACGGGGGACGTGCGGGACGAGGGGCGGGCGCCCGCGCGGTGCGCGGGCGCCCGCCGACCTCAGCGGCGCGTCAGGACGCCGGCCAGGCCGCCTCGATCTTGTCGACCGTCTCCTGCGTCGACTGGCCCGTGATCCAGTTCGTGGCCTGCTTCCAGAACGCGTCGGCGCCGACCGCGCCGGGCATCTGGTCCGAGCCGTCGAAGCGGAAGACCGCGTTCGGGTCCTGCAGGATCTCCGCGGAGAGCTGGTCGATCGGGCTCACGAGGTTGTCCACCTCGAGGCCGCTGTTGGCGCTGACCCAGCCGCCCTGCGGGGTGGCGATCGCCTTCTCGTTGGCCCAGGTGTCCGAGGACAGGAAGGTCTGGAACGCCTGCACCTCGGGGCGGTCGTCGAAGGCGAGGACGAACTCGCCGCCGCCCAGGACCGGGCGGTCCTCGGCGGTCTGGCCCGGCAGGTAGAACGCGAAGACGTCACCGTCCTCGGCGACCTCGGTGCCCTCGGGCCAGTTCGCGGCGTAGAAGCCGGCCTGGCGGTGCAGCGAGCACGCGCCGTCGATGATCGGCAGGCCGCCGTCCTGGAACGTGGTCGTGGCGATCGTCGTGACGTCGCCGTAGCCGCCGTTCACGTACTCGGGGTTCTTGAGGTACTCGCCCACCGCGTCGAGCGCGGCCGTCGACTCGGGGCCGTTGAACGGGATCTCGTGGTTGACCCACTGGTCGTAGACCTCCGGCCCGTTGAGCCGGAGCATCATGTCCTCCATCCAGTCGGTGACCGGCCAGCCGGTCGCCTCGCCGGACGCGATGCCGGCGCACCACGGGACCTTGCCGTCGGCGACCATCTGGTCGGTGAGCGACTTCAGCTCGTCCAGCGTGGTCGGGACCTCGTAGCCGGAGTCCTCGAACTCGCTGGGGGAGTACCAGACGAAGGACTTCACGTTCGCGCCGAGCGGCGCGGCGTAGAACTGCCCGTCGACCGAGCCGTAGCCCTTCCAGTCCTCGCCGAAGAACTCGTCGACGTTGGCGGCGGTCTGCTCGGGCGCCGGCACGGCCGCGCCGGTGGCGACGAGCTGCTGGAGCAGGCCCGGCTGCGGCACGTACGCGATGTCGGGCGCGTTGCCGGCCTTGGCGCGCACGAGCACCTGCGCCTCGAAGGCCTTGTCGCCCTCGTACTGGACGTCGACGCCGGTGCACTCCTCGAACGCGGCGTAGGAGTCCAGGTGCGGCTGGTCCTCCGGCGTGACGATGCTCGTGTAGACCGAGACGGTCTTGCCGTCGATGCCGGGGAAGTCCTGCGTGTACTGCTCGTACGCGGAGCAGTCGGCGCCGCTGCCGCCGCCGCTGCCGCCGCTCGCGGTGTCGTCGCCGCCGTTGTCCGAGCCGCACGCGGTGAGCACCAGCGAGAGCCCGAGGACGCCGGCCGCGAGGGCGGCCGGCCGGTTCGTGCGAGAGCCCATGGCCCGTTGCCTCCAGTGGTGGGTCCGCTCCGTCCGGGAGCGCTTCCGGTAGGCGGCGGTCCACCGAGGACCGCCGTTGTCCTGGGCACGATGGAAACGTTTCCGCAGCGACCGCGCAAGCGGATCGGGACAGGTCGCCGTAACGATCCGGCAACGTCGGCGGCCTGTGAGCGCTGCCACCCCGCGGCGCGGCCCCCGCGTCGCTGCCGGGGGCTGTCGGGGGCGGCGCCTAGACTCGCGGGCGGCCGGGGTCGAGGGCAGGACCGACCCGCGGGCCGCGGATCGAGGGGAGCGCCGATGGCCGACGCGAGCGGCTCGTTCGTGCACCTGCACGTGCACACCGAGTACTCGATGCTCGACGGCGCGGCGCGCGTCAAGGACCTCTTCTCCGAGGCCGCGCGCATGGGCATGCCGGCCGTGGCCATGACCGACCACGGCAACATGTTCGGCGCGTACGACTTCTGGAAGGCCGGGCGCGCCGCCGGGGTGACCCCGATCATCGGGACCGAGGCCTACCTCGCCCCCGGGCGCACCTCCCGGCGCGAGAAGACCCGGGTCCGCTGGGGCAGCGGCGGCGAGGACGACGTCTCCGGCGGCGGGGCGTACACCCACATCACCCTGCTGGCCGAGACGACCCAGGGCATGCACAACCTCTTCCGGCTCAGCTCCCTGGCCAGCCTCGAGGGCTACTACTACAAGCCGCGCATGGACCGGGAGCTGCTGCAGACGTACGGCGCGGGGATCATCGCCACGACGGGCTGCCCCTCCGGCGAGGTCCAGACCCTGCTCCGCCTCGGGCGCTACGAGGAGGCCAAGGCCGCGGCCGGGGAGTTCCGCGACATCTTCGGGCCCGACAGCTACTTCCTCGAGCTCATGGACCACGGCATCGGCATCGAGCGCCGGGTCCGCGACGACCTGCTGCGCCTGGGCAGGGACATGGGCCTGCCGCGGGTGGCGACGAACGACCTGCACTACACCTACCCGGAGGACGCGACCGCGCACGAGGTGCTGCTGTGCGTCCAGTCCGGCTCGACCCTGGCCGACCCCAACAGGTTCCGGTTCGACGCGCAGGACTTCTACCTCAAGTCCGCCGAGGAGATGCGCACGCTCTGGTCGGAGGCGCCCGACGCGTGCGACAACACGCTGGCCATCGCCGAGCGGTGCAGCGTGGAGTTCAGCGAGGGCGCGGGCCGCTACATGCCCCGCTACCCGGTGCCCGACGGTGAGTCCGAGCAGTCCTGGTTCGTCAAGGAGGTCGAGCTCGGGCTGCGCCGGCGCTACCCGGCCGGCGTGCCGGACCGGGTGCGCCGCCAGGCGGAGTACGAGACCGAGGTCATCGCCTCCAAGGGCTACTCGGGCTACTTCCTCGTCGTCGCGGACTTCATCGGCTGGGCCAAGCGCAACGGCATCCGGGTCGGCCCCGGCCGCGGGTCCGGCGCGGGCGCCATGACCGCGTACGCGATGGGCATCACCGACCTCGACCCGCTGCAGCACGGGCTGATCTTCGAGCGGTTCCTCAACCCCGAGCGCATGTCGATGCCCGACTTCGACGTCGACTTCGACGAGCGCCGGCGCGGCGAGGTCATCCGCTACGTCACCGAGAAGTACGGCGACGACCGGGTCGCGCAGATCGTCACCTACGGCACCATCAAGGCCAAGCAGGCGGTCAAGGACGCCGGGCGCGTGCTGGGCTACCCCTTCGCCATGGGCGACCGCATCACCAAGGCCATGCCGCCGTCGGTGATGGGCAAGGACGTCCCGCTCACCGGCATCTTCGACCCCGCGCACAAGCGGTACGGCGAGGCGGGGGAGTTCCGCGCGCTCTACGAGAGCGACCCCGACGTGCGCCGGGTGGTGGACACCGCCAAGGGCCTGGAGAACCTCAAGCGCCAGTGGGGCGTGCACGCGGCCGGCGTCATCATGTCGAGCGAGCCGCTGCTCGACCTCATCCCCATCATGCGCCGCGAGCAGGACGGGCAGGTGATCACGCAGTTCGACTACCCGAGCTGCGAGGACCTCGGCCTGGTCAAGATGGACTTCCTGGGCCTGCGCAACCTCACGATCCTCGACGACGCCCTGAAGAACGTCGAGGCCAACCGCGGCGAGTCGATCGACCTCGACGCGCTGAGCAAGGACCCGACCGACCCGGCGACGTACGCGCTGCTGGGGCGCGGCGACACCCTCGGGGTGTTCCAGTTCGACGGCGGGCCGATGCGCGCGCTGCTGCGCCTCATGAAGCCCGACAACTTCGAGGACATCTCGGCCGTCGGCGCGCTCTACCGGCCCGGCCCGATGGGCGCGGGCTCGCACACCAACTACGCGCTGCGCAAGAACGGCCAGCAGGAGATCACCCCGATCCACCCCGAGCTGGCCGAGCCGCTCGCCGAGATCCTGGGCACGACGTACGGCCTCATCGTGTACCAGGAGCAGGTCATGGCCATCGCCCAGAAGGTGGCGGGCTACAGCCTCGGCAAGGCCGACCTGCTGCGCCGCGCCATGGGCAAGAAGAAGCGCGAGGTCCTCGACGCCGAGTACGTCGGGTTCCGCGACGGCATGGTGGCCAACGGCTTCTCCGAGGCCGCGGTCAAGACGCTGTGGGACATCCTCGTCCCCTTCTCGGACTACGCGTTCAACAAGGCGCACTCGGCGGCGTACGGGCTCGTCTCGTACTGGACCGCCTACCTCAAGGCGAACTACCCGGCCGAGTACATGGCCGCCCTGCTGACGAGCGTCAAGGACGACAAGGACAAGTCCGCGCTCTACCTCAACGAGTGCCGCCGCATGGGCATCAAGGTGCTGCCCCCCGACGTCAACGAGTCCGACGCGGAGTTCACCCCGACCGGCACCGACATCCGCTTCGGCCTGTCCGCGGTGCGCAACGTCGGCGCCAACGTCGTCGCGTCCATCGCGGCGACCCGCCGCAGCAAGGGCCGCTTCGCCGACTTCTACGACTTCCTGCGCAAGGTCGACCAGGTGGTCTGCAACAAGAAGACCATCGAGTCGCTCATCAAGGCCGGCGCGTTCGACTCGCTCGGGCACACCCGCCGCGGGCTGCTCGCGGTCCACGCCGACGCCATCGACGCGTTCGTCGACACCAAGCGCAACGAGGCCATCGGCCAGTTCGACCTGTTCGGCGGCGGCGACGACGGTGGGGGCGGGGACGACGGCGGCGTCGGCGCCACGGTCACCCCGCCGATCCCGGTCGGCGAGTGGGACAAGGCCGCGCTGCTGGCGTACGAGCGCGAGATGCTCGGGCTCTACGTGTCGGACCACCCGCTCTTCGGCATCGAGCACGTGCTGTCCTCGGCCTCGGACTGCTCGGTGGCCTCGCTCACCGGGTCCGACGACCGCCCGGACGGCGCGGTCGTCACGCTCGGCGGGCTCATCACCGGCCTGCAGCGCAAGATGACCAAGCGCGGCGACCCGTGGGCGATCGCCACCCTCGAGGACCTCGAGGGCGCGATCGACGTCATGTTCTTCCCGTCGACCTACCAGCTCGTGGCGACCTCGCTCGCCGAGGACGCCGTGGTGCTCGTCAAGGGCCGGCTCGACCGGCGGGAGGACACGCCCAAGGTCGTGGCGATGGAGCTCAGCCTCCCCGACCTCTCCGAGGGCCCGCGCGGGCCGGTCGTCGTCACCCTGGCCACGGCCCGCTGCACGCCCCCGGTCGTGGAGCGGCTCAAGGAGGTGCTCGGCACGCACCCGGGCGTGACCGAGGTGCACCTGCGCCTGCAGTCCAGCCGCGGCTCGACGCTGCTGCGGCTCGACGACGGGCTGCGGGTCACGCCGTCGACGGCGCTCTTCGGCGACCTCAAGGCGCTGCTCGGCGCCCAGTGCCTGGGCTGAGCGGCGCGCGGGGGCCGGGGCTCCCCGGGGTGCGGCGGACGCGGTGGACGCGGCCGACGCGGCCGACGCGGCGCTGGGGCGGGCGGCGCGTGCTCGCCGCGCTGCTCGCCGCCGCCCTGGTGGCGGTGCTCGTCGTGGCCGGTGCGCGCGCGGTCCGCTGGGCGTCCGGCGGGGGCACGCTCCCGGCGCAGGTCCTGCCGGCCGACGCCCGGGCGTACCTCGCGGTCGACCTCGACCCGCCGGCGGGGCAGAAGCTGCAGGTCCTGCGGCTGCTGCGCTCGCTGCCGGACGGGCCCGGCGGCGACCGGGAGGACCTGCGGCGGGCGGCGTACGACCTGCTCGCCCGCGGCGGCGGGCTCGACGGCGTCGACTGGGAGCGCGACGTCGACCCGTGGCTCGGCGACCGGGTCGGCGTGGCCCTGCGCCCCCCGGTCGCGGGCGGGTCCGGGGGACCGGCGCGGGCAGCGGCACCGGTGCGCCCGGTCGCGGCGCTGGCCGTGCGGGACGAGGACGCCGCCCGCGCCGCCCTCGGGCGGCTGGCCGGGCGCGGCGGGGGACCTGGCTGGGTGCTCCTGGACGGCTACGCGCTCCTGGCGCCGGACCAGGCGCAGGCCGAGGACGCGGCCCGGGCCGCGCAGGACCGCCCGCTCGCCGACGACCCCGGGTTCGCGTCCGACGTCGACGCGCTCGGCGGCCGCGGCGTCGCGACCGCGTGGGCGGCCACGGCCGCCCTGGCCGCGCCGGCGCTCGCGGCCGCGCTCGACGCGTCCGGGGCGAGCGGCGGGACCGCCGCGGGGCGCGCGCTCGTCACCGGCGCCGACCTCGCCGCCGCGGCCCTGGGGCCGCGCACGGCCGCCGTGCTGCGGGTCGACGACGGTCGGCCGCGGCTCGTCGCGCGCACCAGCGGCGGCTGGGCGCGCCCGGCGGGCGCCGCGCCGCCGGGCCTGGCGGGCCTGCCGGTGGGGACCGCCGCGGCGCTCGCGGTGCACGGCCTCGGCGGCGCCCTCACGGCCGGCTGGGACCGGCTGGTCGAGGAGGACCCGCTCGTCGCGGGCGTCCTGGGTGGCGCGCCGGGCCAGCGCACCGCCGTCGAGGACCGGCTCGCCCTGGAGCTGCCGGCCGGCCTCGTCCCGCTCGCCGGCGAGGACCTGGCCCTCGCCCTGCGCCCGGGCGGCGCCGACGGGGCGGCGCTGCGGGTCCGGCACCCCGACCCGGAGGGTGCGGGGCGCGCGCTGGAGCGGTTGCTCGCGCTGGCCGGGCGCGCGGGCGCCCTGCCGGAGCGGGCCACCACCGACGGCAGGCTCGTCGTGGCGACGACGCCCTCGGCGCGCGGGGCGCTGGAGGTGAGCGGGTCGACGGGTCCCGGCGCCGCCGCGGGCCCCGCCCTGGGGGAGGAGCCGCGCGTCGCCGAGGCGCTGCCGCGGCTCGAGCAGGCGGTGGCGGCCGCGTACGTCGACCTCGACGGGCTCGCGCCCCCGGGTGGCTGGGCCCCCGGCAGCGCGCCCGCGCGCCTCGCCGGCGCCTTCGCCGCGGCGGGCGCGACGCTCGCCGTCCCCGCCCCCGGCGTCCTCGAGCTCGACCTGCGGCTGCTCCCGCGCTGACCGGCCGGGCGGCGCTAGGGTCCCGCCGTGGCACGGCGCAAGGAGAGCGGGGGGACCCCGGCGACGGTGGCGCTCGAGCGCGCCGGGGTGCCGTTCGCGCTACGGGCGTACGAGCACGACCCGGCGGCGGCGTCGTACGGGCTCGAGGCGGCGCACGCCCTGGGCGTCGAGCCCGAGCGCGTGCTCAAGACGCTGCTCGCCGAGGTGGACGGGCGCCTCGTCGTGGCGGTCGTCCCCGTCAGCGGGCAGCTCGACCTCAAGGCGCTCGCCGCCGCGGTGGGCGGCAAGCGCGCCGTCATGGCCGACCCGGCGGCGGCCGAGCGCAGCAGCGGCTACGTGGTGGGCGGCATCAGCCCGCTGGGGCAGCGCAGGGCGCTGCCGACGGTGGTCGACGCGAGCGCGCTCGGGCACGAGACCGTCCTGGTCTCCGGGGGGCGCCGGGGGCTCGACGTGGAGCTCGCGCCGGCGGACCTCGTCCGGCTCACCCGTGCGGTGGCGGCGCCGGTCGGCCGTCCGGGCTGACGCCGGCGGGGGACGCCCCGGCCTCCTCCTCCTCGGCACGAGCCGCGGGAGCCACGCCACCCGCGGCGCCGGCCCGTCGCGCCGCCCGCCGCTCGGCGCCGACCGCCAGCGCCTGCAGGGCGGTGAGCACGACCGCCGACGCGATCGGCCACAGCAGCAGCACCCCGGGGGCCCTCAGGCGCAGGCCACCGTCGAGCGTCGTGCCGACGGCCAGGCCCCGCGCCCGCTCGGCCACGTCGTCCGGCGCGAGGAGCACGCCGACGCGCCAGGCGAGCAGCGACCCCAGCACGCCCCCCGCGGCCGCGGCGCCGAGCAGCACCAGGCCGCGGGACCGGGCGAGCAGCCAGCCGGCGACGGCCACGAGCGCGCCGGCGGCCGTACCGAGGACGGCGAGCGTGCCGTCCGCGCCGACGAACGCCTGGTTCGTCAGGCCGTCCAGCGCGGCGCCGCCCTCCTGCACCCGCCACAGCGCGCGCGGCGCGAGCAGCGACCACAGCCAGCCGGCCGCGCCGCCGAGCGCGAGGGAGGCGACCACGACGGCGGCCGCGGTGGCGCCCGGACCGCGGGCGCCCGCGCTCACCGGCCACCCCCGGAGCGCTCGAGGACGACCTCGCCGCTGACGACGGCGCGCGGGCGGGCCAGCACCCCGAGCCCGTGCGGACCCCCGGCCCCGCCGGGGGCCGGGGGAGCGCCGGCACCCCGGGGGTCGGCGTCGAGCACGACGAGCCCGGCGCGGCCCCCCACCCGCAGCGCGCCGTCGACGCGCCCGGCGAGCCCGGGGGCCGCGGCGGCCCCGGTCGTGGCGGCGGCGAGCGCTCCCCGGACCCCGAGCCCGGCGCCGGCGAGCAGGCGCAGCTCGCCGGCGTCGGCCCCGGGGGCGGTCCCGGCGTTGCCGAGGTCGGTCCCGTAGCGCAGCGGGACGCCCGCGGCGACCAGCGACGCGGCCACGTCGACGACCGGGGCCGAGGCCCCCTCGGCGCCCGCGTGGGTGCGCAGGGTCGAGACGACGGGCAGCGCCAGGTCGGCGAGCCGTTCGAGCAGCGCGGCGGGCAGCGGCTCCACCGGCACGTGGCACAGCTCGTCGACGCCGGCGTCGAGGGCCGCCGCGACGGCGCCGGCCCGCAGGGCGTGGCAGGTCACCGCCAGGCCGTGCCGGTGCGCCGCGTCGACGACGGCGCGCGCCGTCGCGGGCCCGACGACCGGGCCGGCGGCCGGCTCGAGAGCCAGCTTGACGACGTCCACGCCCTCGGCGGCCAGCCGGTCGACCGCCGCGCGCGCCGCCGCCGGGTCGGCGACCTCCAGCCCGAACCCGCCGGCGCCCCAGGAGCGCACCGGGTAGCCGCCCGGAGCGGTGAGCAGCGGGCCGGCGACGGCCACGGCGGGCGCGGCGAGGGCCCGCCAGCGGGCGGCGTCGGCCGGGGGAGCGCCGAGGTCGCGCGCCGCCACCACCCCGCCGGCGAGGACCGCGCCCGGGTCTGCGAAGGCGAGGTGCACGTGCGCGTCGACGAGGCCCGGGCCGACGACGGCGCCCGGACCGCCGAGCACGGGCAGCCCGGGGCGCTCCCCCTGCCACGGCCCCAGGGCGGCGACCCGCCCGTCGAGGACGACGACCTCGCCGTCGGGCAGGTCGTCGTCGGCGTCCCAGCGGGGGACCACGCGCCCGCGCAGGACGAGGCCGCGCGGGCGCGAGCGGGCCGGCGGCGCGCCGGGGGCCGGTGCGGTGCGCATCACGCGAGCGTAGGCGGAGCGCCCGGTGTCGGCGCGCCCGCCACCGGGGACGATGGTGCACGACAGTTCCGCGACACCGAGGAGCAGCCCACGTGCTGACCGTGAACGCCTACGCGACCGCCGGCCCCACCGAGCCGCTGCGCCCGACGACGATCGAGCGCCGCGACCTGGGCCCGACGGACGTGCTCATCGACATCGCCTACGCCGGCATCTGCCACTCCGACATCCACACCGCCCGCGGGGAGTGGGGCGAGACCATCTACCCGCTCGTGCCCGGCCACGAGATCGCCGGCACGGTCGAGGCGGTCGGCCCGGAGGTCACGCGGTACGCCGTCGGGGACCGGGTCGGTGTGGGGTGCATGGTCGACTCCTGCCGCGAGTGCGCGCCGTGCCGGGCAGGCGAGGAGCAGTACTGCCTCAAGGGCAACGTCGGCACCTACGACGCGATCGGCAAGGACGGCCGCCCGACCGAGGGCGGCTACAGCGAGAAGGTGGTCGTCGACGAGGCGTACGTCCTGGGGATCCCCGAGGGCATCGGCCTCGACGTCGCCGCGCCGCTGCTCTGCGCGGGCATCACGCTCTACAGCCCGCTCAAGCGCTGGGGCGCCGGGCCCGGGACGAAGGTCGCGATCGTCGGCCTCGGCGGGCTCGGGCACATGGGCGTGAAGATCGCCAAGGCGCTGGGCGCCGAGGTGAGCGTCCTGTCCCAGTCGCTGAAGAAGCAGGAGGACGGCCTGCGCCTGGGCGCGGACCACTACTACGCGACGGGCGACCCGGAGACCTTCGAGCGGCTCGCCGGGTCGTTCGACCTCATCGTCTCGACGGTCTCGGCGAGCGTCGACATGGGCGCCTACCTCTCGCTGCTGACGCTCGACGGCGCCCTCGTCAACGTCGGCGCCCCGGAGGAGCCGCTCTCGGTGCCCGCGTTCGCCCTCATCGGCGGGCGGCGCAGCCTGGCCGGCTCGATGATCGGCGGCATCCGCGAGACCCAGGAGATGCTCGACTTCTGCGCCGAGCACGGGCTCGGGGCCGAGGTCGAGGTCATCCCGGCGGAGGAGGTCAACGAGGCGTACGACCGCGTGGTGGCCAGCGACGTCCGCTACCGCTTCGTGATCGACGCGTCCACCCTGGCGCCCCAGGGCTGAGCCGCCGCCATCCCTGCACGATCACGGCAGGAGGGCGCACCCACCTCCTGCGGTGATCATGCGGGGACGGTGCTCAGTTGGCGCCGTACGGCGCGCGGACCAGGTCCACCGCGGGCACGGAGGGCAGGGCCCGGAGCACGCCGGCCTCGCGCCGTAGCAGCGCGAGCTCGGCGCGCAGCCGGTCCGCGGAGGTGGCGGCGGCGAGCAGGCCCTGCTTGTCGGTGCCGTCGAGGACGACGGCCGCGGCGACCACGTACGACAGCAGCTGCGGCTCGTCGGGCAGCGCGCCCTCCGGGTCGTCGGGGAGCTCCTCCTCGACCGCCCCGAGCAGGCGGGCCCGGTAGCGGCGGAACGCCGCGCGGACCGGGTCGACGAGCGCCGCGGCCCCCTCGCCGTCCGGCTCGCCGAGCAGCTCGACGTCGGCCTGCAGGTACGACCGCGAGGCGTCCAGCCCGAGGATGCGGAAGCGGGTCGTGCCGACGGTGGCGATGTCCGCCCGCCCGTCGGGGTACGGCTCGACCTGGCGCAGCTCGGCGCAGCAACCCACCGCGTGCAGGGCCGCCAGCCCGGCGACCCCGTCGACCCCGACCTCGCGCCCCTCGCGCAGCGCGACCACCCCGAAGCGCCGCGGCGCGCCCTCGGGCAGGGCGACGAGGTCCCGTACGAGGTCGCGGTAGCGCTGCTCGAACACGTGCAGGGGGAGCAGCAGGCCGGGGTAGAGCACGGTGCCCAGCGGGAACAGCGGGATCCGGGTGCTCACCGGCCCAGCGTAGGAGCGGGCGGGCCCCGGCGCGCGCCTAGACTGGCCGCGTGATCCCCCGGACCGACCTGCGCGGCACCGCCCTGTCCGCCCTCGACGCGGCGGGGCTGCACGACGTCCTGCCCCGCGCGGAGCTCGACGTGGAGGCGGCCGCCGCGGCGGTCGCGCCGCTGCTCGCGGACGTGCGCGAGCGGGGCGAGGCGGCCGTGCTCGAGGCGGGCGAGCGGTTCGACGGGGTGCGCCCGCCGTCGCTGCGGGTCCCCGCCGAGGCCCTCGCGCAGGCCCTCGACCGGCTCGACCCGGCGGTCCGCGCCGCGCTCGAGGTGAGCATCGAGCGGGCGCGGCGGGTGCACGAGGACCAGCGCCGGCTCGACCACACCACGCAGGTCGTCCCCGGCGGCAGCGTCACCGAGCGGTGGCTGCCGGTGCGCCGGGTGGGGCTCTACGCGCCGGGCGGGCGCGCGGTCTACCCGAGCAGCGTGGTCATGAACGTCGTGCCGGCGCAGGTGGCCGGCGTCGAGGAGCTCGTCGTCGTCAGCCCGCCGCAGCGCGAGCACGGCGGCCTGCCGCACCCGACGATCCTCGCCGCCTGCGCCCTGCTCGGGGTCGAGGAGGTGTACGCCGCCGGCGGCGCCCAGGCGGTCGCCATGCTCGCGTACGGGGCCGGCGCCTGCCGCCCCGTGGACATCGTCACCGGGCCCGGTAACGTCTGGGTCGCGGCGGCCAAGCGCCTCGTCCGCGGCGTCGTGGGCATCGACTCCGAGGCCGGGCCCACCGAGATCGCGGTCCTCGCCGACGACAGCGCCGACCCCGCGCACGTCGCGGCTGACCTGATCAGCCAGGCCGAGCACGACGTCGTCGCCGCGGCGGTGCTCGTCACCGACTCGCCGGCGCTGGCCGACGCGGTGGTCGCCGAGCTCGAGGTGCAGGTGCCGCAGGCCAAGCACGCCGAGCGCATCCGCCAGGCCCTTGCGGGCCGGCAGTCCGCGGTCGTCCTCGTCGACGACCTCGAGGCGGGGCTGCGCGTCGTCGACGCCTACGCCGCGGAGCACCTGGAGGTGCAGACCCGCGACGCGCGGCGGTGGGCGTACCGGGTGCGCAACGCCGGCGCGGTGTTCGTCGGGCCGTACGCGCCGGTCTCCCTCGGCGACTACGCCGCCGGGTCCAACCACGTCCTGCCGACCGGCGGCTGCGCCTGCCACTCCAGCGGCCTGTCGGTGCAGACGTTCCTGCGCGGCATCCACGTCGTCGAGTACGACGAGGGCGCCCTGCGCGACGTCGCCCCGCACGTCGTCGTGCTCGCCCAGGCCGAGGACCTGCCCGCGCACGGGCAGGCGGTCGAGGTGCGGTTCCGGTGAGCGAGGCGGCCACCGCGACCCCCACCGACGAGCGCACCCCCCTCGACCGGCTGCCGCTGCGCGCGGAGCTGCGCGGGAAGGTGCCGTACGGCGCGCCCCAGCTCGACGTGCCGGTGCTGCTCAACGTCAACGAGAACCCGTACGCGCCGTCGGACGCGCTCGTCGCGGACGTCGCGGCGGCGGTGGCCGAGGCGACCCGCGGGCTCAACCGCTACCCGGAGCGCGACGCGGTGGCGCTGCGCGAGGACCTCGCGGCGTACCTGCTCCGCGAGTCGGGCGTCGCCCTCGACGCGTCGCGGGTCTGGGCGGCCAACGGCTCCAACGAGGTCATGCTGCAGCTCCTGCAGGCCTTCGGCGGGCCGGGCCGGCGCGCGCTGGGCTTCGCGCCGACCTACTCGATGTACCCGGACTACTGCCGCGACTCGCACACCCGCTGGGTGACGGAGCCGCGGCGCGACGACTTCACCATCGACGTCGAGCGGGCCGTCGGGGCCATCGCGGACCAGCAGCCCAGCGTCGTCCTCGTCGCCTCGCCGAACAACCCGACCGGCACGGCGCTGGACGCCGCGACGGTGCTGGCCCTCTACGAGGCGTGCGTCGACGCCTGCAGCCTGCTCGTCGTCGACGAGGCGTACGCGGAGTTCCGCCGCCCGGGCACGCCGAGCGCGCTGGAGCTGCTCGAGGGGCGCCCGCTGCTCGTCGTCACCCGCACCATGAGCAAGGCGTTCGCGCTCGCCGGCGCCCGCCTGGGCTACCTCGCCGCCGACCCGGCGGTCGTCGACGCGCTGCAGCTGGTCCGGCTGCCGTACCACCTCTCGGCGGTGACCCAGGCCGTCACCCGGGCCGCCCTGCGGCACACCGACGAGCTCCAGGCCGAGGTGGCGGCGCTGCGCGGCGCCCGCGACGAGCTCGTCGCGTGGCTGCGGGCCCGGGGCCACGAGGTCGCCGAGACCGACGCCAACTTCGCGCTGTTCGGCCGCTTCGCCGACCGGCACGCCGTCTGGCAGGGGCTGCTCGACCGCGGCGTGCTCGTGCGCGAGACGGGGCCCGACGGCTGGCTCCGGGTGAGCGTGGGCACCCCGGCCGAGATGGACGCTTTCCGCACCGCACTCGAGGAGGTCACGGCGTGAGCCGCACGGGCAGGGTCCAGCGCACGACGAAGGAGTCCGACGTCCTCGTCGAGATCGACCTCGACGGCACCGGGGCGGTGGAGGTCTCCACCGGCGTGGGCTTCTACGACCACATGCTCGACCAGCTCGGGCGCCACGGCCTGTTCGACCTGCGGGTCAAGACCGAGGGCGACCTGCACATCGACACGCACCACACGGTCGAGGACACCGCGATCGCGCTCGGCCAGGCGTTCCGGCAGGCCCTCGGCGACAAGGTGGGCATCCGCCGCTTCGCCGACAGCCTCGTGCCGCTCGACGAGGCGCTCGCCCGCGTCGCGGTGGACGTGGCGGGCCGGCCCTACCTCGTGCACACGGAGCCCGAGGGGCTCGCGCCGACCATCGGGGCGTACGAGTCCTCGCTGACCCGCCACGTCTGGGAGGCCTTCAGCCACCACGCGGCCATCGCGCTGCACATCGACGTGCTGCGCGGGCGCAACGCCCACCACGTGGCCGAGTGCCAGTTCAAGGGCGTGGCCCGCGCCCTGCGCGACGCCGTGGCCTTCGACCCGCGCGAGACGGGCGTGCCGTCCACCAAGGGCGTGCTGTGAGCAAGCGGGTCGTCGTCCTCGACTACGGCTCGGGGAACGTGCGCTCGGCGGTGCGCGCGCTCGAGCGCACCGGGGCGCGGGTCGAGCTCACCGCCGACCGCACCGCCGCGCGCGAGGCCGACGGGCTCGTCGTGCCCGGCGTCGGCGCGTTCGCCGCGTGCATGGCCGGCCTCGACGCGGTCCGCGCGCACGAGCTCGTCGGGCGGCGCCTCGCCGGGGGCCGGCCCGTGCTCGGGATCTGCGTCGGCATGCAGGTGATGTTCGCCCGCGGCGTCGAGCACGGCCAGGACACCGAGGGCTTCGGCGAGTGGCCGGGCACGGTGGAGAAGCTCGAGGCGCCCGTGCTGCCGCACATGGGCTGGAACACCGTCGAGGCGCCGCAGGGCTCCGCGCTCTTCGCCGGCGTCGAGGGCGAGCGCTTCTACTTCGTGCACTCGTACGGCGTCCGGCGCTGGGAGCTCGAGCCGTCCGAGCGGCTGCGCGCGCCGCTCGTCACGTGGGCCGAGCACGGCGACCGCTTCGTGGCGGCCGTCGAGAACGGCCCGCTGGCCGCGACGCAGTTCCACCCGGAGAAGAGCGGTGACGCGGGGGCGCAGCTGCTGCGCAACTGGGTCGCCGCGCTGTGACGGGCCGGTGAGCGCCCCGTGAGCCGCGAGCGGGCCCGCCGCCGGGCCGAGCGCGCCGCGCGCGAGGGCGCCACCGCCGAGGTGCGCGCGGCCGAGGCGGCCCGGGCGCGCGAGCTGCAGCGCCGCCGCGACCTCGGCCAGGCGCGCCGCCGCCGCCTCACCGGCGCCGTGCGCGACCGCCTCGACCGCCGGCGCCGCGCCCGCCGGGCGCAGGGGTCCCTCGCCCGGCGCCGGCGCCGCCAGGACCGCGTCCTGCTCGCCCTCGTCGTGCTGAGCCAGGTCGTGGTGTGGGTCCTGTCCGACAGCTGGTGGTGGCGCCTCGGCGCGCTGCTGCTGGCCCTGCTCGCCCTGCCCGTCCTCGCCACCCTGCTCTTCGACCGGAGGTCCGCCCGATGACCGACCCCACCGCCCTGTCCGGCGCGGCCCCGCACCCGCCGATGGGCGCGCTGCCCGGCACAGGCCCGGCGACCGAGCCGGGGACGCCGCTGGGCGGGCGCCCGGGGGAGCGGCGCCTCGTGCTGCTGCCGGCCGTCGACGTGGCGGACGGGCAGGCGGTGCGCCTGGTGCAGGGCGAGGCCGGCTCGGAGACCTCGTACGGCGACCCGCTCGCCGCCGCGCTCGCCTGGCAGGAGGCGGGCGCGGAGTGGGTGCACCTCGTCGACCTCGACGCGGCCTTCGGCCGCGGGTCGAACCGCGAGCAGCTGGCCGAGGTCGTCGGGCGCCTCGACGTGCAGGTGGAGCTGTCCGGCGGCATCCGCGACGACGCGACCCTCGACGCGGCGCTGGCCACGGGCTGCGCGCGGGTCAACCTCGGCACGGCCGCGCTGGAGTCGCCCGACTGGGTGCGCTCGGCCATCGCGCGCCACGGCGAGCGCATCGCCGTCGGGCTCGACGTGCGCGGCACGACGCTCGCCGCGCGGGGCTGGACGCAGGAGGGCGGCGAGCTCTTCGAGGTGCTCGAGCGCCTCGACCGCGACGGGTGCGCCCGCTACGTCGTGACCGACGTCCGCAAGGACGGCACCCTGCAGGGCCCCAACCTCGACCTGCTGCGCGACGTGTGCGCGGCCACCGACCGCCCGGTCGTCGCCAGCGGCGGCGTCTCCTCGCTCGAGGACCTGGAGGCGCTGCGCTCCCTCGTCCCGGTCGGCGTCGAGGGCGCGATCGTCGGCAAGGCGCTCTACGCCCGCGCCTTCACGCTGCAGGAGGCCCTGGCGGTGGCCGGTGGCTGAGCGCATCTCCTCCGGCGGCCGCTGGGAGGAGGCGATCGGCTACTCGCGCGCCGTGGTCGCCGGTCCCTGGGTGCTCGTGTCGGGCTCCACCGCGGCCACGCCGGACGGGGTCGTCGAGCACGAGGGCGACCCGTACCAGCAGACCCTCGCCGCGTTCCGCGTCGCCGAGCGCGCGCTCGCCCGGGCCGGCTGCACGCTCGCCGACGTGGTGCGCACCCGCATGTACGTCGTGCACACCTCCGACAGCGAGGCGGTCGGCCGGGCCCACGCCGAGCTCTTCGGCGACGTGCGCCCCGCGGCGACGATGGTCGGGGTCGGCGGGCTCATCGACCGGCGGATGCTCGTCGAGGTCGAGGTGGACGCGTACCGCGGATGAGCCGGCTCAGCGCGGGCGGCCCTCACGCAGCGCCGCCAGCGAGCGCTCGACCCGCCGGGCGCGCGTCTCGGGCGACGTCGCGCCCTCGACCTGGGTGACGTGGTGCTTGCGGGCGCTGGGGGGCAGCCCGTCGAAGTACGCCCGCGCGGCCGGCTCGGCGTCGAGCGCGGCGGCGAGGTCGTCGGGCAGGGCGACCTCCCGCGGCGCCGTGTCGAGCTCGAGGCGCACCTCCACCGCGTCGCCGGCGGCGACGCCGGCGCCGGCCCGGTGCTCCGCGCTGAGCGGGAGCATCGCGCGCCCGCCCCTCGAGCCGACCGTGCTGCGGTACGCGTAGTCGCCCACCACCACCCGCACCGCCGGGCGCCGGCCCCCGCCCAGGGCGTCCAGCGCCTCGGGCGGCACGGGGATGCCCGTGGCCGTACGGCCCCCGAGCTCGACCACCGCCGTGAACGTCGTCGTCATCGCCGCTCCTCCTCCTGCTGCTCTGCGGTACCGACCCGCGGCCGCGGCCGGACTCATCGCCCCGCCCGCGGCGATCGTGCGCCCGTGGTGGCCCCGCCGGAGGCGAGGTAGCGCCGCGCGAGGTTCGCGGTCCCGCGCGCGAAGCCCGCGCGCACCGAGCGGGCCTGCTCGACCTCGGCGTGGCTGCCGACCCAGGCGAGCAGCAGCATGCGGCGCACGAGGACGAGGCTCGGCAGGACGGCCTCGTCCTCGGCCGTGAGGTCCGCCTCGCTGCGGTAGCCGCGGACCCACGCGGCGAGCAGCGCCGGCAGGTCGGGGCGGTGCTCCAGGAACGACAGGGTGGCCGCGGCGTCCCACAGGAACCACGACTCGCCGCAGTCGTCGAAGTCGATGACGACGACGCCGTGCTCGACGTGGTCCGGCGGCGCGACGAGGTTCGCGCGGCGCATGTCCCCGTGCACCAGGCCGAAGCGGTCCGGGCCGTCGCCGTACGCCGCGAGCCGCGCGCGGGCGAGGTCCGCCGCCGCCGCGAGGACCGCGCGCCCGGCGTCGTCGAGGTCGGGCCCGTCCTGCCACCGCCCCCAGTGCCCGTCCGGGCCGAGGCAGGTCGACCAGTCCCAGCGCGGGCGGGTGAAGCCGGGCGGGCGGGGCCAGGAGCGGGCGTGGGCGTGCATCCGGGCGGCGAGGGCACCCAGGCGCTCGAGGTCCTGCGGCAGCGGCGCCTCCGGCGGGGGGCCGCCGGGGACGTGCTCGGAGAGGACGGCGAGGCGGGTACGGCCGCCGTACCGGAACGCGGCGACGTGCCCGCCGTCGCGGGTGGGCAGGACGGCCGGGGTGCGGACCACCCCGCCGGCGCGCAGCGAACGGACCCAGGCGACCTCGCTCGCGACCTCCTCGCGGGTGCGGTAGCCGGGGCGGGCGAGGCGCAGGACCAGGCGCGGCCCGCCGGGGGGCTCGACGAGGTACGTCGCGTTCTCCGACAGGGCGAGCAGGCGCAGCGGAGCACCGGGCGTCACGTCCCAGCGCTCGAGCGCGGCGGCCGCCGCGGCGGGCTCGTCGAGGGGCGCGTCGCTGTCCGGCACGGCGGGGACGGTACCGGGCGCGCCGCGTGCGAGGCTGCGGGGATGAGCGACGAGGTCCTGCGCTGGGCGCCGGACGCCGACGGCGACCCGGCCCTCCTCACGTACACCTTCGGCGGGGCCGCTCCGGTCGCCACGCTGCGCCCGGGGCAGGTGCTGTCCACGTGGACCCTCGACTGCTTCGGCGGCCGGATCACCTCGGTGGACCAGCTGGTGAGCGAGGTGGCGGACCCGCGCTACCTCAACCCGCAGACCGGGCCGTTCTGGGTCGAGGGCGCCGCGCCCGGCGACACCCTCGCGGTGCACTTCCTGTCCGTAGAGCCCCGGTACGCCCGCGGGGTCTCCTCGACGGTCCCGTTCTTCGGGGCGCTCACCGCGACCCCGCGCACGGCGATGCTGCACCCGGCCCTGCCGGAGCGGACCTGGGTGTACGAGCTCGACCTGCAGGAGCGGCTGGTGCGCTACGCCGCCCGCGACACGGACTTCACCGCGGCCCTGCCGCTGGACCCCATGCACGGCACGGTCGGCGTGGCGCCGCCGCTGGGCGAGGTGCGCTCCTCGCTCACCCCCGGCTCGTGGGGCGGCAACATGGACACCCCGGAGATGCGGGCCGGCGCGACCTGCTACCTCGGCGTCAACGTCGAGGGTGCGCTGCTCAGCCTCGGCGACGGGCACGCCCGCCAGGGCGAGGGGGAGACGTGCGGCGTGGCCGTCGAGACGGCGATGGACACCACGCTGGTCGTCGAGCTGGTCAAGGGCGCCCCGACCGCGTGGCCGCGGATCGAGGACGACGCGCACCTCATGACGACGGGCTCCTCGCGGCCCCTGGAGGACGCTTTCCGCATCGCCCACCAGCAGATGGTGCTGTGGGTCGCGGAGCTCACCGGGATGTCGGAGCTCGACAGCTACCAGTTCGTCACGCAGGTCGCGCTCACGCCGGTGGCCAACGTGGTCGACACGGACTACACGGTGGTCTGCAAGGTGCCGAAGCGCTTCCTCGGCGACCTGGACGGGACCCGGGGGGCGTACGGGGGAGTGCACGCCCGGCTGCGCAGCAGGGGCTAGTCGCGCCGCACCCCGTCGGGCCGCAGGTCTTCCCATGGGTACCCCCCGGGGGTACGTTCGTCCCACCAGCCGTTCGAGAGGGGCGATCACATGCCACAGCACCCGACGTACGACCGCGCGCGCCACGGTGGGCGCGTCGACGGTGCTCCGGCGACGGCGCCGGACGCGGCCGCGCAGCGCCGCCGGCTGGACCGCCTGGCCGTCTCGGCCACCCTGCACTGCCTCACCGGCTGCGCGATCGGCGAGGTCCTCGGCATGGTCATCGGCACAGCGCTGGGCTGGTCCGACCTGCAGACGATCGCCCTCGCCGTGGGGCTGGCCTTCGTCTTCGGCTACGGCCTGACCGTCGCTCCCGTGCTGCGCTCGGGGCTGGCGCTGCGGACCGCCCTCGGGGTCGCCCTCGCCGCGGACACCCTGTCGATCACCGTCATGGAGGTCGTCGACAACGCGATCATGCTGGCGATCCCCGGCGCCATGGACGCCGGCCTCGCCGACCCGCGCTTCTGGGGGAGCCTGGTCGTGGCCCTCGCCGTCGCCTTCGTGGTGACGGTCCCGGTCAACCGGGCCCTCATCCGCCGAGGCCGCGGCCACGCCGTCGTCCACCGCTACCACCACTGAGGACGGTCCCCGCGGTCCGACGGCGTTGGAGCCCGGCGGCAGGGTGCGCTAGCGGCGGGCTCGGCGCGCCCGCGCCATGATGGCGAGGACCACCTCGGTCTTGGCGTCGGCGTAGTCGTTCGTGTCGTCCCACCGCCGGCCCATCAGGTGCCGCTTCGTGCGCTCGTAGAGCGCGCGGTCGTCCGCGTCGGACCGCAGGTGGTCGCGCAGCAGGAGGTAGGCGTCCACGGCGGGGTCGCCCCGCCCGTAGACGTGCACGTGGACGTCGCGCGCCCCGGTGCGCACGAGGCGGTGCCGCGGCTCGCGGACCCGCAGCTGGTACCCCGCGGCCAGCAGGGGGTCGAGGTAGTCCTCCTCGGCGGTGATGTCGTCCACCACGACGACGACGTCGACGACCGGCTTCGCCGCCAGCCCGGGGACGGACGTCGACCCGATGTGCTCGACCTCGACGTCCTGCCCGTCCAGCGCGGCGAGGATCCGCCGGCGGTGCTCCTCGTACACGCCCGCCCAGCGCTCGTCGTGGTCCTGCAGGCCGACCGCGAGCGCCTCGGCGCCCCCGACGACCTCGACCGTCGTGACGTCCGGCCGGCGCGACCCCCAGTCCCCGCTCACCGGCGCGTCCCCGCAGCGGTCGCACCGGGCAGGAGCCGGGCGAGGACGCCCGCGCTGGCGTCGTCGCTCGGGTAGAACGACTCGACGGTCAGCTCGTCCAGGGTGACGTCGCCCGCCGTGGACAGGGCTGCGGCGATGCTGAACATCGACACGGTGCTCTCGCCGACCCGCAGCACCATCGGCAGGACCGTGTCGTGCTCGGACGGCTCGGACGGCTCGGGCCCCTCGCCCGCGGGGGCCGGGTAGGCGCGCACCTCGGACCGCAGCGAGCGCAGACGGTCGTCGCCGGTCGCCGCGATGCGCCGGTCCAGCTGCAGCAGCAGGTGCGCGCGCCACCGGGGCAGGTTGAGCAGGCGCGGTGCGAGGCCGCGGGAGTGCAGGGTGAGGCGCAGCACGTTCAGCGGCGGCTCGAGCAGGTCCGGCGCGACACCGTCGAGCAGGGCCGGTACGGCGGCGTTGGCGTCGACGACCTCCCACCACCGGTTGAGCACGACGGCGGGGTAGGGCTCGTGCCGGTCCAGGACGAGCCGCAGCGCGGCCGCCACGTGCGCCAGGGCTGCCGCCTCCAGCGCCCGTTCGGGGTAGACGGGCGCGTGGCCGGCCGCGAGCAGGGCCTCGTTGCGCTCCCGCAGCGGGATCTGCAGGTGCTCGCCCAGTCGCAGGACCATCTCGGAGGACGGCCGCGCGCGCCCGGTCTCGATGCAGCTCAGGTGGCGCGTGGACACGTCGCAGCGCGCCGACAGCTCCAGCTGGCTCAGCCGCCTCTCCTGCCGCCACCGGCGCAGCAGCTCGCCGACCGCTCGCCCACGCACGGGTACCCCACCGATCACAGCTGGACGCTAGCCCCCCGCCCGCACGGCCACCATGACCTGCGAGGTCATCGACAGGACGCCGCGTGCTCGGCTCGTATGGGGTCGGCCGCCGCAGGGGTGGCCGAGGACCGGGGATCGGAGACGACGTGGACGTGCGAGAGACGGCCGACCGCAGCAGTGCCGGGCGGGGCGCGAACGGCCCCCGACCGGTGGGGCGCGCCCTGGACCAGGTGCCCGCATGACCGCGTACGCCCTGGCCCGCCTGCAGCGGCCCGCCGAGCCGGTCCACCCCGAGGTGCTGGACTACCTGCGGGAGATCGACGGCACCCTCGAGCCGTTCGGCGGGCGCTTCCTCGTCCACGGCGCGCCCGTCGACGTCCGCGAGGGCGACTGGCAGGGCGACGTCGTCCTCATCGCCTTCCCCGACCTGGCCTCCGCGCGGGCGTGGTACGGGTCGCCGGCCTACGTGGCCATCAGGCGCTGGCGCACGGACCACATCGCGGGCGACGCCGTGCTCGTCGACGGCGTGGGTCCGGGCCACCGGGCGACCGACCTGACGGCCGCGCTCTCCGCCCCGGCCGACCCGGGCCGGCCGCCGCGCTGACCCGTCGACCACCCCTGACCCGTGCGCCGGCGGACCCCCGACGGGGGCCCTGGCCGGCGCCGGGCAGGGGTCACGGCGTCGGGGGAGCGCCGGGGCCGAGCTCCACCGTCTCGTTCTCCCCGACGTCGGGGCGCTGGCCCTTGACCTTGCTGGTGGCCAGGGCGATGAGGTTGGTGACGGCACCGCCCGGGGTGTCCCAGTACTCCGCGCTCTCGGCGTGCACCCTGATGAGGGCCAGGCCGGGCGTGCCAGGGCCGTCCGGGAACCACGCCTGCAGAGCGGGGTTCCACAGCTCCTCGGCCTTGGCCCGGTCCTGCACGACCTCCGCGGTGCCCGCCAGGGAGAGCCAGGTGTCGCGGCTGGCGAAGGCCGCGTTGACGTGCGCCCCGTGCTGGATCTCGTGGACCTTGGGGGAGTCGCCGTCGGAGGCGAACCACAGGTCGCCGTCGAAGCGGACCTGCTGCACGGCCATGGGGCGGCTCACCAGGCGCCCGTCGTCGGCCACGGTGGTCAGCATGCAGGTCTTGATGTCCTTGATGATGTCGGCGACCTTCTCGACGCCGCTGCGCTCGTCAGCCACGAGGGCTCTCCTGTCCGTCGGGTGCTCGAAGGCCTTCGGGTCGAGACGCTAGGTGCGGGGACCCGTGACGGCAACAGCCGCGTCGTACGGCCCCCGGCGCAGGCGCACCTCCGGTCCGGACGCCCTGCCCATGACCGGTACCGGGGCTCACCGCGCCGGCCGCAGCACCCCGAGGAGCCGTACGACGCCCTCCCCGTGGGTGGCGTCGAGCTCCTCCTGCAGGGACGCGAACGCGACCGGGACGGTCAGCTCGACCTGCCCCGCCGCCTCCGTGACGCTCGAGGACAGGGCGCCGTGCCGGCCGGTGAGCTCGTCCTGGAGCGCGTACAGCTCCGCCCGTGTGCGCTGCGCCCTGCTGACGCACAGCGGTCCGCCCCACTCCTCGCGCAGGGCGGCCTCGAGCGCGGCGGGGTCGCCCGTCGTGCTCACGTTGAGCACCAGCTGCTGCGGCGAGCCCGGGGAGGGCTCAGCGCCAGGCTCGTCGGCTTGCACTGGGAGGAGCTGGTCGAGCCACACGCCACCCAGGTGCTCCGACTCCTCGGCCCGCGCGACGGCCCGCTGCAGCGCGGCCTCGTCGGCGCGGGACGCGTCGGTGGGTCGCCACCCGCCCTCGGGCTCCGGGCACGGGCTGGCGAAGGGGTCCTCGGCGTCGCCCAGCGGGTCCGCGGTGGACGGCGGGGCGGGGACCGCCCGCTCGACGACGAAGGCCCCGCCCTCCAGGCGCCCGGTGACCTCGTAGTCGCCCCAGGTCGTGCCGCCGGCGCTCTCGTACGAGCCCCCGGGCTGCGCGCCCCAGTCCCACCCGGGCAGGGCCGGGCCGCCGCACTGCGGGGGGAACGACTCCTGGACGCCGCCGAGGCACAGCTCGGGCCCGAGGTGCCCGCTCTCGAGGACGAGGGCGCGGGTGCGCAGGAGGCCGTCGTACCCGTCGGGCACCAGGTCGGCGGGCGGTGCCGAGCGCACGGCAGGCGGCCGCGGTGCTCCGGTCGGGCTCGTGCCGCCGCACGCCGCCAGGAGCGGTGCTGCCACCAGCAGCCCCGCCGCCAGCAGGGCAGCCCGCGAGCCCGAGGTCACCACGGGCCTGGGACGCGCCGCGCGCTCGCACGGTTCCGGCCGCCTCCTGCGGAGGCCCTCGTACGGCGGCAGGTCCGGCGAGCCCGATCACGGCACCTGGACGGGGGCGACGAGCTCGTCCGGGGCCCGCCGCGACCGCCCGGTGCCGGTGACGACCGCGAGCCCTTCGCGGGCCCAGTACTCGAAGCCACCGATCAGCTCCTTCACCCGGGTGTAGCCCATCGAGGCGAGGGTCGAGGCGGCCTTGGTGGCACCGTTGCAGCCCGGGCCCCAGCAGTAGACGACGATCGGCGCGTCCAGGTCCGGTGCCAGGTCCCCGATGCGGTCCCGCACCTGCCCACCGGGCAGGTGCACCGCCCCGGGGATGCGGCCCTGCTCCCAGCTCGCGTCCGAGCGCACGTCGAGCACCAGCGGCCCGGCGCCGCCGGCGCGGGCCGACGCCAGGTCGGCCGGGTCGGTCTGGTGGGCCAGCTTGGCGGCGAAGAAGTCCACGGCGGAGATCGAGGTCGGCATGCGCACCATCGAACCGGGACGGGACCGGGGGGACCAGCGCGATCCCACGGCCTGCACGCCGTCGCGCCGCTGATCCGCTGGTACTTTCCCGGTCGTGGCGACGAATCCGCGGCCGTCCCTCGATGCGACCGACCGGAGCATCCTCGAGAAGCTCCAGCGCGACGGCCGGACCAGCGTCGCGGACCTGGCCCGTGCGATCAACCTGTCCGCGAGCGCCACCGCCGAGCGGCTGCGCCGCCTCACCGACACCGGGGTGATCACCGGCTACAGCGCCACCCTGGACCCCGAGGCGCTGGGGTACTCGGTGACCGCGTTCGTGCGCCTGGCGTACCCCACGGGTAACTACAAGCCGTTCCACGACCTGCTCGCGGTCACCCCCGAGGTGGTCGAGGCCCACCACGTCACCGGCGACGACTGCTTCGTCCTCAAGGTCCTCGCCCGCTCGATGCGCGACCTGGAGCGCATCACCGGCGGGCTGGCGACGCTGGGCAGCATCACCACCAGCGTCGTCTACTCCAGCCCGCTGCCGCACCGACCCCTCGAGCCCGCGTAGCGGCGCGAGGCCGGACCGGGCCCGTCCTCCGGGGGAGCGAGCTCCGCTACCTCGGCGCGGCCCGAGCGGCGTCGACGACGAGGAACGGACTCCCGGGCTCCCGCACGAGGACCGCCCCGCGGGTTCAGGTGGCGGCGCGCTCCGCATCGCTGCGCAGGATGCAGAACTCGTTCCCCTCGGGGTCGGCGAGCACCACCCATCCCGGACCGTCGGGCTCGCGCAGGTCCCGCACGATGCTGGCGCCGAGCCCGAGCAGGCGCGCCAGCTCCTCGTCCCGGGTGCCGGTCGCGGGGACGAGGTCCAGGTGCAGCCGGTTCTTGACCTGCTTCGGTTCGGGGACCTCGATGAACAGCAACCGCTGCGAACCGTCGGGGGACATGATCAGGCACTCCTCGTCCCCGGGCGCGTCCGGCTGCTCCGGGTCGCCGGCGAAACCGAGCACCTGACCCCAGAACACGGACTGCGCGTAGGCGTCGGTCGCGTCGAAGGACGTGTGCGAGATCAGCGACGTCACGGCTCCCCACCCTAGAGGGCTGCGGTGTCGACGGAACCTCCTCCGGTGCCGGCGCCGTCCGCGACGGACCGATGAGTCCGGGTCGCGACCACCGTCTACCCGTCGACGGACCATCGAGCTGGAGGACGCCATGGCGACCCGCCCCATCGAGAAGCAGATCGACGTCGACGCCCCGCGCGAGCGCGTGTGGGAGGTCCTGACCGGCGACGCCACGTACCGGCAGTGGACGGCGGAGTTCGCCGAGGGGTCGTACGCCGACACCGACTGGCAGGAGGGCGGCGACGTCCGGTTCCTCGGCCCCGACGGGACCGGCCTGGTCGGGCGGGTCGTCGCGAGCCACCGGCCCGAGCTCCTCGACGTCGAGTACACCGGTGTCGTGGGCGGCGGCAGCGACGACACCGAGAGCGAGCAGGCGCGCCTGTGGGCCGGGACGCACGAGACGTACCGCCTGGCTGAGGCCGCTGGCGGGACGCACCTGGCGATCTCCGCCCCGATGGAGGACGCCTACTACGACGACATGGCGGCGGCGTGGGACCGCGCGCTGGCCAGGGTCAAGGAGCTGGCCGAGTCACGGTAGCGGGTCGGCCCGGTGTTCAGGGTCACCTGGGCAGTGGGGATGCTCCTGGGACGGCGCCGAGGTCTTGGTAGGGGGGGTGCGTGCTCAGGCCGCACGCGCCGCCTGGGCCCCCATCGGCGCCGTGCCCGGCTACCGCGTCGAGCTCGCCCTGGACTCCGTGACGACGGGCAGGGCTTGGCCCGAGCCCTGACTGCCGGTGACCGGCAACTCTGACCGCTCCGATGCGCGAGCGCGCGCAGCTCGTGGGTCGAACAGCCAGGGCGATGTACGAGCATCGCCGGGGACCGCTGCAACCAGGAAGCGGGAGGATCGACGTGCCGTTCTCGGAGTTGGCTCGTCTGTTGCTGCAGGAGCTCGACAGGACGCAGGGCAGGACGGACATGGGCTTCGCCGTGGCTCTCGAGCGCACGTGGCTCGAGGTCGACGACGGCGGTGAGGCGCTGAGAGTGGTGTATCGGCACCCGCTGCACGGAGGGCGTCTCGGGCTCAGGGTCCTGGTCCACGAGGAGCACCGATCCCCGCTGCTGCCCGCTGGCGCTCACCTGGCAGATGTGCTGCGAGTACTACTGCAGGAGGTCACGGACGCTGTCGGCGAGCCCCTGGGCAGGAGCGCCGGCCTGCTGGTGGTCGATGACGACGGCGTGCAATGGTGGGGTGACGGTTACCCGGGCTAGCTGAGCATTCCCTGCTGGGGCAACCCACGGACTGGCGATCGGACCGAGTGCGGGCCATGCACTGCCTCAACTGCCGCTGAGGGGCTGCATGCGCACTTCGATCTCGGCCGCGGTGAAGAGCAGGTGCATGGTGGAGGTCGACAGGGCGAAGGTCCCGTTCGAGTCGTCGCACTCGAAGCACGCTACGTGTCGAAGGGTCACCGGCGGGGTGTCGGGCGCGGCGGCCTCATCCGCGTGGGACAGCACGATCACGTCGAAGAAGCGGAACTCCGCGACCGGCGTCGCGACCGCCTCCCTGGGTGTCCACGCCGGGTCGTCGTAGAGGAACCGCAGGACCATCGAGGGCGGGGCCGTCGGCTCGTACGTCATGCACTTGAAGGCCATGTCGTGCAGACGGACCGGGACACCGCTGGTGGTGGTCAGCTCATACAGGCCGGTACCACCCGCCCGGACCTCTTCAAGGCTCACGCCTCTAAGGCTGATCATGCTGTCCTTCGCTGTGGTCATGACGACGAAGCGTCATGCCGAAGAGCAGTGCGGTCCTCACGCGCCACTCTAGGCCGCGGTTCCGCAGAGGAACGCCTTGGAGACCAACGGGGCTGACCAAGGTCGCTGCACGACCATCCCTGAAGCGGCCACCAACGGAGCCTGGCGGCGATGCCCGCTGTCGTGCTCCTGAGGCTGCGGGCCGCCGAGGACGCTGCCTTCGAGGAGAGCGCCCATCCTCGCCGCGTCCGTCCCCAACGTCCTCCGGGTGCGGCGGGGACGCTGCCCGTTCGCCCGCTGCGACCTCGCCCGCGGGTCAGGCCCCGCCCGCCGCTCACCTCCTCGTGCGGCCAGGCCGGTCCGTCGCAGGTCACCCCCGCCGGACCCGCGCGGGTCACCAACGCGGAACTGGCCCCACCCCCCTGCTCGCTCAGGCGCTGGTGAGACGCCGCTTGTGAGATCGTGTGGCGGTGACCGGAGCCTGTGAGGTCTGCGGCGGGGACCTCGAGGGTCGCCTGGTCGGCAGCAGGGCCGTGTGGCGCCACGTGCACCAGCCGGCGCGTGAGCACGAGCCCGTGCTGGCGGGCTTCGAGGGCTCCAAGCGCTCGGTGAACGGGCCTCGTGCCGAGCGCGCCGTCGGCATCGTCGCCTCCACCGGCAGCGAGGCGGGACTGCTGCGCCAGCGCCTGGGCGAGTTCGCCCGGGCCCGCGAGGTCCGACAGGCGATCGCGCGCCACGGCTACTTCATCATCGCGACCACCGGTGACCCCGAGGGCGACCCCGACATGGAGTACGTCCGCGACCTGCCGCGCGGCGCGCCGGAGGCCTACCTCGGCAACCCGGTGCACCCGCACGAGCTCGCCTGCAGCCAGCGCCCGGAGCCGCCTCGCAAGAGGAGGAAGCGTCGCAGTTAGGCCGCTCCGGGCCGCTTCCGGTCGCTCCGGGCCGCCCCGGAGGCCGCTGCTGACCCCGCTCGGGGGGGGGGGGGGGGGGGGGGGGGGGGGGGGCG
>NZ_QZEZ01000011.1:91035-94505 GCF_003594885.1 Vallicoccus soli
CGGCGGGCCCTGCGGAACCACGCGCTGAGACCAGACGCGACAGCAGTGACGTTCCTTCTGACAGCCCAGGCGAGGCAGACGTTCCGGCCGGCCTTCTTGTCACCACGCCTGCGGTCGTCCGCGGCCGGCTGATCCCGCAGGGCGATCCTCATCTGGTCACGCGGCTCCGCGTCAGCAGGAGCAGGGACGCTGGCGCAACGCCGACTCGGCGAGGACAGGCACCGTCGCTGCGGGCAGAGATGCACGGCATGAGCGGGGCGGCCTTCGAGCAGTTCGAGTCCCTGGCCAGACGCTGAGACCTCGTGCGGCGCTACCAGCATGTCCGAGATCCTCGACGCTGTCGCAGAAGACTCGCCTCCCTAGGTGCCGATGCGACGGCAGGAGGCGCTGCACGTGTACGTCGACGCCCATGGTCCTCACGGTCGGCTGAACCGCTGACGTCCGAGCGGCGGTTTCCTGACGTCGCGGCGGCTGAGGTCATCGCCTGCAGGGGATCCCCTGCCGAGTGGCTCAGGTCGGTGCCGGCGGACGTACTCCTTCTAGAGGGCTATCTGTCGCCACAGTCAAGTGCCCCGATAGCAGCGCCTACCATCGCCCATGGATGAAGTGACGATGAGACGCGCGGTTTCGACATGCTCTGCCGCCAATGTCCACATCCGTCATGCTGCACGACTTTCCGACTGACTCACGTCAGCCTGCCCAGAACCCGTGCAGCCTCCTTGCGCACCCAGGCTCGCCTGTCACCGCGTAGGCGCTCAAGTGCCGGCAGCGCCTCGGGCGGCGGCGCAGCGCGGCGCTTGCGCAGCGCAGCCACCGCGTGCCCGTCGACTACCGGGTCATCCAGCAGAGTCACGAGGTCGTCAGCGGCACTAGGATGCTTCGAGCGAGCGAAGCCCAGGACGAGCATCTCGCGCGCTGCGCCAAAGCGCTCGTCGTTGGCCAGGCGCACGAGGTCGGAGTACCTGGCGTCGTCCCACAGCACTTCGAGCGCGTTGCCGACGGCCCAGCGCAAGTTCTCCGTCCTGGCCGTGGCTGGGGCCAGGGGAAGAGTCTCGAACTCGCGGAGGAGCGGCCCGAGTGCGTCGCTCCGCGCCCAGCGCACCGTGAGGCAGCGCACGATCTCCTCGCGCTGACCGAGATCGGTCGTTCGAGGGAGCCAGGCCAGGAGGACCGGGATAGCCTCCTCGTACAGCACGGGTGAATCCCGCAAGTCGGTCAGTGACTGGACCGTGTAGCCAGCGTCAGCGAGGGCACTCAGGACATCCTCCACGCGGCACCCTCCCCGGGACATCAATGCGCTGAACAGGTCGGTGATCTTCGAGCTCGTGAAGCAGGAAAGAGGACCTGGTGCCCTCGCGCGTGCCCCCAGAGGAGCATCGCGATCGGGGACCCGCTCTGCGTCCGGTTCGCGGCGTCACGGCTCCGGATCGCAGAGCTCGGACGGTGGTCGGAGCCTTCGTGGCCGTGGCAGCCGATAGGGGGACGTCCAACGAAGCGGGGCGGGCAGTACCGGCGCGGTCGGCTGGCCGCTCGATGGCGATCAGTTATCGGCTCGGCCACTCGGCGCGTCACATCTGCAGCTTGAGGGCCCAGAGGCGCGGGAGCATCTGTGCCGGGTTGTGGCGTTCCGCGGGATCTCCCTCTGGGAGGCGGACGAGCATCGTGATGCCGTGTTCGGCGCTGAGGACCTTGTTGGTGCGGCGCCGGTACGCCGTGTGGGGTGCGAGGAGCAGCTCTTCACCGAGTGCCACATCGCTCTCGGCCGACGGAAGGTCGGCGAGGCTGTCCGGGTCCTCGACGAAGCGCTGGTGCTGCTCCCGCCCCAAGTGCAGCGACCAGGCGAGGAAGTACTCCAGAGGATCGCTGGTCAGCCCCTCTCCGCAGTAATGTTCGGCAGCCCCGATGTGACGCCAGGTCATGAGCTCGTTCAGGTGCTGCACCTGCAAGTCCTCGAAGGCGACCACGTCCCTCAGAGGGAGACGCTCCAGCTCGCTCAGAAGGATCGCGAGGTGAGCCCCAGTCGGGTAGCCGTCGTGACCCGAACGCGCCAGACTGCCGTCGATCAAGGTCCAGAAGTCGTCGTCCCGCACCTCGGCAGCATGACCAAGGGAGTTGACGCCTTAGTGCCGCCGCCGGCGGACGTCGTTAGCATCCCGTCAGAGCACTCGACGACGGGGGTTGCGATGCTGACAGGAACACGGACAAGCGGGAGTCTGGCCTGCGGGATCGCCTGTGCACTGGTGATGGCTGGGTGTGGTAGCGCGGGCGATGCGAACGAGCGTGCAGCAGCGACCGAGTGCGCCGCCTCAACGCCGTGGGCGGTGATCGGCGGCGCAGTGCCCGTGACGAACCGCGAGTTTGGGCGGGACCTGTACCTTGTGGATCGTGAGGGCAGAGCCGAGCGGTTGACCACCTCGACGGTCGCCTACGGCGCGACCCCCAGCCCTGACGGCGATTATGTGGTGTATGCCGCCAGCCGGCCGTCTGACTACGCAGGTGGCCCATGGCCGCCGCACGAGCTGCGCCGCGTGGACGTGAGCACTGGGGCGGAAAGGACGCTGGCTCCTGTGCCAGCGTACGGCGGGCTGTCTTTTTCGCCGGACGGCGCGACGATTGCCGTGTCTCACAGAGTGTCGCCCGAGCCCGGGGCCGGTGGTCGTGGCTCGCGGAAGCCTCCGCGGATCGCCCTTGTCGACGTCAACGAGCCAACCGCGCTGCGCTTTCTCACGGTCGATCTAGGTGACGATCCTCTCGCGCGTGTAGTTGAGGATCAGAACCCAGTCTTCAGCCCTGACGGGACGCGCATCGCCTTTCTGCGCGGCAACGCTCTCGTGGTCACGCCCGTGGACGGCGGCCCTAGCCGGGTCGTCCATCGCAGTACTGGGTGGTCCACCGGTGTGCGTTGGGACAGTGATGGTCGACATCTGCTCCTTACGCGACCCTACCCCGGCACGGATGGCTTCACGTCGTCGATCCTGCGGGTCGATACGGAGACGGGCGAGTCGGAGGAGTTGCTGGAGAGCGTTCCTGGGACCGCTGCTTGGTCCAGGGCGGCGGACGGCAGCCTGGTAAGTGCGCAGCGAGGGGACGAGTGGGACGACGATGACTTACTGCTTCGCATTGATCCACAGGGCGTGAAGAATCAGATACTCCTAGACGTCGAGGTTTCCGGGGAGCTCGTGTTGATGCCCTGCGCCTTGTAAGAATCAGCGTCGCGCAAGACGTACAGTGCCCAGGATTGCACTCGCGCTTCGCAGTCGGACGTCGGGCCCACTGGTTCGCGAGCAAGGGGCTTGCCCACGAACAGCGCCACAGCGGATGTGCTTCCTGTCGTCGAGGGCGCGCCTGTCCAGGGTTGCCCACTGTGCGGCGGTCGTCGTCCGCGCCGCCACGCCCGGTGCGCTAGTTGTAGTGCCCCGAGACGTTGTTGACGCGGCTGATCGGGGGTTGGCCGTCGAGTGCGGTGTGGG
>NZ_QZEZ01000012.1 GCF_003594885.1 Vallicoccus soli
CGAGGTGATCACCTTGACCACGTTCCCGATCTCCACCGACGACTCGCCCAGCTTCGCCACGGTGCCGTTCGTCGACTCGGCCACGCCCACCGCCTGGGCCGCGACGCGCGCGGCCTCGTTGGCGTTGTGCGCGATCTCGCGGATCGACGCGCCCATCTCCTCCGAGCCCGTCGCCACCGTCTGCACGTTGCGGGTCACCTGCTCGGCCGCGGCCGACACCCGGTCCGCCTGGCGGGCCGAGTCGTCCGCGGAGGACGCGATCTGCTGCGAGGTCACCGACATCTCCTCCGCCGCCGCGGACAGCGCCTGGGACGAGGAGTGGATCGAGGTGACGAGGGTGCGCAGTCCGTCGACCGCCTGGTCGAGGGCCTGGCCGACCCGGCCGACCTCGTCGCGGGAGGCGACCCCGGACACGTGGGTCAGGTCGCCGCCGGCGAGCGCCTCGGACTGCGCCTGCACCTTGCGCAGCCGCGAGACGATGCCGCGCGCCACGACGAAGCCGAGACCGAGCGCCGCCGCGATGCCGACGACGAGCATCGCCACGACCGTCGTCCGGCTGCTGTCGAACGACTCCTGGGCGCTCTGCACCGCCTCCGCCCCGGACTCCTGCTCGCCCTGCACCAGGACGTCCAGCGCGGCCATCATCTTGTCCGCCTGCGGCCGGGCCTTCTCGTCCCGCAGCTGGGTGAAGCGGGGGATGTCGTTGGCCTCGCTCGCCGGGAGCATCTCGTTGCGCAGGACGTCGAGGTAGGCCGCCAGCCCCTCGCGGTACTCGTCCACCCCCGCCTGCTGGTCCGCGCTGAGGTCGTGGCTCGCCGCGTAGCCGTCGACGCCCTCCTGGATGGACGCGACGCTCTCGTCGATCTTGCTCCGGTACGAGTCCATGGTCGCCTGGTCAGGGCTGATGGCGTGGTTCACGGCGTCCAGCCGCATCTGCACGGTGAGGCGGCGGAGCTTGGCGGCCTCGTCGAGGCCCGTGAAGTTCTCCGTGTAGAGCTGCTGGGTCGCGTGGTTCGTCGAGCCGAGCGCGGTCAGCCCGACGACCCCGACGAGCAGCGCGACGAGGCCGGCCACGGCGATGGAGCCGAGGATCTTGACGTTCGCGCCGAGGTCGTCCAGGCGGGGGCGCCGGCGGGAGCCGTCGGTGCTTGCCACGGTGGTTCTCCTTGTGCAGGGCCCGCTGGGTCGGGGCCGTCCACCGGACCCATCGGCAGCCACCTCACGGACCTTGATCGTCGCCAGGTCCGGACCCCGGGGCGCCGCCACCCGCGCGCTACCGTGCCGCCGTGCCCCCCGGTCCCGCGCCCGCAGCCCGCCGCGGCGGGGCGGTCCTGCGCGGTCGGGCGGCCGCCGGCACCGACCGGGCCCGTACGGCCGTCTGGCCGGCCCTGCAGGGCGCGGTGGGGGCCGCGCTGGCGTACGGCCTCGCGCAGCAGCTGCTGGGGCACCCGTACCCGTTCTTCGCGGGCGTGGCCGCCTTCGTCTGCCTCGGCCTCACCGACGAGCGGCGCCTGCGCCGGGTGGCCGAGCTCGCGGCGGGGGTGACGCTGGGCGTGCTCGTCGGGGACGCGTTCGTCCTCACCTTCGGCAGCGGCCCCGTGCAGCTCGCGGTGGTCCTGTCCACGACCGTGCTCGTCGCCGTCCTGCTCGACGGCGGGAACCTCGTCGTCACGCAGGCGGGGGTCCAGTCCTTGCTCGTCGTCGGCCTGCCGCCGACCGCGGGCAGCCCGTTCGCGCGGTGGCAGGACGCGTTCGTCGGCGGCGCGGTCGCCCTGCTCGTCGCGGTCCTGCTGCCCGCGGACCCGCGCCGGCTCGTACGGCGCCGCCTGCGCGCCCTGCTCGACGAGCTCGCCGCCGTGCTCGGGCTCGTCGCGGACGCGCTGCGCCGCGCCGACGCGGCCGCCGCCGAGGCCGCGCTGGAGCGCAGCCGCGCGACCCAGCCGCTCGTCGACGCGGCGCAGGCCGCGGTGCGCGGCGGCCGCGAGGTCACCCGCCTCGCGCCCCGGCGCCGGCGGCACCGCGCGGAGGTGGCGCGGCTCGCCGTCCTCGCCGGCCACGCCGACCTCGCCGTGCGCAACGCGCGGGTCCTGGCGCGGCGCGCCGTGAGCGCGGCGGAGGACGGCCGGCCCCGCCCCGAGGTGGCGGCCGCCGTCGCGGACCTCGCGGACGCCGTACGGGTCATGGCGGCGGTCGACGTCCCCCGCCCCGCGGGCTGGGCGACCCGCCCACGCCTGGAGCGCACCGCGGCCCGGCTCGGTGCGGGCGGGCCGTGGCGCGAGGACCTGGCGGGGACGGCCCTCGTGCTGCTCGTGCGCCCCCTCGTCGTCGACCTGCTGGAGGCGACCGGGCTCGACCACGAGACCGCCCGCCGGGCGCTCCCGCGGACCTGAGGGGCGCAGGGCGGCGGCGCCCGCCAGGATGGGGCGGGTGTGGGACCTCGTCGTCGTCGGAGCCGGCCCCGCGGGCAGCGCGGCCGCGCTCGGCGCGCTGACGGCCCGCCCCCGCGCCCGGGTCCTCCTGCTCGACCGCGCGGACTTCCCCCGCGACAAGCCGTGCGGCGACGGGATCGCCCCGCACGCGCTCGACGTCCTCGCCCGGCTGGGCGTGCACGGGGTCGTGGACGGCTACCGGCCCGTCGCGGGGCTCCGGCTCGCGCCGCCCGCGGGCGCGCCGGTCGCCGGTCGGATGGCGCGCCCGGCCCACGTCGTACCCCGCCGCGTCCTCGACGCCCGCCTCGTCGCCGCGGCGACCGCCCGCGGCGCGGTGCTGGAGCGCCGGCGGGTCCGGTCCCTGGTGCGCGAGGTCGGGCGCGTCCTCGTCGACGGCGAGGTGGCGGCCCGCGCCGTCGTGGGGGCCGACGGGGCGCACTCCGTCGTACGCCGGCTCGTCGGCGCGGGCGAGCCGGGCCGGGTCGCGCTGGCGCTGCGGGGGTACGCGCCGGTGGCGGCCGATGCCCCCGACGCGCAGGTCATCGCCTTCGGCCCCGGTGCGGGGCCGACGTACGCGTGGTCGTTCCCCGTCGGCGACGGGCGGGCCAACGTCGGGTACGGCACGGTCCTCGGGACGGGGCCCGCGCCCACGCGCCAGGGGCTGCTCGACGGGCTCGAGCGGCTCCTGCCCGGCGCCGGGGCCGGCGGACGGGACTGGCGCGCGCACCACCTGCCCCTCTCGTCGCACCGGCCGCGCCAGCCGGACGGCCCGGTGCTGCTCGCCGGCGACGCGCTGTCGCTCGTCAACCCCGTCACGGGCGAGGGGATCTACTACGCGGTGCTCTCCGGCGCCCTCGCCGGCGCCGCGGCGGTGCGGCCGGGCGACCCGGGGCGGGCGTACCGGCGGTCGTTGGACCGCGCGCTCGGCCGGCACCTGCGCCACACCGCCCTCGCCGCCCGGATCGTCGCGCGGCCCCGGCTCCTCGCCGCGGGCCTCGCCGCGTCGGGGCGCGACGGCCGCGCCTTCGACGACCTCGTCGAGCTCGGCCTCGGCGGCGGCACGCTCACGCCGCGGGTGCTCGGCGGGACGCTGCGGGCGCTCGTCCCCGGCTAGGGCTCGACGACCGCCACCGCGGCGTCGCGGCGCGGGTCGGCCGCCGCCTGCAGGGAGCCGTCGCCGCGGCGCAGCGCGGCCTGCACGCCGCCGAAGAACATCGACCGCGGGTCGTGCACCCGTACCCGGGCCGTGAGGCCCGCCGCCTCGGGCAGGTCGAGGTCGCGCTCGACGTGCAGGACCGTCCCGTCCGGCCCGGGCTGCACGTGCAGGCGGGGCAGCGCGATCGCCGTGTCGAGCGGCAGGCCGCCCATGAACCCGGCCACCGCCTGCGTGAGCGCCGTGGTGATGCGGTCGGCACCGGGCGACCCGATCGCGAGGACCGACCCGTCGGGGTGGCGCGCCACCGTCGGCGCCATGTTCGAGGGCAAGCGCTGTCCCGGGGACCAGCCGTGGAAGCCGCGCCGGTTGAGCTCCGGCTCTCCGAGGCAGTTGTTGAGCCAGAGGCCCGTACCGGGGGTCATCACGCCCGAGCCGTAGCCCGCCGACGCCGTCACCGCGCACGCCCCGCCCTCGGCGTCCACGACCGACACGTGGACCGTCGACCCGCTCCCGCGCACCGCCTCCACACCGCCGGGCAGCAGGTCGAGCAGGGCTAGGGCGGCGGCCGTGCGGTCCTCGGCGGCGTCGAGGTGCCTCACGCGGTGGGTGAGGACGGCCTCCTGGACCGCCGCGAGGCGCAGCCGGTCCTGCGGCGTCCAGTCCCCGCGCGGCCGGCCGTCGAGCAGCGCCAGCATCGCGGCGAGCGACACCCCGCCGATGGCCGGCGGAGGGTTGGTCGCGACGTCCCAGTCCCCCACCCGGACGTCGAGCGTCGGCGACACCGCCGGCTCGTACGCGGCGAGGTCGGCCGCCCCGAGCAGGCCGTCGTGCGCGGCCATGTCGGCGGCGACGAGCTCGGCGAGCCCGCCGGTGTAGAGGGTGCCCGGCCCCTCCTCGGACACCTGGTGCAGCGAGTCGGCCAGGTGCGCGATGCGCAGGCGCTCGCCCTCGACGACCGGCGAGCCGTCCGCGTGGTGCAGCGCCCGGCGGCTGTCGGGGTGCCAGCCGAAGACCGGCTCGCGGACGAAGCCCAGGTAGTACGCCGACGCCCCGCCCAGCGGGAAGCCCTCCTCGACCGCCTCGAGGACCGGTGCGACGACCTCGCGCCAGGGGGCGCGGCCGTAGCGGCGGTGCGCCTCCCCCAGCGCCGCCAGCGCGCCGGGCGTCGCCACCGACCCGTGGCCGATCGTCGTGGTGAGGCCGCCGCCGTACGCCGTCGTGACGTCGAAGGCGCCGCGGCCGAACGCCTCGGCCGGCTTGCCCCGCCCGGGCATCTCGACGTTGCCGTCCACCGTGACCGACGGCCCGTCGGCCGGCGCCACCGTGACGAAGGCACCGCCCGCGAGCGCGCAGATGCCGGGCTCGCACACCATCGCGACGAGCACCGCGGCGAGCGCAGCGTCCACGGCGTTGCCGCCCTGCGCGGCCAGGCGGGCGCCCGCCGCCGCCGCCAGCGCGTCGCTCGCGGCCACCGCCGCACCCGTGCCCATGGGGCGCGATCCTCTCAAGCGCCCGGGCTGCGCCATGAGGGGCACCCCCAGGCGGCGCGGTCCCCTGAGGGGCACCCTCAGCAGAGTCGAGCCTGCTGAGGGGCACCCTCAAGCGTCGGGGGCGCCTGAGGGGCACCCTCATGCGTCGGGTGCGCCTGAGGGGCACCCTCAGCAGAGTCGAGCCTGCTGAGGGGCACCCTCAAGCGTCGGGGCGCCTGAGGGGCACCCTCATGGGGCCGCGCTCAGGCGGTGGCGCCCCGGCGGGCGACGCGGCAGCCGGCCTCGCGCAGCACGAGCACCGCCCCGAGGGCGACGGCGGCGACGACGTGGCCGGCACCGCCGGCGGTCACCGCGGCGACGAGGGCGAGGGCGTACACGGCGAGCAGCAGGGCGTGGGCGAGGCCGGGGCGGCGCTCGTCGAGGGGGCCGCACACCGCGCGCTCGACGCGGTCGCGGTGCAGCGGCGCGGGGCGGGCGGCGGCGACGGGCGGGTGGAGCGACACGGGGACCTCCGGGGTCGTGCGGGGGACGGCGGGATCAGAGGACGAGGAGGGCGACGCCGCCGACCGCGAGCGCGGGCAGGGTTGTCAGCGCCGAGGTGGCCATGGCGGCGCGGGGGGCTCGGGCGAGCATCGGGAACAGCGCGTCGCCGTCCTGGCTCACGGCGTTGGCGAGCAGGGTCGACAGCGGCACCGCGCCGGAGACGAACAGGCCGGTGAAGACGATCTGCAGGGCGCAGCCCGGCACGAGCCCGACGAGGGCGCCGACGCCCACACCGACCAGCCCGACGAGGGCGAGGTCCGCGGCGTCGAACCCGGTCGCGGCCACGAGCAGGGACCACCCGGTGGTGGCCACGGCCACGCACGCCGTCACGAGGGCCGCCTCGCGTGCCGCGCCCCGCAGGACGCCGCTCAGGTCGACCGGTGCGTGCGCGTCGGGACAACGCTCTCCGCCACGACCGGCGACCAGCACCCACAGCGCCGCGAGGGTCCCGGCGACGCCGGTGACGAGGTACGGGTCGACCCCGCCCAGCGCCCGGGTCAGGGGTGACAGGTCCGCCTGCGCCATGACCACCGGGAGGCCGACGACCAGGCCGGCGGGGACGAGCAGCCAGAGCGCCGCCACGGGGGCCCCCAGCTCGTCGACGCTCAGCGCCGACAGGCGCAGGGCAGGGCGGGCCGGCGCGGCACCCAGCGCCGGCGACAGGGTCCGCCCGAGGGCGGCGCCGACCGGGATGGGGGGCGCGGGCTCCGGGTCGCCCGGGAGCGTTGGCACGTAGCGGGCGGCGTCGACGGCGTACCCGGTGAGGACACCCGCGACGAGGAGCACCGAGTGCACCTGGAGGGCGAGCACGGGGTCGGCGGCGATGAGCACCCACGCCGAGTCGCCCATGGTGGCGACGACGGCCGCGACGACGGTGCCGTAGGACACGGCGCGGCGCAGGAGCAGCGTCACGAGCACGATCTCCGCGCCGCAGCCGGGCACGGCGCCGAGGACGGCCCCCACGGCGGGGCCGAGCCGCGCGTGGCGCAGCAGCCACTCCGTCAGCCGGTCCCCGTGCCGCAGGCGCGCCCAGCCGAACAGCGCGACGAGGACGAGGACAGGCAGCCCCACCTCGTGGAAGGAGTCGGCCAGCGGGAGCAGGACGAGGTCGGTCGGCACGAGGATCACCTCCCTGGCGGGGCCTCCCGGCCCGGGCGCGTCGTGCGGCGCGCCCGGGCCGTGCGGGGTGGGACCGTCAGGTGAGCTTCTCCTTGATGGTCTGGATCATCCCCTTGGCGTCCATGGGGGGCGTGCTGTAGAGGCGCGGGTCGCCCGGGGGCAGGGTCGGGCGGGAGCCGTACGCCTCCGGCGTCTCCTGCACGGTGACCTGGTGGCGGCCGTCGAAGGACTGGCCCTGCGCCCAGCGACCCTCCGTGGCCTTGTCGCCGTCGCTCGCGTGCACGTAGAGCGCGGCGAACTCGTCGATCTCGTTCTCGAGGTCGAAGGCCTCCGGCACCGGGACGCCGTCGAGCCCGTCGGCCTGCAGCTCCTCGATGGCGCGCAGCCACTGCATCTGGTGCATGTGGTCGCGGGTGATGAGGAACTTGAGGAGCTCCTTGACGCCCGGGTCGTCGGTCATGTGCCACAGGCGCGCCACCTGGAGCCGGCCCTGCATCTCGGCGGTGGCGTTGAGGTGGAAGTCGGCGTAGAGGTTGCCGCTGGCCGTGACGAACAGGCCGTTCCAGGGGTTGCCCATCGAGTCCATGGGCGACGCGGCGTTGCCGTTGTGGATGGGGTGCTGCGGGTTGGAGTGGGCGTACTGCGCCTTGAGCGTGTCGGTCTTGGCGTCGTCGAGCGAGAGCGGCGCCGCGTCGAGCAGGCGGTCGATCATCGTGACGATCATCTCGACGTGGGCGAGCTCCTCGGTCCCGATGTCGAGGAGCATGTCCTTGTACTTGCCGGGGAGCCGCGTGTTCCACCCCTGGTAGAGGTACTGCATCGCGACCGTCATCTCGCCCCACTTGCCGCCCAGGACCTCCTGGAACCGGCGGGCGAAGGCGGGGTCCGGGCCGTCGGGCTTGGCCTCGAACTGCAGGTCCTGGACGTGGCTGAACACAGGTGACCTCCGGGGGCCTCGTCGTCAAGCGGTCGCCGGTGCGTCTGCCCCGGCACCCCCTGCATCCCCGGCCCCGCTGGCCCGCTCGTGCCAGGGAGCGTCCCCGCGGGGCCCTTGTCGCGGCTCGACGAGGAACGCGCTATCCGACGACGGCGCCGGCGACCGGGAGGTGCACCCACAGCGCGAGCCCCCCGCGGTCGCGCGCACCCATCGAGCCGCCCATCGCGAGCGTGAGGCGGCGGGCGATCCACAGGCCCAGCCCGCGCCAGCCGGCCGGCGGCTCGTCGCTCTCGAGGTGCTCGCGCAGCTGAGGGGTCAGGCGCCCCCCGTCCCGGACCTGCAGCGCGAGCCCGCCGCCGCGGCGCAGGCGCGCCGTCACCTCGATGGCCCCCGTCGCGGGCCCGTGCCGCTGGGAGTTCTCGACGAGGTTGGCGACCACCCGGGCCGCCCGGAGGCCGTCCACCGGGACCCGCCCGGCCGCCCGGCTGACCCGCACGGCCACCCGGCCGTGCTCGACGTCGGCGCAGCCCACCGCCTCGCGCACCACGTCGGCGAGCGGGCGCAGCTCCGGCGCCCCGCAGTGCTCGGTGGCCAGCAGGTCGTGCGCCTGGCGCAGCAGCGCCTGCAGCGCGCGGGCGTTGGCCTCGGCGAGCTCGGCCAGCTCCCCCGTCTCCGCCGACGCGCCGGCGCCCGCCCGCGGGCCGAGGTCCTGGCGCAGCCGCCGGGTGATGCCCGCCAGCGAGGCCACCGGCGTGCGCAGCTCGTGGCACAGCGCGCGCACCACGAGCAGCGCGGCGCCGTCGGCCCCCGGGCCCGGTGACGCGTGCCCCGCGGGGGGAGTCAGGCCGGGGTCCGCGGGAAGGGGGTCGACCGCAGCCGGCGCGCGCCGGCGTCGAGGAGGTGGGACGTGCTCGTCGAGGGGCTCGGCGTGCTGCTGGTGGACGACCACCCGCTGTTCCTGCGGGGGCTGGAGATCCTGCTGCCGTCGGTGAGCGACGGGCGCATCCGGGTCGTCGGCACCACCGACGACGCGGCCGCGGCCGCCGGGCTGGTGCGCCGGACCGCGCCGGACGTCGCGGTGGTCGACCTGCACATGCCGGCCCCGGGCGGCGTACGGGCCATCGCGGCCGTCCGCCGCGCGGACCCCCGCGTCCGGGTGGTCGCGATGTCGGGCACCGATGACCAGGAGCTCGCGCTCTCCGCCCTCGAGGCCGGTGCCGAGGGGTACCTGCCGAAGACCGCCGAGCCGGAGGACCTGGTCCCGCCGCTGCTCGCCGTCGTCGAGGGGTGGTCGGTGCTGCCCGCGCCGCTGCTCACCGCGCTGCTGCAGCGCCGCAGCGGCAGCGCCCCCGCGAGCGTGGTCAGCAACTTGAGCCAGGACGAGCTGCGCCTGTGGCGGCTCGTGGCCGCGGGCCGGAGCACGGTCGACATCGCCGCCGAGCTGCACGTCTCCGAGCGCACCGTCAAGCGCTTCACCGCCGCGCTGCTGCGCCGCCTGCACGTGGCGACCCGTGCCGAGGCGGCCGCCCTCGCGGGGCGCACCGGGCTGCTCGACGGGGACGGCGCCCCTGCGTAGGTCGTGCATCCCACCCCTCCCGGCCGGTCCGGGGCGGGATGGCCCCTGGCGCCCGACCGAAACCCGCAGCAGCGGGGACGGCCCCGGGGGGCCAGGGGCGTCAGCGGGTGCGCAGGGCCCGGGACTCGAGGGCGCAGGCGTCGCCGAGCGCGCGCAGCTCCTCCGCCTGCACGGCGCTGCCGCTCGCCAGGAGGGCGCCGCGCAGGTCGGCCGCCGAGCGGGTCACGACCTCCACCTCGGCGCGCAGCCCGGGCAGCGCGCGCCGCACGACGTCGGCGTCGGGCTCGCGGCCGAGGGTGCGCAGCCGCGCGTCGAGCTCGCGGGCCGCGCTCTGGAGCCGGCCGACGAGGGCGGGGGCGTCGCCGAGCGGCAGGCCCTGCTCGCGGGCGGCCGCCACGGCCCGGCGGGCCGCGTCGAGCTCGGTCCGCAGCGCCAGGCGCAGCCGCCCGACGCTCGGGCGCCGGCCCACGCCGTACGAGGCCGCCCGCAGGGTGAGGTCGCCCAGGCCCTCGGACGCCGCCAGGACCAGCCGGCGCGCGACGAGGACGAGGACCGCGACGCCGGTGCCCAGGGCGCACGCGGCGACGACGAAGAGCACGAGGGCCAGGCCCAGCATCTCCTCCATGGAGGAAGGGTAGGCCACCGCGGCCGTCGACGGCGGGCTCGCGCAGGGGGCCGGGGACCGGGGGCTGGGGGCTGGGGGGACGTGCCGCCGGCGACGGGGGTCTCAGCCCCAGCCCAGCGCGTGCAGCCGGTCGTCGTCGATGCCGAAGTGGTGGGCGACCTCGTGCACCACCGTGACGAGCACCTCCTCGACCAGCTCGTCCCGGTCCTCGCACATCGCCAGCAGGTTGCGCCGGAAGAGCAGGATGCGGTCGGGCAGGACCCCCGAGTACCACTCGCCGCGCTCCGTGAGCGGCGTGCCCTCGTAGAGCCCCAGCAGGTCCGGGTCCTCCGGCGGGGCCTCGTCCTCGACGAGGACGACCACGTTGTCGAGCAGGCGCGCCAGCTCCGGCGGGATCTGGTCGAGGGCGTCCGCGACCAGCCCGTCGAACTCGGCGTCGTCGACCTCCAGCACGCGGCCAGTCTGCCGCCCTGCCGCCGCGGGCGCCCGCGCCCCGGCCCGCACCCCACCGGGAGGTGGGACGGACGCGGCCCCGCGGACGTTGCAGGAGCGGACGCAGGGGGCAGGAGCAGCACGATGGCGACGACGGCGGGCGGACCGGTCACGGGGCCGCGGGATGCCCGCGCGCTCCTGGCCGCGGCGCGCCGGGGCGCGGGGCGCGCCCGGCGCTCGGGCCCCGTCCGCTGGGCGGCCGTGGTCGTCGTGGCGCTGCTCGGCGCCTGGCTGGGGGTCCTCGCGGCCGGCACCTCCACGGCCGACGTCGGCCCCGTCGAGGCACGGCTCGCCGTCCGCCCCGCGCTGCAGGGCGAGACGCTGCTGCGCGTGCCCCCGCTCGGGTCGGTCACCCTGGACACCCACGCGGGCCCGCTCCGCCTCGACGTGCAGGTGGTCGGCGTCGACCCGGTCGCCGCCCAGCGCATCGTGCAGGACCCCAGCCGCCTCACCGGCATCGAGGCCCGCATCGTCGCGGACGTGCGCGATGCCGTGCGCGCGCTCGTGGTCCGGGTGGCGGTGGTCGCCGCCCTCGGCGCGGCGCTCGCGGTGCTGCTCGTCCTGCGGCGGCCGCGCCGGGCGCTGGTCGGCGCGGGGACGACGGTCGCGGTGCTCGCGGCGAGCGGCGGCGTCGCCGCGGCCACCTTCGACCCCCGCGCCATCGCCCAGCCGCGGTACGAGGGCCTGCTGACGCTCGCACCCACGGTGGTCGGGTCGGCGGAGGACATCGTCGCGGACGTCGGGAAGTACGGCCAGCAGCTGGCCCAGCTGGTCACGAACGTGACCCAGCTCTACGACGTGGCGTCCACCCTGCCGGCGTACGCGGCCTCGGACGACACGGTGCGGGTCCTGTCGGTCAGCGACATCCACCTCAACCCGGTGGCCTTCGACGTCATCGCGTCGGTGAGCGAGCAGTTCCAGGTCGACCTCATCATCGACACCGGCGACCTCACCGACCACGGCTCGTCGGCCGAGGGCCGCTTCGCGGCGCTCGTCGGTGACCTGGGCACGCCGTACGTCTTCATCCGCGGCAACCACGACTCGGTGACCACCGAGGCGGCGGTGGAGGCGCAGGCGAACACCACGGTGCTGCGCGAGGGGCAGGTGGTCGAGCTGGCGGGCCTGCGGATCGCGGGCATCGGCGACCCCCGCTTCACCCCCGACAAGACCACGCGCGACCAGGACCCGGCGCCCACGGTGGAGGCCAGCGGCGAGCGGCTGGCGGAGTCGCTGCGGGACGCGGCCGAGGACGGCGAGCCCGTCGACGTCGCGCTCGTCCACGACCCCGAGGCGGCCGCCCCGCTGGACGGGCTGGTGCCGCTGGTCCTGGCCGGGCACGGGCACGAGCGGGAGGTGCGCGCGCTCGACGGCGGGACGCTGCTCTTCGAGCAGGGCTCCACCGGCGGCGCCGGGCTGCGCGGCCTCGAGGGCGAGGACCCGACGCCGATCCAGCTGAGCGTCCTGTACTTCGACCCCGCGACCGGCGACCTGCAGGCGTGGGACGACATCGACATGGGCGGGCTCGGGCTGACGTCGGCGGAGATCGACCGGCACGTGGTCACCGAGGCGGACGAGGCCGAGGGCAGCACGGTCTCCACGCCCGGGGCGACGCCGCCCGCCGCCCCGCCCGCGCAGACGCCGGCGCCCGCGCCGGCACCGCGGTGAGCGCCCGCACGGGCGCCTCCCGCGGGAGGAGCCGGGCCACCGCTTTGGTGGTCGGGGCCCTCGTCCCCTATGCTCTCCACGTCCCCGACGGGCTCGGGAGACGGCGGGCCCACGCCCTCATCGTCTAGCGGCCCAGGACACCGCCCTTTCAAGGCGGCAGCACGGGTTCGAATCCCGTTGGGGGCACGCAGGACAGCTCGACCGGCAGGACCAGCACGACCACGGGGTCCCGTGGAGCAGTTTGGAGTGCTCGCCACCCTGTCAAGGTGGAGGCCGCGGGTTCAAATCCCGTCGGGACCGCAGGACGCGGAGGGCGTCGGCCACGAGGCCGGCGCCCTCCGCGCGTACGGGGGACCGGTCGCCCGGTCGCACAACCCGTGGCGCGGTTCGACCGCTCGCCAGCGGGAACGCCCGGCAGGTCGGAACGACCTCGGAAGGGCACCCATGCGACTGCCGGACCCGCGCGGCACGATCTCCGCCGCGCTCGTCGACCACCTGCGCGACGACGCGCCCCTCGACCCCGCCACCGTCGAGCGGCTGCGCGGGCTCGCGGCCGCCGTCGAGGACCCGCTCGGCGACGGCGACCTGCAGCTGGCGCTGGCGGTCGCGTACGAGCCCCACTACAGCGGCTTCGAGGGCGTCGGCGACCACTGGGAGTGGGACCCGGGCCTGCTCGGGGTGCGGGCGGGGCTGGAGCGGCGGTTCGAGGAGGGGCTGCGCGCCGAGGTGGGCGACGCGGCGCAGGTGCGCGCGGGCGTCCCCGTCGACGTCGCCCTGCGCGACGTCCTCGAGCACCCGCGCCTCACCGCGGGCCCGTCGCTGTCGCGCTGGGTCATGCGCCACGCCGACGAGGAGCAGTTCCGCGAGATGCTGCGCCAACGCTCGGTCTACCAGCTGCGCGAGGCCGACCCGCACACCTGGGCCATCCCGCGGATCACCGGACCGGCCAAGGCCGCGCTCATCGAGATCCAGGCCGACGAGTACGGCGGCGGGCGCTACGAGCGGATGCACAGCGTGCTCTTCGCCCGCACGATGCGCGCGTTCGGCCTCGACACGACGTACGGGGCGTACTGGCCGCTGGCCACGCCCGCCACCCTCGCGACGAACAACCTCATCACGTACTTCGGGCTGCACCGGCGCTGGCGCGGCGCGCTCCTCGGGCACCTCGCGGGCGTCGAGATGGACTCCAGCGCGCCGTGCCGCCGCTTCGCCAACGCCCTGCGCCGGCTCGGGTACGGCGAGGACGCGACGTTCTTCTACGACGAGCACGTGGAGGCGGACGCGGTGCACGAGCAGCTCGCGGCGGTCGACATGTGCGGCGGCTTCGTGGGCGAGGACCCGCAGCGCTACGCCGACGTGCTCTTCGGCGCCGCGTCGCTCGTCGCGGTGGAGGGCCGCTTCGCGCAGGCCCTCGTCGGGCCCTGGGAGGCGGCGGCCGCCGCGGCCTGAGCCTCAGGCGCCGCGGCGGTGCGTGCTCTCCCCGGAGCGGAAGCGCGCCGCCTTGTGCGAGCCGTCGCAGAAGGGCTTGAGGGCGGAGCGCCCGCAGCGGCACAGCGCCACCGTCGCGCGCCCCGGGTCGAGCTCGACCCCGTCCTGGTCGACGATCCGGAAGTCCCCGCGCACGACGAGCGGCCCGTCGCGGTACGGGGTGATGGTCACCTCGTCGCGGGGCAGGTCGGGCAGGCCGGTCAGGTCGGCGGGACGCTCGCGCAGGTCGACGACCTCGACGACCTCGACGGCGTCGACCCGCTCGTCCTCGTCGCCCCTGCGGGCGGGCACGGTGCTCACCGCGGGTGCGTGCCCGGGGCCCCCGCCGGGGAAACCCCGAGCACCCGGAGCCGGGCCGGGCCGCGGCGCAGCGCTCCGGACGTGAGGGGCGCCGCCCGCACGCCGCCGCGCCCGCGCAGCGCCCGGAAGGCGCCGGGGGCGAGCACGACGTCCATCCACGCGCAGGGGTTCGCCGGGCGCCCGCAGCGCAGCAGCACCGGGCCCTCGCCGCAGTCGAGCTCCACGTCGTGGCCGCGCAGCGCGTCGACGTCGGCGCCGCGCAGCACCACGTTGCGCCGCAGCAGGGCCGGGTCGGGCGGCTCGGCCAGCCCCAGGTCGCGGGCCACGGCCTCGAGGTCCTCGACCGCGAGCAGGGTCACCGAGGCGCGCGCGTGCGCGGGCCGGGCGAAGTAGCGGTCCCCGCGCAGCCCCTTCCCCGCGACGACCTCGACCCGGTCCAGGTCCTGCGGCGGCGGGGCCGACGGCCCGTCGGCCGGGCGGCCCTCGTACGCGTGCCGGGCCGCGACGAGCAGGTGCAGCACCTCCACGTCCTGCCGGACGGCGTCCGGGTCGCCAGGGACGGCGGGGACGCCGGGGACGCCGGGGACGCCGGGGCGCGGGTGCTCCACGGCGCTCGAGGCTACGGCGCGGCCGGCGCCGGCGGGGCGTGGGCTACACTCGCTCCCGATCGCAGGGGGACCTGCGCATCGCCGACGGGCCCCGGCCCGCCGGGGCAGGTAGCTCAGTTGGTACGAGCGTCCGCCTGAAAAGCGGAAGGTCGGCGGTTCGACCCCGCCCCTGCCCACCCCTCCCGGCCCGCGCACCGCGCGGGCCGGCGCCCTGCCCGCCCCGGTGGACGCTTCAGGCCGCCCGGCGATCGCCCCGCCGGCGGCGGTGCGTCTTCACCCCGTACATGTGCCGGTCCGCGGCGGCGAGCAGCTCCTCGGCCGCGGCGCCGGCGCCCCCGATCGCGACGCCGATGCTGGCGCCGAGCCGGACGAGCCCGTGCGTCGTGGCGTGCGGCGGCTCGAGCGCCGCCTCGAGCCGGTCCCGCAGCGCCGAGGCCCCCGCCTCGTCGGCCCCGGGGCGCAGGACCACGAACTCGTCGCCGCCGTAGCGGGCCACCAGGTCCTGGGGCGTCGTGGCGTCGAGCAGGCGCCGTGCGACGTCGCGCAGCAGCGCGTCGCCGACGTGGTGCCCGTGCGTGTCGTTGGCGGCCTTGAAGCCGTCCAGGTCGCAGAAGAGCACCGTCGCGCCGGCACCGCAGGCCAGGCCCTCCTCGAGGGCGCGCAGCAGCGCGGCGCGGTTGCGCAGGCCGGTGAGGACGTCGCTCTCCGCGCGCTCGCGCAGCAGGGCCTCGGCCGCGCGCTGCGCGGACACGTCGGCCCCGACGCAGACCATCGCGCGCGGGCGGCCCCGCGCGTCGCGCAGGACGCTGTTCTGCATCGCCACCCGCCGGTGCCCGCCCCAGCGGTCCAGCCAGTCGCCCTCCTGCGGCGGCGCGTCGCCGGTCGCCAGGGCGCGCGCGATGGCGTCGGCGGCCAGGTGCCGCTCGTGCGGCACCGCGAGCACGTCGACGAACGGCCGGCCGGCGACCTCGGCGGTCGACCAGCCGGTGGCGCGCTCCAGCGCCGGGTTGAGCAGCACGATCTCGCCGCGCTCGCCGATGACGCACACCAGCGCGGTCGTCGTCGCGACGATCGCCGTGCCGAGGCACCCCACCGCGTCGTGCACCTCGCACGTCCGCTCGTCCACGACCGGCCCCCCTCCGCTCGGGTACGCCGTCCGTCTCGGCCGGCCCCCCACGGACCTGAGCGGTGTCAGCCGGCGCGGTCCGCGCCGTCGAGGTTCTGCAGGCGCACCTGCCCGCGCGCCACCCGCCGCCCGTGCTCGTCGACGACCTCGACCGCCCACACCTGCTGGCTGCGCCCGCGGTGCAGGGGCGCGGCCGTCGCCGTCAGCGCCGTGCCCTCGCGGGCCGCGCGGAAGAAGTCGGTGCTGTTGGACACGCCGACGACCGAGCCGCGGTCACCGAGCCACAGCGCCGCCCCGACGCTGGCCGCCGTCTCGACCACGGCGCAGTGCACCCCGCCGTGCAGCAGCCCGACGGGCTGCAGGTGCTCGGGGCCCACCGTCCAGCGCACGACCACCCGGTCGCCGGACGCCTCGGGCATCTCCAGGCCGAGCAGGTCGAACAGGCCGCCGGTGAGCGCGGGCGGCGCGGGGGTGCCGGTCACCCGCAGGACCCTAGCGCCGGCTCAAGCCCGGCGCCCGCGCTGCCGACAGCAGGACGGTGACCACCCCTGCCCCCGCCCCGCGCCGGCCCGCGCTGCGCGCGCGCCACCGGGCGGCGGTCGACCTCGCGCTGAGCGCGACGCAGGTGGTGCGCCTCTACCACGGCGTCGGCGCCGCGGCCCTGCTCCTGGGTCTGGCCCTGCCCGACCTCGGCCAGTCCCGCGCGGTCATGGCCGGGCTGGCCGCGGCGATGCTCCTCGTCACGCTCGTGCTCGCCGTGCGACCGCGCCCGCTGAGCCGGGTCGCCTGCCACGTGGCCTGCACCGCGGGCGTGGTGTCGCCCTGCCTGCTCGTCGCGACCGGCGGGGACGGACCGGTGGGCGCGGCGTACGGGACGTACCTCGTCTGGACCACCCTCTTCGCCGCCACGTTCTTCAGCCCGCGGGCCACGGCCGCGTACGCCGCCCTGGGGGTGGCCGGCCTCGCCGCCGCCGGCAGCGCCGCCCACCCGCCGGCGACCGCCGTGCTGCTCGCCGTCGTCACCACCTCGGCCGTCGGCGCGGTCACCCTGGTCACCGCGCGGGTGGCCGCGGCGCGCGCGCTCGGGCTCATCACCGACCCGGTGACCACCCTGCTCGACGGCCGCGGCCTGCCGCCCGCGCTCGAGCGGGAGCTCGCCCGGACCGAGGACGAGGGCGCGGGCCCGCTCGCGGTGCTCGTCGTCTCCGTCGACCGCTTCCGCGACGTCAACGACGCCTTCGGGCACCGGCACGGCGACGACGTGCTGTCCGGCGTCGCGCGCGCCCTGCTGCAACTGCCCGTCGAGCCGCTGCTCGTCGCCCGGCTGGCCGGCGACGAGTTCGTCCTCGCCGCGCGCCCCTCGCGGGCCCTGCCGCGCACCGGGCTCACCGGCGCGGAGTGGGCCGCCGCCCTCGCCGAGCGCCTGCGCACGGCCGTGGCGGGGCCGTACCGGGTGCGCGACGTGGACGTCACGCTCGAGACGAGCGTCGGGTGCGTGCTGGCCCCGCAGCACGGGCGCACCGCGGAGACCCTGCTGCGCCGCGCCGAGCGGGCCGTCCTCGAGGCGAAGGCGCAGGGGCTCGGCGTGCAGGTCTGGCAGCCCGCCCCGGACACCGCCTCGGCCACCGACATGCTCCTGCTGGCCGAGCTGCGCGGCGCCGGGGAGCGCGGGGAGCTGCGCCTGCGCTACCAGCCGCAGTGCGAGGCGGCCACGGGCCGGCTGCGCGGGCTCGAGGCGCTCGTGCGCTGGCAGCACCCCCGGCTCGGGCTCCTGTCCCCCGCCTCGTTCGTGGAGCTCGCCGAGCGGACCGACACCATCGTCGACCTCACCGACTGGGTGCTGGCCGAGGCCGCGCGCCAGTGCCGGGCGTGGCGCGACCAGGGCCTCGACCTCGAGGTGTCGGTGAACGTCAGCACCCGGGTGCTCCACGGCGGCGCGCTGGTCCCGCAGCTGCGCTCCGTCCTCGCCGAGCACGGCCTGCCGCCGTCCGCCCTGCGCCTGGAGATCACCGAGACGACGGTGCTGCGGCGCCCCGAGCGGGCCGCGCTCGTCCTCGGCCAGCTGCGCGAGCTCGGCGTCGCGGTGTCGGTGGACGACTTCGGCACGGGCTACACCTCGCTCGCCATGCTCAGCGAGCTGCCGCTCGACGAGCTCAAGCTCGACGCGCGCTTCGTCTCGGGCCTGCTGACCCGCCCCGCGGACGCGGCCATCGCCACCTCGGTGCTCGAGCTCGCCCACCGGCTCGGGCTCGTCACCGTCGCCGAGGGCGTGGAGGACGAGGAGACCGCCGAGGAGCTGCGGCGCATCGGGTACGACACCCTGCAGGGCTACCTCTTCGCCCCTCCGCTCGACCCCGCGGCGCTGCCGCTGTGGCTGCGCGCGCGCGAGGCGGCGGCCGCGTCCCCGCTCCCCTGACCCGGCCCGCGCCGGGCGGGGGCCGTGCGGGTCAGCCGACCTGCCCGGGCGGGAGCTGCTGGAACCAGGCGATGGTGCGCTTGAGCCCGTCCTCGAGGCCGACCACCGGCTCCCAGCCCAGCACCTCGCGGGCCAGGGTGATGTCCGGCCGGCGCACGGCCGGGTCGTCCTGCGGGCGGGGGACGTACCGCACCGTGCTCCGCGAGCCCACGAGGTCGCGGACCGTCTCGGCGAGCTCGAGCACCGTGACCTCGTGCGGGTTGCCGAGGTTGACCGGGCCGGGGTGCCCGCTGCGCAGCATCCGCACGACCCCCTCGACGAGGTCGTCGACGTACTGGATGGAGCGGGTCTGCGAGCCGTCGCCCGCGACGGTCAGCGGCTCGCCGCGCAGCGCCTGCCCGACGAACGCCGGCACCGCCCGGCCGTCGTGCGGCCGCATGCGGGGCCCGTGGGTGTTGAAGATCCGCACGATGCCGGTGTCGACGCCGTGGTGGCTCCGGTACGCCATGGTCAGCGCCTCGGCGAAGCGCTTCGCCTCGTCGTAGACCCCCCGCGGGCCGACCGGGTTGACGTGGCCCCAGTACGACTCCGGCTGGGGGTGGACCTGCGGGTCGCCGTACGCCTCGCTCGTGCTGGCCAGGACGAACCGGGCGCCCTTCTCCATCGCCAGGCCGAGCGCGTGCAGGGTGCCGACCGAGCCGACCTTCATCGTCTGGATGGGCAGCTCGAGGTAGTCGACCGGGCTCGCGGGCGACGCGAAGTGCAGGACGTGGTCCACCCGGCCGGGCACGTGGACGTAGTCGGTGACGTCGCTGCGCAGCAGCCGGAACGGCCCCCGCTCGGCGAGGTGGGCCACGTTGCCCGGGTCGCCGGTGAGGAAGTTGTCGAGGCAGACGACCTCCATGCCCTCGTCGAGCAGCCGCTCGCACAGGTGCGAGCCCAGGAAGCCCGCCCCGCCCGTGACCACCGCGCGCTCCGCCACCTGCGCCCTCCTACCGTCCCCCGCCCTCCCGGCGGCACCGCTGCTGGTCCTGCCCCGCTCCGGGCGCTCCACCCCTCCTGCGCCCGCGCGCGCCCGGGGTACGCCGTCCCGACACCCGCCCGTCGACCGGCGCTGCACAGCGCGTCACCGGCGGTGCCCAGGGTGGGGCCGTCCGCACCCGTACGACCCCCTGGGAGCCACCCGTGCGCCTGCGCGCCGCCCGACTCCTCGCCCTGCCCGCCGCCGCGGCCCTGCTCGCGCTCGCCGCGCCGCTGGCGGCGCCCGCGGCCGCCGCGCCCGCCGCCCCCGGCGCCCGGGCAGCCCGGGCCGCCGACCCGGCGGGTGCGCGCGGCCCGCAGGCGCCGGACCGCGCGGTGGTGGTGGCGTCGTACAACATCCACCACGGGGTCGGCGTCGACGGGCGGCTGGACCTCGAGCGCATCGCCCGCGAGGTCCGTGCCACGGGCGCGGACGTGGTCGGCCTGCAGGAGGTCGACCGGCACTGGGGCGAGCGCAGCGGGTTCCGCGACCAGGCGGCCGAGCTCGCGCGGATGCTGCGGATGCACGTCGCGTACGGCGCCAACCTCGACCTCGACCCGCTGCAGCCGGGCCAGCCCCGCCGCCAGTACGGCACCGCCGTGCTCAGCGACCGGCCGATCCTCGAGGCGCGCAACACCCTGCTGCCGCGGACCGGGGGCCGCGAGCAGCGCGGCGTGCTCGAGGTGCTCGTCAACGTCCGCGGGGTGCCGCTGCGGGTCTTCGGCACGCACCTGCAGCACGACAGCCAGCAGGAGCGGCTGCTCCAGGTCGCCGCGCTCAAGGAGGTCATCGGGACGCCGGACGAGTCGGTCGTCGTCGTCGGCGACCTCAACGCGCGCCCGGGCACGCCGGAGATCGACGCGCTGCTCGAGGACCTCGTCGACGCATGGGCCGAGGCGGGCGTCGGGGACGGGTACACGCTGCCCGCGGAGGACCCGACGGCGCGCATCGACTACGTCATGCACAGCGGCGACGTCGTGGCCCGCACCGCGGCCGTCCTCGCGACCGAGGGCTCGGACCACCGGCCGGTCGTCGCCGACCTCGCGCTCCCCGGCGCGGAGGTGGGCCTCGGGCGCCGCGGCTGAGCCGCGGGCCGGCCCCGCCCCCCCCGCCCCCCGCGCAGGGTCGCGGCGGGGGGGCCGGGCGGTCAGGGGTGGGCGTGGGCGTGCTCGTGGTGGTCGTGGGAGTGCCCGTGGCCGTGCCCGTGGTGGCCGTGCGCGTGCGTCGGGTCGTCGGGGTGGTCGTGGGGGGTCTGGGCCCGCCCGACCTTGTCCTCGAAGCCCGGCATCGCGATGCGGTAGACGCAGGTGTCGCAGTTCATCCGGATGTCGCCGAGCAGCGCCTCGCGGTAGCGCTCGACGACGAGGCCCGCGAGGTCGTCGGTGTCGCCGAGCACGTCGGCCACCCGCACGTCGAGGCCGGGGTGGGCCTGCGCGAAGGCCCGCGACTGCTCGACGATCCGGTCCGGCAGCACGCCGGGGAAGAGGAAGTACGGCGCGACGACGACGCGGCGGGCGCCGAGGAGGCGTACGCGCTCCAGCGCCTCCGGCACCGACGGGTGCGCGAGCGAGACGAAGGACGGCTCCACCATCGCGTAGCCCCGGCCCTCCCACTGCAGGCGCGCGACCTTGGCGACCTCGGCGTTGGCGTCCGGGTCGCTCGAGCCGCGCCCGACGAGCACGACGGCGGTGCCGTCGCGGTCGTCGCCCGCGAGCGCCTCGTCGACCCGGCGGGTGAGCACGTCGTGCAGCGCCGGGTGCGGGCCGAGCGGGCGGCCGTAGCGGTAGCGCAGGCCCGGGTGGCGCACCTGCTCGCGGGCCATGGCCCCGGGGATGTCGCCCTTGCCGTGCCCCGCGGCGACGAGCACGAGGGGCACGGCGACGACGTCGCGGTGGCCCCGCCCGACCAGGTCGGCGACGGCCACGTTGACCGGTGGCGGCGCCAGCTCGATGAAGCCGCCCGCGACGTCCACGCCCTCGGCGGCCAGCCGGCGCCCGGCCCGCGCCACGAGGGCCGCGAACTGCTCCACCCCCGCGGCGCTGCGGGTGCCGTGGCCGACGACGAGCAGGGGCAGGGGGCTGGTGCTCACGGGACCTCCGCGTAGAGCAGGGCGTTGAGGGCGGCGGCGGCGACGGCGGAGCCGCCCTTCTCCGAGGCGTTGCTGACCGCGGGCAGGCCGCTCGCGCGCAGCGCGGCCTTGGACTCGGCGGCGCCGACGAAGCCCACCGGCAGCCCGACGACGAGGGCCGGGCGGGCGTCGAGCGCGAGGAGCTCCACGAGCGCGGTGGGCGCGCAGCCGACGACCCAGACGGCGCCGGGCCCGACCTCGTCGAGGGCGAGGCGGACCGCGGCGGCCGAGCGGGTCAGGCCGGCGCCGCGCGCGAGGTCGGCGGCGCGGGGGTCGCGCACCCGGCACACGACCTCGCGACGGGTGATCCCCGCGGCGACCATCTCGACGTCGGCGACCACCGGCGCCCCGGCCCGCAGCGCTGCGTGCGCCGCGTCCAGCGCCGGCTCGTCGAGGACGAGGTCGTCGACGTAGTCGAGGTCGGCGCTCGCGTGCACGACCCGCTCGACCACGGCCCGGGACAGCGGCGCGAGGGCGGACAGGTCGGCGCGCGCGCGGAGGATGGCGTACGACTCCTGCTCGATCGGGTGGACGGTGCGCGTCACGCCGCGCCCACCAGGGACAGCGCGTCGACGGGGCAGACCTCGACGCACTCGCCGCACCCGGTGCACCGCTCCTCGCGCACGAGGAGCGGCCCGCCGTCCTCGGCCGGCACGGGCAGCAGGGCGTGCTCGGGGCAGGTCAGGAGGCAGGCGCCGCAGCCCTGGCACCCGGCGACGGCGACGGGGGCGCTCACGCGGGCATCCACCGGTAGCCGCGGGGGGTGACCATGCGACCGCCGTGCAGGCGGGTGTTCGTGCTGCCGACGACGACGACGCTGAGCATGTCCACGACCGCCGGGTCGAGGTCGGCCAGCGTGGTGAGCAGGACCTGCTCACCCTCGCGGCTCGCGTTGCGCACCACGCCGACCGGGGTGGTCGGCGGGCGGTGGGCCGACAGGATGGCGAGCGCCTTCGGCAGCTGCCAGTCGCGGTCGCGGCTGCGCGGGTTGTAGAAGGTGACGACGAGGTCGCCCTCGGCCACCGCGCGGACCCGGTGCTCGATGGCGTCCCAGGGCGTGTGCAGGTCGGAGAGGCTGACCATCGCGTGGTCGTGCCCGAGCGGGGCCCCGAGCAGGGCGCTGGCGGCGAGCGCCGCCGTGATGCCCGGGACGCCCACGACGTCGACGTCCTCGCCGACGATCTCCAGCGACGGGGAGGCCATCGCGTAGATCCCGGCGTCGCCCGAGCCGATCAGCGCCACGGCCCGCCCGGCCCGGGCGTGCTCCACGGCGGTGCGGGCCCGCTCCTCCTCCTGGCCGAGGCCGGAGGCGAGCACGGTGGTGCCGGGGCGCAGGAGGTCGCGGACCTGCTCGACGTACTGGTCGAGCCCGACGACGACCGACGCGCGCCGCAGCTCCTCGACCGCCCGCGGGGCGAGCAGGTCGCGCGCGCCGGGCCCGAGCCCGACGAGCGCGAGCCGCCCGCGCGGCGGGCGGCGCACGACGGCGACCGTCGCGGCCGAGGTGGCGCGCTTGGGGACGACCAGCTCGCCGCCGCCCAGGAGGGCGGCGGCCTCGGCCACGCTCGGGGTGCCGACCGCGCCGCGGACCACCTCGGACGGGTTCGGCACCTCGACCTGCGCGAGGTCCTCGGCGCTGTGCACGAGGACGTCCCAGCCGCGCCGCCGGGCGGCCTCGAGGATGCCCTCCTCGTCGGCCTTGGCCTCGACGGTCGCGACGTGCGTGACGCTCGCCGGGCTCAGCCCGGCGTCGGCCAGGGCGGTGTCGACGAGCGAGCCCACCTCGTCGGGGGTGACGCCCCGGCTGCTGCCGACGCCCACGACGAGGCTGGGCGGGCGCAGCAGCGCGGTGCCGGCGTCGCCGTGCAGGTCGAGGTCGGTGACCCGCAGGACGTGCTCGGCGCCCGGCGCGTCCTCGCGGACGTTGGGGGGCAGCGCGGGCAGGGGCCAGGCCGCGTCGGTCTCGAGGCGCACCGGGGCGCCGTCGAGCACCGCCCGCCCCACCCTGCTCACGGCGCCCTCGACCGGCCAGCCGAGCTGGTCCAGGCCGGGCACGCCGACGGCGTCGGAGCCCGTGGTGACCACGGGGCGGCAGCCCAGGACCGCGCTGACCTGCCGGGCCAGCACGTTCGCCCCGCCGGCGTGCCCCCCGACGAGGGCCACGGCCCACTGGCGCGCCTCGTCGACGCAGACCACGCCGGGGTCCTCGTCCTTGGCGCCCACCTGCGAGCCCAGGATGCGCACCGCGACCCCGGTCGCGCAGAACGCGACGACGCGGGTGCTCTCCGCGAAGGCCCGCGGCAGGGCCTCGGTGGCCGGGCCCTCGTAGAGGCGCGTGCGTCCCGGCCACGCCGACGCCAGCTCCGAGGCCGCCTGGCGGCCGGCGGCCGTCAGCGCGACGAGGCCGATCACGGGGACACCTCCGGCGCAGGGGCGCTCGGGCGGGTCGGGCGGGTCGTCATGGGCGGGCTCCCCAGAGCACGAGGACGGGGTTGAGGGCGGCGAGGCGGGATGCTCCACCGGCGCCGGGGAGGGGCTCCAGGCGACTGCTGTGCAGCATCGCACCCTCCACCGAGAACCCGCCCGCCAGCAGCGCCCCGCGCGTCGGCGCGAGCCGCTCCAGCGTGGCGAGGGTCACGACGACGCGGCGCGGGCCGGCGGCGGCGCAGGCCGCCACCACCTCCGGCCCCCCGCCGCCGACGAACACCGCGTCGGGGGCCGGCAGCCCGGCCAGCGCCTCCGGCGCCTCGCCGTGCACCACGCGCACGTCCACGTCGTGGGCCGCCGCGTTGCGGGCGGTGCGGGCGCACTGCTCGGCGTCGCGCTCGACGGCGACGACGGCCGCGCCGAAGCGGGCGCACTCCACGCCCACGGAGCCGCTGCCGGCCCCGACGTCCCAGACCATGGTCCCGAGCCGGGGGGCCAGCCGGGCCAGGGCCAGCGCGCGGACCTCCGCCTTGGTGACCATCGCGCCGCGGTGCTCGTACGCGTCCTCGGGCAGCGCCCAGCCGTCGGGCGCGGTCGGCGGCCCGGCGAGGACGACGGGGCCGGGGCGGCCGGTGCGCCGCGGCGCGAGGGAGAGCACGACGTTGGGCTCGCGCCAGTCGTCGCGCGCCGCGGCCTCCTCGGGCGTGCAGCGGGTGACGCGCTCGTACGGGCCGCCGAGGCCCTCCGCGACGACGAGCGAGCGGCCGCTGCCCCGCAGGGCGGCGCCGAGCAGGGCCGGGCCGGCCCCCGGCGCCGTGAGCACGGCGACCGTGCGGGCGGCCAGGCAGGCGTTGACCGCGGTGCGCGGGTCGCGCCCGTGGGCGCTCACGACGACGGCGTCGTCCCAGGGGACCCCGGCGCGGGCGAAGGCGAGCGCCACCGACGAGACCGCGGGCAGCACCGCCGGCGCGTGGCCCCGCGCGCGCAGGGCGCGCAGCACGCCGAACCAGCCGGGGTCGCCGGAGGCGAGGACCACGACGTCGCCCCCGGCGGCGGCCTCGGCGTCGACCGCGTCGAGCGCGCCCGCGAGGTCGCCCATCGCGACGGTGCGCCCGGCGACCGGCCCCACGGCCTCGAGGTGGCGGCGCCCGCCGACGACGAGCGCGGCGCCGGCGAGCGCCTGCGCGGCGGCGGGCGCCAGCGCGCCCCCGTCGAGGCCGACGACGGTGATCACGCGGCGCCCGCCCAGTCCGCGCGGGTCGCGCCGACCACGCGACGGCCGGTGAAGTCGACCATCGCGACCTCGGCCGCCACCTCGCCCTCCGCGGCGCGCACGAGGACCTCCTGCACCCGCCGGCACAGCTCGTCGCCGGCCGCGCGCAGCAGGCCGGCGCGCTCCCAGATCTCGTACGCGTGCCGCCCGGTGTTCGCCGCCGCCACCTCGGCCGCCAGCGCCGCGTCGCCGCCGGCGGCGCGGGTGACGTCGCCGAGCAGGCCGAGGTCGACCTTGCTGCGCGTGTAGTGGGTCATGAGGACGCCCGCCGCGAGCTTCGCGAGCTTGCCGGCCATGCCGACGAACACGACCTCGCCGACCCCGACCTCGCGGGCGCGCCGCAGGGCCGCCCCGGTGAAGTCGCCCACCTCGACGAAGGACACCTCGGGCAGGTGCGGCAGCAGCGCCATGGCGCCCTTCTCGGTGCGCCCGCCGGTGCAGAGCACGACGGTGCCGACGCCCTGGGCGCCCATGACCGACACGGCCTGCTCGACGGACGCGCGCCAGGACGCGGTGGAGAAGGGGCGGACGACGCCGGTCGTGCCGAGCACGGAGATGCCGCCGAGGATGCCGAGCCGGGCGTTGGTGGTGCGCCGGGCCATGACCTCGCCCTCGGGCACCGAGACGACGACCCGGAGCCCGCCCTCGGGCAGCGCCTCGCGCACGGCCTGCACGATCATCCGGCGCGGCACCTCGTTGATGGCCGGGCCGCCGACCTCCAGCCCGAGCCCGGGCTTGGTGACCACGCCGACCCCGACGCCGCCGTCGAGCTCCACGCCGTCGCCGGCGCCGCGGGTCACGGTGGCCGTGAGGTGGGCGCCGTCGGTGACGTCGGGGTCGTCGCCCGCGTCCTTGACGACGACGGCGGTGGCGCGGCGGGGGTCGTACGTGCAGGAGTCCACCGCGAAGGTGACCCGCCGCCCGCTCGGGAGCGCGACCTCGACGACCTCCTGGGGCTCCTGGTCGCGCAGTGCGGTGGCGGCGGCCTTGGCCGCGGCGGACGCGCAGGTGCCGGTGGTCCAGCCGGTGCGCAGCGCCCGGGGGCGCACCTTCATGGTGCGCGGGAGGTCGGGCTCGCGGATCGGCGGCAGCTCGGGGGGCCCGCTCACGTGGCGCCCTCGGCCCGGAGCCGGCGGCGCGCCTCCCGGTCCGCCTTGCGGAAGCCGTGGAAGTGCCCCGGGTGGTAGAGGTGGCTGCGGGTGCCGCCCGCGCCGAGCGCGGGGCCGACGAGGAAGAGCGTGTGCTTCCAGAGCCGGTGCGCCTTGACCGTCTCCTCGAGCGTCCCGACGGTGCAGGTGACGACGAGCTCGTCCGGCCAGGTCGCCTGGTACGCCACGACGACGGGCGTGTCCTCGGCGTAGCCGCCCTCGAGCAGCTCCTCCTGCAGCTGGCCGGACCGCGCCGCCGACAGGAACAGCGCCATCGTGGTGCCGTGGCGGGCGAGCTCGCGGACCTCCTCGCCGGGCGGCATCGGGGTCTTGCCGCCGCCGAGGCGGGTGAGGATGACCGACTGGGCGACCTCGGGGATCGTGAGCTCGCGCTGGGCGATCGCCGCGACGGCGGAGAAGGCGGACACCCCGGGGACGACCTCGGTGTCCAGGCCCAGGTCGCGGCACCGGTCGAGCTGCTCCTGCACGGCGCCCCACAGCGCCGGGTCGCCGGAGTGGATGCGGGCCACGCGCAGGCCCTCCGCGGCCGCGCGCTCGTAGAGCGGCAGCACGCCCTCCATCGGCAGCTGCGCGGAGTCGACGACCTCGGCGCCCTCGCGCACGTGCTGCAGGACGTCCTCGTGGACCAGGCTCGCCGCCCAGACCACGACGTCGGCCTCGGCGATCGCGCGCGCGGCGCGGAAGGTCAGCAGGTCGGCCGCGCCGGGGCCCGCCCCCACGAAGGTGACCTTGCCCCTGGTGGTGCTCACAGCTTCCCGCCCCTCGTCGTGCGCCGTGCCGGGACGACCAGGGTGGAGAGGTACGGCGCGGGGCCGTCCACCTCCGCCGCCGGCCGCACGTCCTCCTCGGGCAGCCCGAGCGCCGCGCCGTGCACTGCGCCGTCGAGCCTCCCGGTGCGTCGCAGCACCTCGAGCAGCTCCGGCAGGTGCCGGCCGCCCTTGTACGCCACCACGGTGTCGAAGCGCCGCAGCGCCTCCTCGAAGGCGCCGACGCCCGCCGTGATGGGCATGAGCGCGAGCGACTCGGTGCCCTCGCAGAGCACGGTGCCGCTGCGCGCCGCGAGGTCCTGCATCGCCGTGATGCCGGGGACCGTCTCGACGACGAGGTCCTCGACCCGCCCGCGCACCGACGCCGCGAGGTAGGCGAACGTCGAGTAGACGTTGGGGTCGCCGATCGTGGCGAACGCGACGGTCCGGGCGCCGTCGTGGAAAGCGCGTGCCACCGTGTCGGCCGCCGCGTCCCACGCGGCCGCGCGCCGCGGCGTCACCCCGCCCCGGTCGTCGAGGGCGAAGACGCAGCGCTGCACGCGGTCGTGGTCGACGTGCGCGCGGACCGTCGCCTCGGCGCGGCCGGTGACGTCGTCGCCCATGACCGGGACGACGACGAGGTCCGCCTCCCGCAGGACGCGGACGGCCCTCACGGTCACGAGCTCGGGGTCGCCCGGGCCGGTGCCCACCCCGACGAGGGTGCTCATGCCGGCACCGCCGTGCGGGCCGCGGCCGCGACGAAGCGGGCCGCCATCTCGGGCCGGCCGGCCCAGTGCAGGTGGAGGTACGAGGCGTGGACGCCGCCCCGCACGAAGCCGTCGGTGCCGCCGCGCCAGGCCCAGGCGGGCTCGGGGCTCGCCGGGTCGACGGCGGTGCGGTGGAACTCGTGGCCACGGACCCGGGTGCCGACGTCGGCCAGCACGCTCGGCACGCCGGCCACCGCCTCGCGGTAGCCCAGGGTGAGGCGCGGGGTCATCCGCGCGCTGGTGCCGAGGACGCCGCACATCGGCAGGCCGTCGAGGTCGTCGGCGAGGTAGAGCAGGCCGGCGCACTCGGCGGCGACCGGCGCCCCGGAGGCGGCCAGCCGCGCGACGTCGGCCCGGAGCCCGGCGTTGTCGGACAGCGCTTGCCCGTAGACCTCGGGGAAGCCGCCGCCGATGACCAGGCCCGCCGCGCCCTCTGGCAGCCGCTCGTCGGCCAGCGGGTCGACCGTGACGACGCGGGCGCCGGCGGCGTGCAGCAGCTCGGCGGTCTCGGCGTACGAGAACGTGAAGGCCGGGCCGGCCGCCACCGCGACCACCGGCTCCGCACGAGCACGGCCGAGGTCCTCGCGGTCATCGTGCGCGGACGGTGCGGCGGCGAGGGCGTCGTACGGGTCCCAGGCGGGCCCGGGCAGGTCGGGGGCGGAGCGGGCGAGGGCGAGCACGGCGTCGAGGTCGAGCGACGCGGCGACGACCTCGCCGAGGGCCCGCACGGTCGCCAGGGCCTCGGCCGAGCGCTCGGCGGCCGGGACGAGCCCGAGGTGGCGCGACGGGGTGGCGAGGGCGTCGTGCCGGCGCAGGACGCCGAGCACCGGCACGCCGGTGTCCTCGAGCGCCTCGCGCAGGATCCGCTCGTGCCGGTCCGACCCCACCCGGTTGAGGACGACGCCGCCCACGCGCACCGAGGTGTCGTACGTGGTGAAGCCGTGCACCAGGGCTGCGACGCTGCGGCCCTGCGCCGCGGCGTCGACGACGAGCAGGACGGGGGCGCGCAGCAGCCCGGCGACGTGCGCCGTCGAGGCGAAGGCCCCGTGGCCGGCGGCGCCGTCGTGCAGGCCCATGACGCCCTCGACGACCGCGACGTCCGCGCCGGCGGCCCCGTGCAGGAGCAGCGGCGCGATGCGCTCCTCCCCCACGAGCCACGGGTCGAGGTTGCGCCCGGGCCGGCCCGCGGCGAGCGCGTGGTAGCCGGGGTCGATGTAGTCGGGGCCGACCTTGTGCGGCGACACCGCCAGCCCCCGCTGCGCGAGGGCGCGCAGCAGGCCGGTGGCCACGCTCGTCTTGCCGTGCCCGCTCGCGGGCGCGGCGACGACGACGCGGGGCAGGCTCACCACTCGATCCCCCGCTGGCCCTTCTGGCCCGCGTCCATCGGGTGCTTGACCTTCGTCATCTCGACCACGAGGTCCGCGGCGTCCACGAGCCGCGGGTCCGCGCCGCGGCCGGTGATGACGACGTGCTGCTGCCCGGGACGGGAGGCGAGGGTGGCGACGACGTCGTCGACGTCGACCCAGCCCCACTTCATCGGGTAGGTGAACTCGTCGAGCACGTAGAACCGGTAGGTCTGCGCGGCGAGGTCGCGCTTGACCTGCTCCCAGCCCTCGCGGGCGTCCGCGGCGTGGTCGGACTCGGTGCCCGGGCGCTGGATCCAGGACCAGCCCTCGCCCATCTTGTGCCAGGTGACCGGGGCGCCCTCGCCGGTCTGCTCGTGCACGCGCCCCAGCGCCCGCAGCGCGGACTCCTCGCCGACCTTCCACTTGGCGCTCTTGACGAACTGGAACACCCCGACCGGCCAGCCCTGGTTCCACGCGCGCAGCGCGAGGCCGAAGGCGGCGGTCGACTTGCCCTTCATCTCGCCGGTGTGGACGACCACGAGCGGGCGGTTGCGCCGCTGGCGGGTCGTGAGGCCGTCGTCGGGGACGGTGCTCGGCTGGCCCTGCGGCATCAGGCGGCCCTCCTCGGGGTCGTCGGGCCCGTCGGCCTCGTCGTGGTCGCGCGGACGGTGGCGGCGAGGGCGTCGGCGCCGAGCTCCTCGAGGCGTACGAGGTCCGCCTCCAGCACCGCCGCGAGGTCGCCGGCCATGCCGAGGCGGACCGGGCCGGACTCGCAGTCGACGACGACCGCGCTCGTGCCGGTCGCGGCGAGCAGCCCGGCGGCGCGGTGGGCGGCCGGCACCCCGCCGCTCGTCGCGCGCCCGTCGGTGACCAGCACGAGCAGGGGGCGCCGGCGCGGGTCGCGCAGCCGCTCGACCCGCAGCACCTCGTGGGCGCGCAGCAGGCCCGCCGCCACCGGGGTGCGACCGCCGGTCGGCAGGGCGCCGAGGCGGGCCGCGGCCGCGTCCACCGACGAGGTCGGCGGCAGCGCCACCTCGGCCCCGTCCCCGCGGAACGTCACCAGCCCCACCTTGTCGCGCCGCTGGTACGCGTCGAGCAGCAGGCTCAGCACCGCGCCCTTGACCGCGGTCATGCGCGAGCGGGCGGCCATCGAGCCGCTGGCGTCGACGACGAAGAGCACGAGGTTGCCCTCGCGCCCGACCCGCCGGGCCTCGCGCAGGTCCTCGCCGCGCAGCCGCAGCCGGCCGCCGTCGGCCCGCCCGCGGGCGCGCTGGTGCGGGGCCGCGGCCAGCACCGTCGCGGGCAGGTGGATGCCGCGGGCCCGGCCCCGCGGGCGCCGGCTGCCCACCAGCGCGCCGGTGTCGCCGAGCGCGCGCGAGCGGCGCCCGGCGGGCCCGCTGCCCAGGCCGCGGGCCTCGAGCCGGCGGACGCGGTACGCCTCCCCCGCCTGCGCCGTGACCGGCTCGCGGCGGGGGGCGTGGTCGCCGCCGGGGGGCGGGGCGCTCTGCGCGCCCGCCGGGCCGCCGGCCTCGGGGACGCCCGCCTCGGGGACGCCGCCCTCGGGACCGGGGCCCTCGGGACCGGGACCGCCGCCGTCGGGACCGCCGTCGGGGCCGCCGTCGGGGCCGCCGTCGGGGCCGCCGTCGGGGTCGGTCGGGTCCTCCGGGCCGTCCTCGGGCGCCCCGTCGGCGAGCGCCTGCTCGAGCTGGTCCTCGTCGAGCCCGGGGGCGTCGAACGGGTTGCGGCGGCGCCGGTGCGGCAGGGCGAGCCGGGCGGCGACCCGTACGTCCTCCGCCGTCACCTCGACCCCGCCGCGCCAGGCGGCGTGCGCCAGGGCGGCGCGGGCGGTGACGAGGTCCGCGCGCAGCCCGTCCACGTCGAAGGAGGCGCACACGGCCGCGACCTGGCGCAGCGCGGCGTCGGACAGGAGGACCCCGGGCAGCCGGCGCCGCGCCTCGGCGATGCGCCCGGCGAGCGCGCGCTCCTCCTCGGCGAACCGCCCGGTGAACGCGGCGGGGTCGTCGTCGTGGGCGAGGCGGCGGCGCACCACCTCGGCGCGCAGGCCGGTCTCGCGCGGCGCCGCGACCTCGACCGTGAGGCCGAACCGGTCGAGCAGCTGCGGGCGCAGCTCGCCCTCCTCCGGGTTCATGGTGCCGACGAGGAGGAAGCGCGCGGCGTGGCGGACCGAGACGCCCTCGCGCTCGACGTACGAGGTCCCGAGGGCCGCTGCGTCGAGCAGCAGGTCGACGAGATGGTCCTGCAGGAGGTTGACCTCGTCGACGTAGAGGACGCCGCGGTGGGCGGCGGCGAGCAGGCCGGGCTCGTACGCCGCGACGCCCTCGCCGAGGGCCCGCTCGAGGTCGAGGGAGCCGACGAGGCGGTCCTCGCTGGCGCCGACGGGCAGCTCGACGAGCCGGGCCGGGCGGGTGGCGGCGGGCGCGCCGGCCGGGTGCGGGCCGTCGGGGCAGGCCGGGTCGGGCGCGGCGGGGTCGCAGGAGAAGCGGCAGCCCTCGACGACGGCGACGGGCGGCAGGACGGCGGCGAGCGCGCGCACGGTCGTCGACTTGGCCGTGCCCTTCTCGCCCCGCACGAGCACCCCTCCCACCGCGGGCGACACCGCGTTGAGGACGAGGGCGAGGCGCAGGTCGTCCATGCCGACGACGGCGGAGAACGGGTACGTCACGGGGCGGGCCGGGTGGTGGCCGCGGGCGGGCGTGCGCAGGTCATGCGGGTCCTTCCCCCGGGTCCGCGCCCGGAGCAGGTCGGCGCGACGGCGGGAGTCTCCTGGCTCCCGGATCGGCGCCCTCCCCCGGCCTTCCCGCCGCGGTGCGGCAGTGGCCGTGCGCGGGGTCGGGCTCCCCGGTGACAGTGGCGGGACCGCGCCGGACTCGCACCGGCTTCCTCCACTGCCGTCGCAGTGCAGGGGCCATCCTGCGCCCTGGGCGAGCACCGGTCAAAGCAGCGGCGCGGCGCCTCACGCGCGGTGGTGGGCCCCGGCCTGCTGGCGCGCCCACCAGCCGAGCGCCGCCGTCACGGCGGCGGCCCACCCGAGCACCGCCGGCACCGGTACCGGGGCCGCGACCAGCTGCGGGACCAGCAGGACCGGCGCGAGCCCGGCCAGCGCCGCGAGCGGGGCGCGCCACGTCCAGGCCAGGACGCGCAGCGGCCCGACGCTGCCCGCGCCGGTGTCCGGCCCCAGGAAGAGGTGCGGGGGCACCGGCCCGCGGCAGGCGGAGACGAGCGCCGCGAGGACGAGCGCGGGCAGGCCGAGGACGAGCAGCCAGGCGCCCTGGGCGGCGCCGCCCAGGGCCGTGAGGACCCCGGCGGCCAGGGCGCCGCCGGCGGTGAGCGCGAGGGCGGGCACCTCGCCGTGGCGCAGCACGAGGGTCCGGAACCGCAGCGGCAGCACGCGGGAGCGGGTGGTGTCGTCGGCCTCCAGGCGCGCGCCCTCCACGAGCTGCGCGGCGGCGCCGTAGCCGGCGAGCAGCGCCCCCAGCAGCAGGACGGCGCGCGCGGCGCCCGTCGCGGCGGAGGAGACCTCGACGAGGCCCAGGGCCGTCGCGAGCAGCACGGCCGCCCAGGCCGGGCGCGCCGGGTCGCGGCGCCAGCCGACGAGGGTCCGCCACGCGACCGCGAGCCGGGCGCGCCGCGGCGGCGCCGGCAGCCGGCGGGCCGGCACCCCGTCCGCGGTGCGCGTGAGCTGGCGCGCCAGGCGCAGGTCGAGCACCGTCGCGGCGGCGACGACGTCGTCGACCGCGCGGGCCCGCCGGCGCAGGGCCGCCGACGGCACGCCCCCGGCGGCCCGGTCCCCGAGGACGGCCGCTGCCGCCGCGGCGGCCGCGAGCAGCGCGAGGCCCAGCGGCCAGCCGGGGACCCCCGCCCCGGCGCTGAGCACGAGCGGCTGCGCGGCCCACCCCCAGGGCCCCGACCACAGCAGCACGGCGCCGACGGGCCCGGGCACGGAGCCGGCGGCCGTCGCCGCGGCGAGGCCGCCCAGGGCGACGGCGACCCAGCGCAGCCGCAGCGCCGCGGGCGGCACCCGGTCGCGCTGCGCGGCGAGGCCGGCGGCGGCGGCCAGCGCGCCCAGCGCCGCACCGGCGCCGGCCGCGGGCAGCAGGGTCCAGCCGAGCGCCCCCACGCAGACCACGCGCAGCACGAAGGCCGCGGCCGCGGCGAGCGCGGCGCCCAGGGCGGCGTACAGGGCCACCGCCAGGCGCCAGCGGGGGCGCAGGAGCGCGCCGCGGCGCACCGCGGTCGGGAGCAGCCAGTGGGCCGACGCCGCGTCGAGCAGCACGGGCCCGCGCCAGCGCCCGTCGGCCGCGGCGAGGACGAGGGCGCCCAGGGCCAGGGCCGTCGCGCCGGCGGGGGCGCCGGCGGCGAGCCACGAGGCCCACGGCTCGCGCGGGCCGTCGGACACCCGCACGGCGGCGGAGGCGTACGGCACGGCGTAGAAGAGCCCGAAGAGCAGGACGACGTAGAGGACGTACGCCGTCTCGCGCCGCCGGCGCCGCAGCCCGGCGCGGCGCAGCACGGCCAGCCGGGCCAGGGCGTCCTGCGTGACCTCGTCCCACCACGGGTCGTCGCGGCCGGGCAGGACGTCGTCGTCCGGGCGTGCGCTCACCCGGGCAGCACCGCGTGCGGCGGGCCGTCGGCCACGACCCGGCCGTCGGCGAGGACCAGGACGCGGTCGGCGACGGCGCGGGCCAGCTCGGCGTGGTGCGTGGCCAGGAGCACGCCCACGCCCCCCGCCGCCTCGGCCCGGACGCGGTCCCCGAGCCGCTCGCGCGCGCCGGGGTCGAGGCGCTGCTCGGGCTCGTCGAGCACGAGCAGGTCGCGGGGCCGCACGAGCGCGGCGGCCAGCAGCACGGCCTGCACCTGCCCGGAGGACAGGTGCGCCGGCCGGGCGTCGGCGTGGTCGGCGACCCGGCGGTCCTCCAGCGCCCAGTCGACCCAGGCCGCGGCGTCCTCCCCGACCCCGTGCGCCGCCGCGACGAGCTCGAGGTGCTCGCGGACCGTGAGGTCGGGCCAGAAGGCGGGCGCGTCGGCGACGACCGCGACCCGCGCCCGCACGACGGGGTCGTCCTCGTCCACCGGCGCGCCGTCGAGCAGGACCTCCCCCGCCGTGGGGGCGTCGCGCCCGGTGGCCAGGCGCAGCAGCGTGGACTTGCCCGAGCCGTTGTCGCCCATGAGGGCGACGCACTCGCCGTCCCCGAGCCGCAGGTCGACGGGGTGCAGGGCGGTGCGGGGGCCGTACGAGCGGCTCGCCCCGCGCATCTCCAGCAGCACCCTGGGCACGTTAGCCCGCGGGGCGCCAGGAGGGCTGTGCCAGGATCGGCCCCGCCCCCCGAGCCAGGAGCTGGTACGACGTGAGCGACCCCGACCGACCCGAGCCCGGCGAGTACGACGTCGTCGTGGTCTCGAACCGCCTGCCGGTCGACCGCGTGGAGGAGCCCGACGGCTCCGTGTCCTGGCGCAGCAGCCCCGGCGGGCTGGTCGCCGCGCTCGAGCCGTTCATGCGCCGCACCGACGGCGCGTGGGTCGGCTGGTCGGGCGCGCCGGGCGACGCCCCGGAGCCGTTCGACGAGCACGACATGCACCTCGTGGGCGTCCCGCTCTCGGAGGGCGAGGTCGCGGAGTACTACGAGGGGTTCAGCAACGCCACGCTGTGGCCGCTCTACCACGACGTCATCGCGCCGCCGGTGTTCCACCGCCGCTGGTGGGACGTCTACGTGCAGGTGAACCGGCGCTTCGCCGAGGCCGCCGCCCGCCAGGCGTCGCAGGGCGCCACGGTGTGGGTGCACGACTACCAGCTGCAGCTCGTGCCCGGGATGCTGCGGGAGATCCGGCCGGACCTGCGCATCGGCTTCTTCGACCACATCCCGTTCCCCGGGTACGAGATCTTCGCCCAGCTGCCGTGGCGGCGGCAGGTCGTGGAGGGGCTGCTCGGGGCGGACCTGCTGGGCTTCCAGCGCGGCGCCGACGCGGCCAACTTCCTGCGGGCGTGCCGGCGGGCCGCCGGCCTGCGCACCTCGGGCTCGACGGTGCGGGCCGGGGACCGGACGGTCACTGCGCGGGCGTTCCCCATCTCCATCGACACGCCGGGCTTCGGCGACCTCGCCCGCCGGGACGACGTGCAGGCCCGCGCGAAGGAGATCCGCGAGGCCCTCGGCGACCCGCGGCACCTGCTCCTCGGCGTCGACCGGCTCGACTACACCAAGGGGATCCTCCACCGGCTCAAGGCCTTCGGCGAGCTCCTCGACGACGGCCGCCTCGACGTGCACGACACCGTGCTCGTGCAGGTGGCGAGCCCGAGCCGCGAGCGGGTGGAGCAGTACCAGGCGCTGCGCGACGAGGTCGAGGCGACCGTGGGGCGCATCAACGGCGACCACGGCGAGCTCGGCCACCAGCCCGTGCACTACCTGCACCACTCGTACCCGAAGGAGGAGATGGCCGCGCTCTACCTCGCCGCGGACGTCATGCTCGTCACCTCCCTGCGCGACGGCATGAACCTCGTGGCCAAGGAGTTCGTGGCCTGCCGGCACGACGAGACCGGCGCGCTGGTCCTCAGCGAGTTCACCGGCGCCGCCGACGAGCTCGGCGGGGCGTTCCTCATCAACCCCCACGACATCCAGGGCGTCAAGGACACGATCGTGCGCGCGGTCGAGTCGGGCGAGCGCGAGCAGCGCCGGCGGATGCGGACCATGCGCAAGCGGGTGCGCGAGCACGACGTGTCGCGGTGGGCCTCGGACTTCCTCGGCGCGCTCGACGCGGCGGGCGGCGCCCGCGACGACGCGGGGGCCCCCGGCGAGGGCGGGGACGCCGCGACGGCGGGGGACGGGGCCGCGGCGGCGCCCGCGTAGCCTGGGACCGTGCCCACGCCCGTCCTCGACCTGCGCCCGGCGCGCTACGACGACCCGGTCGCGGCCCGCCTCGTCGCCGAGCTCCAGCAGGAGTTCGTCGTCCGCTACGGCGGCCCCGACGAGACCCCCGTCGACCCCGCCGAGTTCGCGCCCCCGCGGGGCACGTTCCTCGTCGCCTGGGACGGCGACGAGCCCGTCGGCTGCGGCGGCTGGCGCATCGTCGAGCCGGGCCTCGGCGAGATCAAGCGGATGTACGTCGTCGCGGCCCACCGCGGCAGGGGCCTGTCCCGCATCGTCCTCGCGGCGCTCGAGGACGCGGCCCGCGCCGCCGGCCTCACCCGCCTGCGCCTCGAGACCGGCGACCAGCAGCCCGAGGCGCTGCGGCTCTACGGGACCAGCGGCTACGCGCCGATCCCCCGCTTCGGCTACTACGCCTGCCACGAGTCCTCGCTGTGCTTCGCGAAGGACCTCTGAGCGGCGCGCTGCCGGCCCTGTCGACCACGCGGAGCACCCGTACGGGTGCCTCGCGAGGCTCCCTGGCCTCGTGAGGCACCCGTACGCCTCGTCCGGCGCGCTCCCTGTCGGCGCCGGCGCCTAGCGTCGCGGGCCTCACGACGAGACGAGGGGGACGTACGTGGACCTGCGCGCCGCGCTGGGGACGGCCCGCGAGCTGCTGGACTCGCACGGGCTGCACGACTGGGAGGTCGGGCTCGACGGAGCGCGGCGCCGTGCTGGCGCCTGCCACCACGGGCGGCGGCTCATCAGCCTGAGCCGGCACCTCACGGAGCTGCACGGGCCCGCGGAGGTGCGCGAGACCGTGCTGCACGAGCTGGCCCACGCGCTCGTCGGCCCCGAGCACGGGCACGACGCGGTGTGGCGGGCGCGGGCGCGGGCCCTCGGCTCCACGGGCGAGCGCTGCCTGCCGGAGGACGCGCCGGTCGTCGCCGGCGACTTCGTCGGCCGCTGCGCGCACGGGCACGAGGCCACGCGGCACCGGCGCCCGGAGCGCGTCGTCGGCTGCGGGCGCTGCGGGTCGCGCACCGCGCTGCTGTCCTGGACGTGGCGCGGGGTCGCCGTGCGCATGCACCCCCGCTACGTCGCGGACCTCGTCACGCTCGCCCCGCGGCACCCCGCCGCCCGCGAGCAGCTCGAGCTCGACGCCGTGCTGGGCGGAGGGCCCGGCCAGCCGGCGGTGCAGGCGCTGCTGGCGCCGCCGGTCGCCCCGGGCACGCGGGTACGGCTCGGGGGGACCGGCCGCTTCGCCGGGCAGGTCGGGGTCGTCGAGTCGCGCGGGCGCTCGCGCTACCGGGTCCGCACCGCGCAGGGCCTGCTCACGGTCCCGCCCGCGCTGCTCACCCCGCTGCGCACGGGGGGCTAGCCGGGCCCCGGCGGCGGGTAGTCGGCGGGGGTGAGCCGCAGCAGCGCCCTGCCCCGCGACGCCTCGACCGCCGAGGCGGTCGCCGCGCGGCTCGACAAGCCGATGGGCGCGCTCGGCGTGGTGTTCGTGCTCGTGGTGCTCGGCCAGTCGCTCGCCGAGGACCCCCGGGTCGTGCGCGCGCTCACCGTGGTCGGCTGGCTGCTGTGGTCGGTGTTCGTGGCCGAGCTCGCGCTGCGCGCGTACCTCGCCCGGGACCAGCGGCGCTTCTGGTCGCGCAACTGGTGGCAGGTGGTCTTCCTCGCGGTCCCCTTCCTGCGCTTCGCCCGGGCGCTGACGCTGCTGCGCGCCGCGCGGGTGGGCAGCGTGCTCTCGGCGGCGGTGCGCGGCTCGCGGTCGGCGGGTCGGCTGCTGTCGAGCCGGGTGGGGTGGCTCGCCGTGGTCACCGTCGTCGTCGTGCTGGCGTCCAGCCAGCTGCTGCTCGTCCTCGGCTCGTACGACGACTACGGCCCGGCCCTGCACGACGCGGCGCTCGCCACCGTCACCGGGGCGGAGCTCGCGGCGGACGACGGCTTCGCCCAGGTGCTCGAGGTGGTCCTCGCGGTCTACTCGGTGGCCGTCTTCGCGACGCTGGCGGCGGCCCTTGGCGCGTACTTCCTGCAGCCGCAGCAGGCGGGGCGGGAGCAGGAGCCGGGTCGGGGGTGAGGCGGGGCCGCGTGTGGCCGCGCCCGCTCCCGGGGAGCAGACTGCCGCAGCCCGCTCCCCCACCGGAGGTCCCGTGCCCCTCGCCACCCGGCCGCGCGCCGTCGTCCTCGACGTCAACGAGACGCTGTCCGACCTCGCGCCGCTCGGCCCCGCGTTCGAGGAGGAGGGCGCGCCGGCGCACCTGGCGCCGCTGTGGTTCGCGTCGGTCCTGCGGGACGGCTTCGGGCTCTCGCTGGCGGGCGCTCCGAGGCCCTTCGTCGAGGTGGCCGCGGGCGCGCTGCGCCCGCTCCTGGCGGCGGCGGGGGTCGAGGACCTCGACGGCGCCGGGCAGCGGGTCCTCGACGCGCTGGGCACGCTGCCGGTGCGCGCCGACGTCCCCGAGGGCCTGCAGGCGCTGGCGGCCGCCGGGCTGCGCGTGGTGACGCTGACGAACGGCGCGGTCGCGACGACGGACGCGCTGCTGCGCCGGGGCGCCGCCCGCCCGCACGTCGACCTCCTGCTCAGCGTCGAGGACGCCGGGGCGTGGAAGCCGGACCGGCGCGCGTACGAGCACGCGGCGCGCGCGACGCGCCTCGCACCGCAGGACCTGCTCCTCGTCGCCGTGCACCCCTGGGACGTCGACGGCGCGGCCCGGGCCGGCCTGCGGACCGCCTGGCTCGACCGCGCCGGGACGCCGTACCCCTCGCACGCGACGCTGCCGGACCTCGTCGCCCGCGACCTCCTCGACCTCGCGGGGCAGCTCGCGTGAGGGTCGTGCTGTGGACCGACGCCACGGGTGTCGGCGGGGCCGAGATCAGCGTCGCCAACCTCGTGGGCGCCGCGCCGGCCGGCCTCGACCTCGTCGTCGCCGGCGTGCACCGCGGGACGGTGGAGCGGCTCGCCGGGGGGCGCGCGGAGCCCGTCGTGCTCGGCGCCGGGCCGGCGGCGACCGCGGCGGGGCTGCGCCGGCTCGGGCCGGACGTGGTGCACGTCAACCGCTACGTCCCCTGGTCCTCGGCCACCGCGGTCGCCGCGGCGCTCGCGCTGCCCGCGGCCCGCGTCGTCACCGTCGACCAGCTGCCGCTGCGCACGACCGCGGCGCACGAGCTGTGGCGCACGCGCGCCCTGACGCTGCGCGCGGACGCCGCGGTCGCCGTGGGCCGGGTCAGCGCCCGCCGCATCGAGGACTTCTACGCGCTCGGTCGCGGCAGCGTGCGCTCGGTGCCCAACGGGGTGCCGCCCGTCGACGTCCCGGTACGGCCCGCCGACGCGGACCTCGTCGTCGGCTCGCTCGGCCGCCTCGACCCGATGAAGGGCTTCGACGTCGCGCTGCACGCGCTCGCCGACGTGCCGGGGGTGCGGCTCGTGGTGCACGGCAGCGGCGGCGCGGGGTCGGACCTGGCCGCCCTGGCCGGGCGGCTCGGCGTGGCCGACCGCGTGCGCTGGGCGCCCTGGACCGACGACCGCGAGGAGGCCCTCGGCGGTCTCGACGCCTTCGTGCTGCCCTCGCGCACCGAGGGCTTCTCGCTCTCGCTCGTGGAGGCGATGTCCGCGGGACTGCCCTGCATCGCGTCGAGCGTCGGCGGCGCCGAGGAGGCGCTCGACGGCGGGCGGGCCGGGCTCCTCGTACGCCCCGACGACGCCGCGGGGCTCGCCGGCGCCCTCACCGCCCTGCGCGACGACCGCGGGCTGCGCGACCGGCTCGGGGCCGCCGCGCGGGAGCGCGCCCGCTCGCTCTACACCGCGCAGGCCATGGCGCGGGCGTACGCCGACCTGTGGGCGGAGGTCGTCGACCGGCCCCGGGCCCCGCGGCTCCGCCCGCCCCGGCCGCGGGCCTGACCGGGGGCGCTCCTGGGCGGCGCGCCGCCCCGGGGCTGCGTGTCCCGGCCGCGCGGCCGCAGGCTCGCGCCCGTGCAGCTGCATGCTCGCCGCCGGGGTCGTGCACGTCCACGGGCGGGGAGCTGCATGATCGCCGCCGGGGTCGTGCGTGATCACGGCCGGGGAGCTGCATGATCACGGTCGGGGTCCTGGATGATCGCGGCCGGGGGGCTGCATGATCGCGGCCGGGGAGGTGCAGGGTGGCGCCGGTGGGGCGGGGTCAGCCCTCGAGGTCGCCCTCCAGCTCGAGGTAGACCTGCTGCAGCGCCTCGAGGGTCGCGGCGTCGGGCTCCGCCCAGAGCCCGCGGTCGGCGGCCTCCAGGAGGCGCTCGGCGATGCCGCGCAGCGCCCAGGGGTTGGAGCGGCGCATGAACTCGCCGACCTGCTCGTCGAGGACGTACGACCGGGCGAGCTGCTCGTACATCCAGTCGTCGACGACGCCGGCGGTGGCGTCGTAGCCGAAGAGGTAGTCGACGGTGGCGGCCATCTCGAAGGCGCCCTTGTACCCGTGGCGCTGCATGGCCGACACCCACTTGGGGTTGACCACGCGCGCGCGGAAGACCCGGTGCGTCTCCTCCCCCAGCGTGCGGGTCCGCACCGCCGAGGGCACCGCGGAGTCGCCGACGTACGCGGCGGGCGAGCGGCCGGTGAGGTGGCGCACCGTGGCGACCATGCCGCCGTGGTACTGGAAGTAGTCGTCGGAGTCGACGATGTCGTGCTCGCGGGTGTCCTGGTTCTTCGCGGCCACCGAGATGCGGCGGAACGCGCTCTCCATGTCGGAGCGCGCCTCGCGCCCGTCGAGCCCACGGCCGTAGGCGTAGCCGCCCCAGACCGCGTACACCTCGGCGAGGTCGGCGTCGGTGCGCCAGTTGCGGGCGTCGACGAGCGGGAGGAGCCCGGCGCCGTACGCCCCGGGCTTGGAGCCGAAGATGCGGGACGTGGCGCGGCGGCGGTCGCCGTGCGCGGCGCTGTCCTCGTCGGCGTGCGCCTTGAGGTAGTTGTCCTCCGGCGCCTCGTCGAGCTCGGCCACGGCGCGCACCGCGTCGTCGATGAGCGCGACGACGTGCGGGAAGGCGTCGCGGAAGAAGCCCGAGATCCGCACGGTCACGTCGATGCGCGGCCGGCCGAGCTCGGCGAGGGGCACGACCTCGAAGCCGGTGACGCGCCGCGAGGCGTCGTCCCACGTCGGGCGGCAGCCGAGCAGCGCCAGCACCTCGGCGATGTCGTCGCCCTGCGTGCGCATCGCGGACGTGCCCCAGACGGTGAGGCCGACCGAGCGCGGGTGCTCGCCGGTGTCGGCGAGGTGCCGGGCGACGAGCGAGTCGGCCAGCGCGACGCCGACGTCCCAGGCGTTGCGCGACGGGATCGCCTTCGGGTCGACCGAGTAGAAGTTGCGGCCCGTCGGCAGCACGTTGACCAGGCCGCGCGTGGGCGAGCCCGACGGCCCCGCCTCGACGAAGCGGCCCTCGAGGGCGCGCAGCACGTTGGCGACCTCGTCGGTCGTGCGGTCCAGCCGCGGCACGAGCTCCTCGACGGCGAACCGCAGCACCGCCTCCACCGCCGGGACGTCCGCCCCCAGCACCTTGCGCACCACGGCCTCGGGGTCGCGGTCGTGGCGCAGCAGCGCCACCAGCTCGAGCGCCTGGTCGTCGAGGCGGTCGACGGCGGCGGACGCGCGGACCCGCCCGGCGTCCTCGTCGCCGTGCCGCAGCGCGTCGGGCACGGCCACGAGGGCGCCCGGCTCCGCGAGCAGGTCGGCCTCGGAGAGGCCGTGGTGCTCGGCAAGCGCTGTCCTGATGCCGGGCAGCGCGCCGTGGCGGCCGCCCCAGACCTGGGAGGACCGCAGCACCGACAGCACGAGGTTGTCCTGCGCCTCGTCCTGCGGGGCCGCGCCGAGCACGTGCAGCCCGTCGCGGATGAGGACGTCCTTGACCTCGCACAGGTAGCCGTCGACGTGCAGGACGAAGTCGTCGAACTCGTCCTCGCCGGGCATCTCCTCCTGGTGGAGGTCGTGGTGCAGCTGGGCGGCCTGGATGAGCGTCCAGATCTGCGCCCGCAGCGTGGGCACCTTGTCCGGGTCGAGCGCCTGGACGGTGGCGTACTCGTCGAGGAGCTGCTCGAGGCGGGCCATGTCGCCGTACGAGTCCGCCCGGGCCATCGGCGGGACGAGGTGGTCGACGACGACGGCGTGCCCGCGGCGCTTGGCCTGCGTGCCCTCGCCCGGGTCGTTGACGATGAACGGGTAGACCAGCGGCAGGTCGCCCAGCACCGCGTCGGGCGCGCACTCCGCGGACAGCCCGAGGCCCTTGCCCGGCAGCCACTCCAGCGTGCCGTGCTTGCCGAGGTGCACCACCGCGTCGGCGCCGAAGGAGGCGTCGAGCCACCGGTACGCCGCGAGGTAGTGGTGCGACGGCGGCAGGTCGGGGTCGTGGTAGATCGCGACCGGGTTCTCGCCGAAGCCCCGGGGCGGTTGCACGAGCAGGACCACGTCGCCGTACACCTGCGCGGCGAGGACGATGTCGTCGCCGTCCACGTAGAGCGAGCCGGGCGGCTCGCCCCACGCCGCGACGACGGCCTCGCGCAGCGGCGCGGGCAGGGCGGCGAACCACTCCTCGTACTGCCTGAGGGGCACCCTCACGGGGTTGGCGGCGAGCTGCTCCTCCGTCAGCCACTCCACGTCGTGCCCGCCGGCGGCGATGAGCCGGTGCACGAGCTCGTCGCCGTCCTCGGGGAACCCGTCGACGCGGTAGCCCGCGCCGCGCAGCGCGCGCAGCAGCGCGACCGCCGAGGCCGGGGTGTCGAGGCCGACGGCGTTGCCGACGCGCGCGTGCTTGGTCGGGTACGAGGAGAGGACCAGCCCCAGCTTCTTGCCCGCGGCCGGCGTGCCGCGCAGCCGCGCCTGGCGCACCGCGATCCCCGCCACCCGCGCGGCGCGCTCGGGGTCGGCGACGTAGACCGGCACCCCGTCGGGCCCGGACTCCTTGAACGAGAACGGCACCCCGACGATGCGCCCGTCGAACTCCGGCACCGCGACCTGCATGGCGGCGTCCATCGGCGAGAGCGCCGCGTCGGACGCCTCCCACTGGGCGCGGGACGTGGTGAGGCACAGCCCCTGCACGACCGGCACGTCGAGCGCCCGCAGCGCGCCCGCGTCCCACGCCTCGTCGTCGCCACCCGCGCTCGCGTCGGCCGCGCGGGTGCCGCCCGCCGCGAGCACCGTCGTCACGAGCGCGTCCGCGCGGCCGAGGAGCCCGAGCAGGTCGGGCCCCACCTCGCGCAGCGACGCGCAGAAGACCGGCAGGGCGTTGGCACCCTGCGCCTCGACCGCGTCGCACAGCGCCTCGACGAACGCGGTGTTGCCGCTCAGCGCGTGCGCCCGGTAGAGCACCACGCCGACGGTCGGCCGGTCGGGCGCCTGCACCCGGTCGCCGAGGACCCCGTGCAGCGGCATCTCCCGCGGCGGGGCGAAGCCCTCCCCGGTGAGCAGCAGCGTGTCCGAGAGGAAGGCGGCGAGCTCGCGGAGGTTGTCGACGCCGCCCTCGCGCAGGTACGCGAGCACCTCGGTCGCCACGCCCGCGGGCACCGTCGAGAGCGCCATGAGCTCGGCGTCGGGGGCGGCCTCGCCGCCGAGCACGACGGCCGGGACGCCGCTCGCCAGCACCGCGTCGAGGCCGGCCTCCCAGGTGCGGCGGCCGCCGAGGAGCCGTACGACGACCGCGCTCGCCCCGCCGAGCAGCGCCGCGACCTCCTCGGGGGACGTGCGGGAGGGGTTCGCGGTGCGCCAGCCCGCGCCGCTCGAGCGGGCGGCGAGCAGCTCGGTGTCGGCGGTGGACAGGAGCACGGGCACGGCGGTCGTCACCGGCCCGATGCTAGGCCCGTGTGGCACGGTGGGCAGCGATGGCACCGACGAGCGGGCACCGGCGGCACCACGAGCGCATGGTCGCGGCGGGGGTGGTGGTGGCGGGGCTGCTGGCCGGGTGCGGCGGCGGGGACCGGGCTGCGCCCGCCCCCGCCCCCGCCCCGGCGCCGCCCGCGACAGCGACCACGAGCCCGACCACGAGCCCGACCACGAGCCCGACCACGAGCCCGACGTCCACGCCCACCGCCACCCCCACCGCCGGCGACTGCGTCGACGCCGTCCTGACCGGGCTCTCCCCCCGCGACCGGGCGGCGCAGCTGCTGCTGCTCGGCGTGCCGGCGGAGGACCCGGCGGACGGGGCGGACCTCGTGGCGCAGCGGCAGCCGGGCGGGGTGTTCCTGTTCGGGCGCAACCGGGAGCGGCTGGCCGAGGTGCGCGCCGGGGTCGACGCGCTGCGGGGCGCGGCCGAGGTGCCGCTGCTCGTGGCCGCCGACCAGGAGGGCGGGCTCGTCGAGACGCTGCGCGGGCCCGACGCCCCCGACGCGCCCACCGCGCTCGAGCAGGGCGGCTGGTCCCCCGGCGAGCTGCGCCGCGAGGCCCGCTCGTGGGGCGAGGACCTGGCCCGCGCGGGAGTCGACCTCGACCTGGCCCCCGTCGCCGACACCGTGGCCGAGGAGGACGCGGACGACAACCCGCCGATCGGCGCGTTCGACCGGCAGTACGGCGACGACCCGGAGCGCGTCGGCCGCTCGGTGGCCGCGTTCGTCGAGGGGCTGCAGGGCGCCGGCGTGCTCGCGACGCTCAAGCACTTCCCCGGGCTCGGCCGGGTCGAGGTCAACACCGACACGGGCACCGGCGCCGAGGACGGCGTGACGGACGCCGGGGACCCGTACCTCGGGCCGTTCCGCGACGGCATCGCCGCCGGCGCCGCGGCGGTCATGGTGAGCTCGGCGACGTACCCGCGGCTGGACCCCGACGACGTCGCGGCCTTCTCGCCCGAGGTCGTCACGGGGCTGCTGCGGGAGCGGCTCGGGTACGGCGGCCTCGTCGTCAGCGACGACCTCGGGCAGGCCGAGGCCGTCGCCGCCGTGCCACCCGGTGAGCGCGCCACCCGCTTCGTCGCCGCGGGCGGCGACCTCGTGCTGACCGTCGTCCCGTCCGACGCCGGGCCGATGGTGCGGGCGCTGCGCGACCGGGCCGCCGAGGACACCGCGTTCCGCGCCCGCCTCGACGAGGCCGTGCGGCACGTGCTCGAGGCCAAGCGCCGTGCGGGGCTGCTGCCCGGCTGCTGACCCCACCCCCGGCGCCCGCGGCTCAGCCCGCGGCCTCCGGCAGGTCGCGGACGCGGGGGTCGCCGGCGTCGGCGTGGTAGTCCGCCTCGGCGGTGGCGTCGTCGACGGCCCGCCCGCGCAGCGCGAGGTTGACGAGGACGGCGACGACGACGTTGAGCAGCACGGCGAGGAAGCCCGCGTACACCTGGGCGTCCGTGCCGAGGCCGAGCTCGTCGAGCCGGAACGCCGAGCCGCCGAAGTGCTCGCGCACGACGACCGGCCCGTCCGGGGTGAACGCCGTCTGCGGGACCGTCCACAGCATCCAGGCCCCCGCAACGAGCCCGGCGGCCCACCCCGCGAGGAGCGCCTGCGGGCGGAACCACGCGGTGCACAGGGCGATCCCGACCGCGGGCAGGGTCTGCAGGATGATGACGCCGCCGATGAGCTGCAGGTCGATGGAGAACTGCGGGTCGAGGGCGAGGATCGCGAGCAGCGCGCCGAGCTTGACCACGAGCGAGGCGAGCTTGCTGGAGCGGGCCTCCTGCGCCGGCGTGGCGTCCTTGTTGAGGTACTCCTTGTAGACGTTGCGGGTCCACAGGTTCGCCGCCGCGATGGACATGATCGCCGCGGGGACGAGCGCGCCGATCGCCACCGCGGCGAAGGCGAAGCCCGCGAACCAGTCCGGGAACATCTGCTCGAAGAGCAGCGGCACCACCGTGTTGGAGTCCGCGCGCGGGCCGACCGGCGTGCCGTCGACCCCGACGAGCTCGCCGGACGTCAGCGGCGTCACGCCCGCAGCGATCGCCATGTAGCCGAGCAGGGCCAGGAGGCCGAGCAGGAAGGTGTACGCGGGCAGCGCGGCCATGTTGCGCTTGATGGTGTCGCGGCTGCGGGCGGCGAGGACGCCGGTCAGCGAGTGCGGGTAGAGGAACAGCGCGAGCGCCGAGCCGAGCGCGAGGGTGGCGTACTGCAGCTGCGCCGGGCCGCCGAGGACGACGCCGTCGCCGGGGTTGGGGCTGGCCGCGAACTTCTCCTCCGCGGCCGCGAAGATGCCGTCCCACCCGCCGACCTGCGAGGGGATGTAGAGCACCGCGACGAGGATGACGACGTAGATGAGCGAGTCCTTGACGAAGGCGATGAGCGCCGGGGCGCGCAGCCCGCTGTTGTACGTGTAGGCCGCGAGCACCGCGAACGCCAGGACGATCGGCAGCTCGCCCTCGATGCCCATCGTCTTCAGCACCGCCTCGATGCCGACGAGCTGCAGGGCGATGTACGGCATCGTCGCCACGATCCCGGTCACGGCGACCGCCAGCGCGAGGGTCGGCGAGCCGGAGCGGGCGCGCACGAAGTCGGCCGGCGTGACGTACCCGTGGACGTGGCTCACCGACCAGAGCCGGATGAGGACGAGGAAGACGATCGGGTACACGACGATCGTGTACGGCACCGCGAAGAACCCGGCGGCCCCGGCGCCGAAGACGAGCGCGGGGACCGCGACGAAGGTGTACGCGGTGTAGAGGTCGCCGCCGACGAGGAACCAGGTGATCCAGCCGCCGAAGCTGCGCCCGCCGAGCCCCCACTCGTCGAGGTGCTCCATCGTGGCGGCGCGCCGCCACCGCGAGGCCAGGAACCCCATGACGGTGACGAGGAGGAAGAGCGCCAGGAAGACGGTCATCTCGCCCGCGTCGATCCCGCCCGGGTCGACCGCCTCCGCGGCCAGCAGCGGGGTCACCGCCGGTCCCCGCGGTGCGCCCGGTAGACGACGACGGTGCACGCGACGCCGACCGGGATGGCGAGCATCTGCCACCAGTAGAAGAACGGGATCCCCGCCAGCTCCGGGTCGACCCGGTTGTAGAGCGGCGGGACGAGGACGAGCGCGCACGGGACGACGAGCAGCCAGTTCAGCGGGTGCGTGTCGGACCGCCGGCGCGGCGGCGTCGGGTCGGGGGCAGCCACGGCGACCTCCATCGGTCGGGCGTCCGGTCGGTGCCGCAGCACGCTACTGCCGGTGACGAGCCGTACCGCCGCGCCGCGCCGCCTCACTCGAGCAGCGGGTGCACCACCCCGTACGCCAGCGCGCCGACGAGCGCGGCCATCGGGATCGTGAGGAACCAGGCCGCCACGATGGTCCGCGCCACCCCCCAGCGGACCGCCGAGAGCCGCCGCGTCGCACCGGCGCCCATGATCGCCGAGGTGATGGTGTGCGTCGTCGAGACCGGCGCCTCGAAGACGAAGGCCGTCGTGTAGAGCACGCCCGCGGCAGTGGACTCGGCGGCGAACCCCCGTGCCGGGTCGAGCTCGATGATCCGCCGGCCGAGGGTGCGCATGATCCGCCAGCCGCCGGCGTACGTGCCCAGGCTGATCGCCGCCGCCGCCGCGAGCACCACCCAGACCGGGATGTGGTCGGTGCTGGTCTGGTAGCCGCCCGCCACGAGCGCCAGGACGATGACGCCCATCGTCTTCTGCGCGTCCTGCAGCCCGTGCCCCAGCGCCATCGCCGCCGCGCTCACGGTCTGCGCGTAGCGGAAGCGCCGGTTGGTGCGGTGCGGGTTGGCGCGGCGGAACAGCCAGAGGATGCCGAGCATGAGGGCGAACGCGATCCCGAAGCCGACCAGAGGCGACACCACCATCGGCACGACGACCTTGTCCACGACGTGCGCCCAGCTCACGTCCGTCGACGAGGCCAGGCCGGCCCCCACGAGCCCGCCGATGAGCGCGTGGGACGAGGACGACGGCAGGCCGAACCACCAGGTGACGAGGTTCCAGGTGATGGCCCCGAGCAGCGCGGCCATCACCACGACCATGCCGGGGACCCCGACCTCGATGTCGAGGATCTCGCCGATGGTGCGCGCGACCCCCTGCCCCAGGAACGCCCCCACGAAGTTCATCACCGCGGCCATGAGCAGCGCGGCGCCCGGCGTGAGCGCCCGGGTGGACACCGAGGTGGCGATGGCGTTCGCGGCGTCGTGGAAGCCGTTGGTGTAGTCGAACCCCAGCGCGACGACGACCACGCAGACGACGATGACGAGCTCCACCGTCACGACTCCTTGACGGCGATCGACTCCACCGTGTGGGCCACGCGCTCGAACGCGTCGGCGCAGTCCTCCAGCTCCTCGACGACGTCCTTGAGCTTGAGCAGCTCGATGGCGTCGTACATGCCGCTGAACAGGGTGGCCATGAGACGCCGGTACGACTGGTCGGCCTCGTTCTCCAGGCGGTTGACCTCGATCCAGTACTCGCTGAGGTCCCCCGGCGAGCGCAGCCGCCCCATCGCCTCCGCGGTGACGTACGCCGCCCGCTCCAGCAGGTCGACCTGCTGGCTCACCTCCGGCGGCAGCTCGCGCGGTCGGTAGAGCACGACGAGGTCGGCGGCTGCGTCCATGTGGTCCATGACGTCGTCGAGCCGGCTCGCCAGGTCGTAGATGTCGGAGCGGTCGAACGGCGTGACGAACGTCGAGTTCACCGCCCGCAGGATCTCGTGCGTGACCTCGTCCCCGGCGTGCTCCGCCGCGCGCATCTCCTGCGCGATCGCCGGCCGGTCGTCGGGCGCCGCCGCGACGAGGCGGCACAGCAGCCTCGCCCCGGTCACGTGCGTCTGCGCCGAGCGGGCGAACAGGTCGTAGAACCGGTCGTCCCGCGGGGTGAACCGCCCCAGGAGCCTCGCCACGTGCACCACCTCCGGGCGGCGCACTACCCCGCAGGCGCGCCACCACCCGTCCACCGGTCCGTCACCTGGCGTACGGCCGCCGTCCTCCCCCGCGCCACCGGGCGCCCGGCCCCTGGGCCGCGCCCGCCGCGAGGGGCAGGATGGGCCCGTGCCGCCGTTCCCGGACCCCACCGGCCCGCCCGCCCCGCGGGCGCAGGTCCTGCTCGGCTACCTCGACTACTTCCGCGGGGTCCTCGCCGAGAAGGTCGCCGACCTGCCGGAGGAGGACGCCCGCACGAGCCGGCTGCCCTCCGGCTGGAGCCCCCTGGAGCTCGTGCACCACCTGGTCCACGTGGAGCGGCGCTGGCTCGACTGGGGCTTCGAGGGCCGCGACGTCGGGGACCCCTGGGCCGACCGGCGCGACGGGCGGTGGCACGTGCCCGAGGCCCTGTCGGGCGCGGACGTGCTCGCGCTGCTCGAGGAGCGCGGCCGCCTCACCCGCGCCGTCGTGGAGCGGCACGCGCTCGACGAGGTCGGCGCGCCGAGCGGGCGCTGGGAGGGCGCCGACCCGCCCGCGCTGGAGCGCGTCCTGCTCCACCTGCTGCAGGAGCACGCGCGCCACGCGGGCCACCTCGACGTCGTGCGCGAGCTCGTCGACGGGCGCACCGGCGAGGACGGCTAGGGACGTGGCCGACCGGGACCCCGTCCTCGCCGGGCTCGCCGCCGCGCAGCTCGCCGCCGGGCTCGCCGGGCTCGTCGTGTCCTGGCGGCGCCGGCTGCCGTACGACGTGGGCGCCGGCCGGCTCGAGGTGGGCCGCGGCGACCCGCGCCACGTGGTCCGCGGGTCGCTGCTCGTGGGGAGCGCGCTGGCCGCGCCCGTGCCGGTGCTCGCCGTGCAGGCCGCGCTCACCGCGGCGGTCGCCGTGGACGGGCGGGGCCGCCGGGCCCTGGGGCTGCTCGCGCTGTCGCTGGTGCCCGGCTACCTCGAGGAGCGCCGGGCGCGGCAGCGCCTCGCGCCCGGCGGCGCGGACCGCGTGGAGTCGCCGCTGGTCGCCGCGGGGCTCGTGCTCGCCGCCGCCGTCGCCGCCCGCGCCCTGCGCTGAGCGCTGGGCGCTGAGCGCTGGGCGGGCGGCCGTACCGCGCCGTCGGACGAGCAGGAGGGCGTCGGTCGCGTCAGCGGCGTCAGCCGCGTCCGTCGCGCCGGAACGCGTCGCGCAGCCGCTGCAGACCCCGGCGCCACCCGGTCGCACCGCGGAAGCGCGGGCAGGAGCAGACGTGGCAGAGCGTGCCGGTACGGCCCTCGACGGCGGCTCCGCCGGGGCGGCCGTGGCCCCCGCGGACGTGGCCGCAGACGCAGGTGTCGTACAGGGCGGTGCCGCTCGGCGCGGCGGGGTCGGTGTCCGGCATCCGCCCCTGTTGCCCCGCGGGGAGCCGGCCACGCCCCGTGGCGCGCGACCGGTCAAGCGCGCCACGGGTTGGTCGAGGCGGGTGTGAGGGCGCGGGCGAGCGGGGAGCAGGGAGCGGCACCCCACGACCCCGACCACCGGAGGACCCGCATGGCCACCCAGACCCTGTCCCGCTCCCTGCACGACGTCGGCCTCGCCGCCTGGTTCGGCGGCACCCTCGCCAACGCCGTCGCCCTCAACCCCGCCTCGGCGACCGCCTCGGCCGACCACGAGAGCGGCCGCGTCGCCAACACCGGCTGGGACCGCTGGACGCCCGTCAACGCGGCCGCGATCGGCGCGCACCTCGTCGGCAGCCTCGGTCAGCTCGCCGGCAACAGCGAGCGCGTGAAGGCCCAGCAGGGCGTCGCGACCATGTCGCTCGTCAAGACCGCCCTCACCGCCGCGGCGCTCGGCGTCACCGGCTACAGCCGCCTGCTCGGGCGCAAGGTCTCCGAGCACCGCGACGTGCCCGTGAGCTCGGCCACCGAGCCGACGCACGGCACCCCGCGCGAGGTGGCGCAGGCGCAGGCGCGGCTCAAGACCCTGCAGTGGGCGGTCCCCGCGCTGACCGGCGCGCTCGTCGTGGTGTCGGCGTACGCCGGCGAGCAGCAGCGGGCCAGCGCGGTCCAGAAGGGCATCGCGGCGCGGCTCACGCCCGGCCTCTGACCGGTCGGTCCCCGACCGGCCGCGTCCAGGCGGGGGGCGCCCCGGGCGGCACGAACGCCAGCCCGGGCGGCGCCCCCCGCTCGACGAGCCGGCGCAGCGCGTCGAGGTCGAGGTGGTCGGCGACGAGGTCGCCGAGCGCGTCGAGCCGCCGCTCGCGCAGCAGCGCGAAGGAGGTGCCGGGCGCCGGCACGAAGCGCCGCCCGCTCGTCGCGGCGACGTCGCGCAGGAACGCGCGGCGGAAGCCGTCGTTCTCGAAGGCGCCGTGCCAGGTCGTCCCCTGCACCGGCCCGGCGGCGCAGCCGTCGAGGAAGGGCTCCCCGCCCTCGACCTCGGCGCGGCCGTGGTGGATCTCGTAGGCGACCACCCGCTCGCCGTACGCGCTGCCCTCCGGGCGGCCCAGCACCTTGTCGGCGCCGAAGCGCACCCGCACGGGCAGCAGCCCGAGGCCCTCGACCCGCCCGGCGCGGCTCTCCACGTCGTCGACGACCTCGCGGGCGAGCATCTGGTAGCCGCCGCAGATGCCCAGCACCCGCCGCCCCTGCGCGGCGCGCCGCAGGACGGCGTCGGCCAGCCCCTCCCGGCGCAGCCACGCCAGGTCCTCCACCGTCGCGCGGGTCCCCGGCAGCACGACGAGGTCGGCGTCGGCGAGCTGCTCCGGGCGGGTGGCCAGCGTGACCGCGACGCCCGGCTCGGCCGCGAGCGCGTCGACGTCGGTGACGTTGCTCAGGCGCGGCAGGCGCACGACGGCGACGCGCAGCACGTCCTCGCCCACGGGAGGCCCGGCCGGCGAGGACGGGCGCGAGGCCAGGTCGAGGGAGTCCTCGACGTCGAGCCACAGCCCCTCGACCCACGGCAGCGTCCCCAGCACCGGGCGGCCGGTGACGGCCTCGAGCTGGCGCAGCCCCGGCGCGAGCAGGCGCTCGTCGCCGCGGAACTTGTTGACGACGAACCCGCTCACGAGCGCCTGGTCCTGCGCGTCGAGCAGGGCGACGGTGCCGTGCATCGCCGCGAAGACGCCGCCGCGGTCGATGTCGCCGACGACGACCACCGGCAGCGAGGCCGCCCGCGCGAGCCCCATGTTGGCGATGTCCGTGGCCCGCAGGTTGATCTCGGTCGGGCTGCCCGCCCCCTCGCACACCACGACGTCGTAGCGCGAGCGCAGGTCCGCCAGGCTGTCGAGCACCACCTCCATGAGGCGCTGCTTGACCGCCCGGTACGACAGCGCGCTCACCTCCCCGTCGGGGCGCCCCAGCACGACCACCTGCGAGGTGCGGTCGCCGCCGGGCTTGAGGAGCACGGGGTTCATCACCGCCTCGGGCTCGACGCCGGCGGCCTGCGCCTGCATCGCCTGCGCCCGCCCGATCTCGGCGCCGTCGCGGGTGACCATCGAGTTGAGCGACATGTTCTGGGCCTTGAAGGGCGCCACCCGCACGCCCTCGCGGGCGAGCCAGCGGCAGATGCCCGCGGTGACGACGCTCTTGCCGGCGTCCGACGTCGTCCCGGCCACGAGCAGGGCGCCCCTCACCGCCGGCCCCCCGCGGCGGCCGCCGCGACGAGCACGGCGGCGGCGCTGACGGCGCGGGCCAGCCGCACCGCCCGGCGCACCGCCGCCGGGTCCGGCGGGGGGCCGTCCCCGAGCCGCCCGCGCACCTCGACCCGGCCGCCGTAGTCGTTCGCGCCGCCCAGCCCGACGCCGAGCGCGCCGGCGAACGCCGCCTCGCAGCGCCCCGCGTTGGGGCTGGGGTGGTCCGCCCCGTCGCGCCACCACGTCCGTACGGCCGCCCCCGGCGAGCCCCCGACGAGCGGCGCGGCGAGGGCGGTGAGGGCGGCGGTGAGCCGGGCGGGCAGCCACCCCAGGACGTCGTCGGCGCGCGCCGCGGCCCAGCCGAAGCGCTCGTACCGGGCGCTGCGGTGCCCGACCATCGCGTCGAGCGTGTTGGCCGCCCGGAACGCGAGCAGGCCCGGCACGCCGAGGGCTGCGCCCCAGACGAGCGCACCGGTCACCGCGTCGGAGGTGTTCTCGGCGAGCGACTCCACGGTGGCGCGCCCCAGCTCCGGCGGGTCGAGGCGCGACGGGTCGCGACCGCACAGGTGCGGCAGCCGGGCGCGCGCCCCCGGGACGTCCCCGGCCTCGAGGAGCGCGGCCATCGCCGCCCCCTCGCGCGCCAGCGACGTGCCGCCGAGCACCACCCAGGTAGCCACCGCCACCGCCGCGGCCTCGGCGACCGGGCCGCGCCGGCGCGCCGCGCGCTCGAGCGCCGCGCCGAGCGCGGCGCAGCCCCCGGTGACCACGAGCGCGTACGCGGCCCCCCGCGCGCGCGAGTCGGCCCACGCGGCCCGCTCGAGCGCCCCCGCCGCCCGGCCGAGCAGCGCGACGGGGTGCCCCCGGCGGGGGTCGCCCAGCACGGCGTCGGCGGCCGCGCCGGCGAGCAGGCCCGCGGCGCGGGGCAGGCGGGGCGCGGGCATGGTCCTCCGGGGTCGGGCGGGGTCGGGCGGGGCGGGGCCGGGCGGGGCGTCGGGCGGGGGTCGGGGCGCGAGGCTACCGCCGGCCGGGCCCTAGGGTGGTGCGGTGCAGCGCCCCAGCGCCGGCGGCCCGAGCGCGGGCGCGCCGGGTCCCCTCGCGGCGGTCCACCGCCTCGCCCTCCAGACCTTCCGCGTGCTGCCGCCGCGGGTCCGCTTCGCCATCGTGCGGCGCACCACGCCGCAGTTCACGGTGGGCACGGTCGTGGCCCTGCAGCGCGGCGACGAGATCCTCGTGCTCCGCCAGCGCCACCACCACGGCTGGACGCTGCCGGGCGGGCTCCTCGACCGGGGCGAGACCCCCCGCGAGGCGCTCGTGCGCGAGCTCGACGAGGAGCTCGCGCTGCGCCTCGACGTGCCCGAGGACCCGACGGCGGTCGTCTTCCAGCCCCGCTTCCGGCACATCGACGCGGTGTTCCACCTGCACCTGCCCGAGGACGCCCGGCCGCGCCTCGAGCCGGACGGCACCGAGGTGCTCGACGTGGCCTGGCGCAGGGCCGACGACCCGGCGATCGCCGAGGTCGCGCTCGTGGCGCTGCGCCGGGTCCCGGGGCTGCCGGGGCTGACCGCCGCCGGATGAGCGGGCTCGCGGGGGTGGTGCTCGCCGCCGGGCTCGGCACCCGGCTGCGCCCGCTGACGGCCGTGCGGCCCAAGCCGCTGTGCCCGCTCGGGTCGACGACGCTGCTCGACGCGGCCCTGGCCCGGGTCGCCCCGCACGTCGTCCGCAGCGCCGTCAACGCGCACCACCTCGCCGACCAGGTCGTCGCGCACGTCGGACGGCGCGCGCACGTCTCGGTCGAGGAGCGCCTGCTCGGCACGGGCGGCGCGCTGGCCCGCCTGCGGCCGTGGCTCGACGGCGCGCCGGTCCTGCTGCACAACGGCGACGCCCACCTCGGGGGCTCCCTCGACCGGCTCGTCGAGGGGTGGGACGGGGAGCGCTGCCGCCTCCTCGTCGTCCCCGCGGGCGGCCCCGCGGACTTCGGCGAGGCGCGGTACGTCGGCGCCTGCCTCCTGCCGCCCGCCGCCGTCGCGTCGCTGCCCGACGGCCCCGGCGGCCTGTACGAGCCCCTCTGGCGCCCCGCCTGGGAGGCGGGCCGTCTCGAGCTCGTCGAGCACGACGACGTGGCCGTCGACTGCGGCACCCCGGCGGACTACCTGCGGGCCAACCTGCTCGTCAGCGGCGGGCGCAGCGTCGTGGGGACGGGCGCCGTGGTCGAGGGCGAGCTGGTGCGCAGCGTCGTGTGGCCGGGCGGGCGGGTCGCCCGCGGCGAGGTGCTCGTGGAGAGCGTCCGGGTCGGCGCGGACCTCACCGTCGACGCGCGGGTGGACCGCGCGGCCCGGGGGTAGTCGTCCGGCTGGCGCCGCGGAGACCTCCGCGGCAGGCTCAGGCGCGGCCGGCACCACCCGGGTCCCGGCCCCGGCAGGAAGGCGACACGTGGCTCTCGACGACGACATGACGACCACCCCGAGCGACGGCGGCGCGGACGGCGGCGCCGACAGCGGCGCCGAGCACGGCCCCGCGGACCACGGCGCGTCGGGCCAGCCCGGCGAGCACGACGGCGGCGCGGACGGCGGCGCGGACGGCGGCGCGGACGGCGGCGCCGAGCACGGCCCGGCCGACCACGGCGCGTCGGGCCAGCCCGGCGAGCACGACGGCGGCGCCGACGGCGGCGCGGACGGTTCGGCCTGACCGCGCAGCTCTCGGGCAGCCGCCCGGCGGCCGGGGCCGGGGCGGTCGGCGCGCACGCCGACCGCCCCGCCCTGCGCCGCTGCGTGGCCGTCGACGCCGACGAGTTCGCGGCGTCGTACTGGGCGCGGCGCCCGCTCCTGTCCACCGCCGGCCAGCTCGGCGGGACCTTCACCGACCTGCTCACCCTCGACGACGTCGACGAGCTCGTCTCGCGCCGGGGGCTGCGCACGCCGTTCCTGCGCATCGCCAAGGACGGCGAGGTCGTCCCTGCGTCGCGGTTCACCGGCTCCGGCGGAGCCGGCGCGACCATCACCGACCAGGTCCGCGACGAGAAGGTGCTCGAGCTCTTCGCGGCCGGGTCCACGCTCGTGCTGCAGGGGCTGCACCGGCTCTGGCCGCCGCTCGTCGCGTTCGCCGGGCAGCTGCGCACCGACCTGGGCCACCCGGTCCAGGTGAACGCCTACGTCACCCCGCCCTCGTCGCAGGGCTTCAGCGCCCACTACGACGTGCACGACGTCTTCGTCCTGCAGGTCGCCGGCGAGAAGCACTGGACGATCCACGCGCCCGTCCTGGCGGACCCGCTGCCCGGCCAGCCGTGGACCGACCGCCGCGAGGAGGTCGCGGCCGCCGCGCAGGGCGAGCCGCTCGTCGACGCCGTCCTGCGGCCCGGCGACGCGCTCTACCTGCCGCGCGGGCACCTGCACAGCGCGGTCGCCCTCGGCGAGGTCTCCGCGCACCTCACCGTGGGCGTGCCCGCGACGACCCGGCGCGACCTCGTCGAGGCGCTGCTCGCCCTGGTCGACGACACCCCGGCGCTGCGCGCCTCGCTGCCGCTCGGCGTGGACGTCACCGACCCCGACGACCTCGCCGGGCCGCTGCAGGACACGGTGGCCGCGCTCGTCGAGCGGCTGCGCGACGTCGACCCGGTCGCCGTCGCGGACCGCATGGCCCGCCGGTCGCTGCAGGCCGGGCGCCCGGCGCCGCTCTCGCCCGTGGCCCACGCCGCGGCGCTGGCGGCGGTCGACGCCGGCTCGCTCGTACGGCTCCGCCCGCACCTCCCGCTCGCGGAGCGCCCGGGGCCCGACGAGGGCCTCGTGCTCGTCCTCGCCGACCGGCGCATCGCCCTGCCGGGCCGGGTCCGCGACGCCGTCGCGGCCCTGCGCACGGGTGCGCCCTGGCGCGTGGGCGACCTGCCCGGGCTCGACGCGCAGGAGCAGGTCGAGCTCGCGCGGCGGCTGCTGCGCGAGGCGGTCCTCGTCCCCGCCGGGCCGCCGGGCGCGGGGGCCGCGCCCGCGTGAGCCCCGCCCCGCCGCGGCCCCCGGCGCCCCGGGGGCCGCGGTGCGCCGCCGCCGCGGTCCTGCGCGGCGACCCCCTGCCCGGCACCGCGCCACCCGTGGCGGGCTGGCTCCTCGTCGAGCAGCCCGGCCCCTGGGGCCGCGACGCGGTCACGTCCTCGCGCCTCGACCCGGCCGTCGGCGCGGCCCTGCTCGAGCGGGCGCGCGCGGCCGGCGTGCGCGTCCTGCTCGTGCGCCGGCCGGGCCGCAGCCCGCTCGCGCGCTACCGGCGCTGGGCCCGGGTCGACTCCCGGCCCGCCCACGAGTCGGTGCGCTGGGGCCGCTTCGCCGACGACCGCGAGCTGCTCGACCTGCCCGGCGACGCCGCGGCCGGGACCCCGTCCGGGGACCCGCTCTACCTCGTCTGCGCCCACGCCCGGCACGACCCCTGCTGCGCGACGCAGGGCCGGCCGGTGGCGGCCGCCCTCGCCGAGGCCCACCCGGCGCTGACCTGGGAGTGCTCGCACCTCGGCGGCTGCCGCTTCGCCGCGAACCTCCTCGTGCTGCCGCACGGGCTCTACTACGGGCACGCCTCCCCGGGCCGGGCCCTGGCCGCCGTCGCGGCGCACCGCGACGGGCTGCTCGTCCCCGAGGACCTGCGCGGGCGCTCGGCGCTGCCGGCCCCCGTGCAGGCCGCCCAGCACCACGCCCGCCTGCGCCTGCGCGCCGCCGGCACCCCCGCGGACGGGGTCGACGACCTGGCGCCCCTGCGGGTGGCCCCCGCGGGCGAGCGCACCTGGCGCGTCTCCCTCGCCGGTCCCGCGGGCGAGGTGGCCCTCGTGGTGCGCGACGAGCCCGCCGCGGCCCCGGCGCCCCTCACCTGCGCCGCCCGCACCGCCGCCGCCCCCCGTCGCTGGGTGCTCGTCGACGCCTGACCGCCCCCGCGGCGATCATGCGCCTCCCCGGCGGTGATCATGCGCCTCGCCGGCGGTGATCATGCAGCTCCGGGGCCCGCCCCGATCGGGGCGGCTCAGTCGAGGGCGGCGAGGGCCTGCTCCGCCTCGGCGAGGGCGCGCTCGCGGCGCTCCTGGTCGGCGGCGGCGGTGCGGGCGGTGAGCGCCTCCTCCGCGGCCCGGCGCTCGGCGTCGTGCAGCTGCTCGCGCAGGTGCTCCGCGCGCTCCTGCGCCTGGCGCTGCGCCTGCGCCGCCTCCTCGGCCGCGCGCCGGGCGACGTCGGCGGCGCGCTGCGCGGCCCGTACGGCCGTCTCGGCCTCCGCCCGCCGCCGCTCCTGCTCCTCGCGCTCGCGCCGCTCCTGCTCCTCGCGCTCGCGCCGCTCGCGCTCCTGCCGGGCCCGGGGGTCCTCACCCGTCGCGGTGCGCCGCGCCGGGCGCGCCGGCGCGGGGGCCGCCGGCGCGGGAGCCGCGAGCGCCGGGAACCCGGAGCGCTGCTCGGAGCGCGCGAGCCGCCCGGAGCGCACCTCCGCGGCGACGTCGGCGTCAAGGAGCGCAGCCTCCAGGGTCTGCTGCACCTCGCCGCGGGTGTCGGCGCTCGTGCGGGCGCCCCGCGCGAGCCCGAGCCGCGCCGCGTCGCGGACGAGGGCGTCGACCACCTGCCGGCGCTGCGCGGACAGCGCCTTGAGCGCCGCAGCGTCGAGCCCGGCGCCGCGCAGCGCCTCCCCCAGCGCGAGGAGGTCCTCGACGACCTGCGGCTGCTCGCGGACGAGCAGGTTGACCAACCAGGCGCCCTGCGTGGGCCGGCGCAGGGCGGCGACGGCGCTCGCGGACGTACGGTCCCCCGCCGCCCGCAGCGCCTTCACCCGTGCGTCCCGCTCGGCGACGAACCGCTCGGGCTCGACGCCGTACAGCGCGTCGGCGGCCTCTCCGACGGGGTCGTCGGCGGCCGCCGGCGCGTCGGGGACGTCGGGCTCGGGGGCGGGTGGGCGCGGGCGCCGGGGCACGCCCCGATCCTGCCGCACGCCGCGCCGTAGCATGCGCAGGTCATGGGGAGCACGCTGCGTGACGACGGGCCCGACGAGGCGCTGGGGCTGGGAGCCGACCTCGACCTGCGGGCGGTCCTCGTACGCCTCCTCGCCGCCGCGCGGCGGGCGTCGGGCGGCGCGACCGCCGCGGTGGGGGCCCTCGCGGCCGACGGCGCCGGCATGCAGGTGCTCGTCGACGCCGGCGACGGGCCCGAGCCCCGCATCGACCTCCCCCCGCTGCCGCCGGGTGCGCTCAACCTGCCCCTGCGCGGCGGCGCGCACGTGGTCGGCCGGCTCCAGGTGGCGGCCCCCGACGAGGCCGCCCGGCAGCACCTCGAGCACCTCGCCGGCGCGGCCGGGCCGGCCGTGGAGAACGCCCGCCGCCACGAGCAGGCGGCTCGCCGGCTGCGCTTCCTGGAAGCGCTTGCCGAGGTGCAGGAGGTGCTGCTGACCGCCCCGGGCCGCGACGCCGTGCTGCAGCTGGTCGCCGACCGCGCCCGTGAGGTCGTCGACGCGGCGCTGGCCGCCGTCCTCCTGCCCGACGAGGACGGCCTCGTGGTCGAGGTCGCGTCGCTGAGGGACGGGACCGGCGCCGGGGGCCCGTACGACGCCGCCGGGTCGTCCGCCGCCGAGGTGCTGCGGACGGGCCGGGCCGCGCTGCTCGCCGACACGGGCGCCGAGGAGCCGGCGCTGGGACCGGTCACCGGCGCGCCGGCCGGCGGGCCGGGGCTCCTGCTGCCCCTGCCGAGCGCCGCCGGCGAGGGGGTCTGGGGCGTCCTCGCCGTGGTCCTCGACGCGGGGGCGGACGCGGCAAGTGCTTTCCCGCGCGGCGCCGTCCAGCAGCTCACGACCCTCGCCGGCCAGGCGACGCTCGCCCTGGACCGGGTGCGGGCCCGCGAGGACCGCGCGCGGCTGGCGGTCTACGAGGACCGCGAGCGGATCGCGCGCGACCTGCACGACCACGTCATCCAGCAGGTCTTCGCGACCGGGCTGCAGGTGCAGGGCGTGGCGCGGGGGCTCGACGCGGAGCCGCGCGCCCGGCTGGAGGAGGCCGTCGACGAGCTCGACGCCGCCATCGCCTCGATCCGCGGGATGATCCACCAGCTGGGCCAGCCCGACGGCGCGCTCGCGGCGGAGGTGCGCGGGCTCGTCGACCGCTCCGAGCGCCTGCTGGGCTGGCGTCCGGCGCTCGAGGTGCGCGGGCCGCTGGACGAGGGCGTGCCCGCGCGCGTGCGTCCGCACCTCGTCGCGGTCCTCCGCGAGGCGCTGTCCAACGTGGCGCGGCACGCGGGGGCATCGGCGGCGTGGGTGCGCGTCGACGTCGGCGACCGCATCGTCGCCGAGGTGCGCGACGACGGGGTGGGCCCGGGGACGAGCGGGCGCCGCAGCGGGCTGCGCAACCTGCGCGAGCGCGCCGAGGGCCTCGGCGGGTCGATGCTCGTCGAGGCGGTCGAGGGCGGCGGGACGCGCGTGCGGTGGGACGTGCCCCTGCGCGGCTGAGCGGGTCGTGCCGGCCCTGCGACCTGCACGACCCGCTCCAGCGGATCGCATCGTCGGTGCCGGGTCATCGCATGATCGGCCCCGGGGGGCTGCATGGTCGGCGCCGGGTCGTCGCATGATCGGCCCCGGGAGGCTGCATGATCGGCCTCGGCAGGCCGCATGATCGGCGCCGGGTCGTCGCATGATCAGCGCCGGGGGGCTGCCTGGTCGGCGCCGGGGTGGTGCGTGGGCGCGGGGGGCTAGCGGCGGGGGGTGCCGCCGGTGCGCAGGGTGGCGGCGAGGACGGCGGCCTGCGTGCGGCGCTCGAGGCCGAGCTTCGCGAGGAGGTTGGAGACGTGGTTCTTGACCGTCTTCTCCGCGAGGAACAGCTCCGCGGCGATCTGCCGGTTGGTGAGGCCCTCGGCGACGAGCTCGAGGACCTTGCGCTCGCGCTCGGTGAGGCCGGCGAGGCGGTCGTCGGGGTGGCCGCCGCGGACCCGGTCGAGGACCCGGGCGGTGACCGCCGGGTCGAGCAGCGAGCGGCCCTCCGCCACCGCGCGCACCGCGGCGACGAGGTCGTTGCCCCGGACCTGCTTGAGCAGGTAGCCGGAGGCGCCAGCCATGATCGCGGCGAAGAGGGCGTCCTCGTCGTCGTACGAGGTGAGGATGAGCGCCCGCACGTCCGGGTGGGCCGAGCGCAGGTCGCGGCACACGTCGATGCCGCTGCCGTCCGGCAGGCGCCCGTCGAGCACGGCGACGTCGACGTCGAGGTCGGGAAGCAGGCCGCGGGCCTCGGCGACGCTGCCGGCCTCGGCCACGACGCGGATGCCGGGCTCGGCCTGCAGCAGGTCCTTCAGGCCCCGCCGGACGATCTCGTGGTCGTCGAGCAGCAGGACGCGCACGGGCCGCCCGGGCGCCGGCGGGGTGGGCGTGGTCACGGCTGGGCCTCCAGCGGGTCCGGGGGACCGGTGCGGGCGAGGTCGGTGGAGCGGCGGGCGGGTACGGCGTCCTCCGCCTCCGGCTCCTCCTCGGCGCCGGCCGCGTAGCTGCTGACGAGCGCGTGCAGCAGGTGCCCCGCCACGAGCGCGGCGAGCAGGACGACGGCCGAGCGGGACAGCGCCTGCTCCTCGGCGACGGCGCCGGTCACGTACGCGCCGTGCAGCGCCGGCGCGCACGCCAGGAGGCCGCCGAGCAGGGCGAGGGCGCGCGGGCTCACCGCGCACCCCCGGCCCGGGCGGAGCGGCGCGCCCGGGCCTGCTCGCGCAGGACCGAGCGGCGGATGCTCGCGCCGTGGTCGACCGGCTCCTCGAAGGCGACGACCACCTCGACGAGCCGGGCGGTGGCGGTGCCGATGGCGCGCAGGCCGCGCGGGTCGGTGGTGCGCAGGACCCGCCCGGTCAGCGCCAGCGGCTCGTCCTCGAGGGTGACGTGCACCTGGACCGGCGTGCCGGCGTCGAGGCCCTCGTCGAGCTCGAGGTGCGCGCGCACCCCGCCCTCGCCGAGGTCGACGAGCCAGCCGCCGACGACGCGGCGGTCCTCCCCGCCGACGGGGACGACGGCCACGGGCGCCTGGACGGCGGCGCGGGCGTACCGGCGCCGCTGCACGAGCCCGGCCGGACCGGTGGGGCGCACCCTCCAGCGCTGGCCCACGGCGGTGAGCACCCCGGGCACCTCGTGCAGGCCCCGGGCGGCCGTCCAGCGCACGACGACCGCGCCGCCGGGGCGCGCGGTCGCGCTCCCCCGCCCCGCGGGCTCGAGCACCAGCTCGTCGCCCCCGCTCGACACGACGACGCAGCCCACCGGGACGAGGAGCTCCCCGCTGGCCACGTCGACGCGCACGACGGTCCCGGCGGGCGGCGCCTGCTCGCCGTCCGCCCCCTGCGGCAGGCTCACTCCGCGCGCTCCGCGAGGAGCGTGGCCCACGTGCCGGCGTCGCCGCGGCGGCCGTCGACGAGGGCGGTCGGCAGGCTGCGCTCGAGCGCGACGGCCAGCGCCGTGCCCGGGTCGCGGGTGCTGCGGGCGCCGCTGACGACGAGCGCGTCGACCCGGCCGAGCCGGTCGAGGTGGTCCTCGACGTCGCCCTGCTTGCGGCTGGCGTCGGTGAGCACCCAGACGGCCTGCGGGTCGAGCGCCCGCAGCGTCTCGGCGACCTCGTCCATGACCCACTCGTCGGCGTCGAGCGGCGCGTCGACCGCGACGACGGCCGGCAGGTCGCCGCCGTGCAGCGACGGGGCCAGCCGGCGGGCCGCGGCGGCGCCGCGCAGCACGCGGTCGCCGGGCACGCCCAGGGTCGCCGGGCCGACGAGGTACACCTCGGCGGGGTCCAGGTGCGCGCGGCGCGCGATGTCGCGGGCCGCCTCGTAGGCCTGCGCCCCGCTGCCCACGACGACGAGCACCTCGCCGGGGCCGCGCGGCGGGCCGAGGGGCGCGGGCAGGTCGACGAGGGCGTCGGCCAGCGCACCGGCGAGGCCGCCGCGACCGCCGACCTGCACCGACTCCGCCACGTAGCGCGGCAGGCCGAGCGCGACGAGCCGGCCGAGCAGGCCGCCGCTCTGCGGCTCCTGCACCGGCTGCTGCGGCGTGTCCTGCGCCGCCTGCGGCGGCACCGGTGCCAGAGTGGTCTGCACCGCCGGCTCGGCGGGCTCGGGCGCGCCCCCGTCGGGGGCGAGGCCGTACGCCCGGGCCAGCGGCGTGTGGATGAGCATCGGCGCGTCGACGTGCTCGAGCGGTCCCTGGGGCACCCCCAGCGGCTCGTCGTGCTCGCCGGCCGCGCGCTGCGGCTCGTACGGCTCCTGGTCCACGTCCTCCTCCGTCCGCCCGGCGACGGGGCCCCGCGGGGTCCCGTGCTCGGCCACGGTAGTGGTCATGCGTCCACTCTGAGTACCCACCGGGACCTGCACGACTCCCCTGACCTGCGACGGACCGTCCTCGCCGGCGCGCGTGAGCGCCGGCAGGACCGCCGGGGCGAAGGCGCGCACGGCCTCCTCGGCGGCCTCGACGGCCGCGAGGGGCGTCCGCTGCGGCGCCGCGGCCGCCTCCAGGACGGCGGCGAGGCCGCTCGCGGGGGCCTGCGGGACGGGCGCCGGCGCGGCCGGCGCCCGGGTCGCCCGGGTGAGCCCCTCGAGGAGCTCGGCGAACGTGGCGCCGCCGCTGGACAGCGACGCGAAGAGCGGCGTGGTCTCCGTCGCGCCATCGGCCGCGCCGGCCGCGTCGGCGGCACCGAGCGGCTCCTCGGCCGGCGGGGCCGGCTGCGGGGCGGGCTGCGGGGCGGGCGCGGCGACCGGCGCGGCGACCGGCGCGGCGACCGGCGCGGCGGCGGCCTGGGCCGGCACCGCCGGGCGCACGCGCTCGGCGAGCGGGGCGGCGGGGGCGTAGCGGGGGACGTACGCGGGGGCGGGGGTGCCGGCGGCCTCCGCGGCGTCGACCGCCGCGGCCAGGTCGAGCAGCGACGCCGGCAGCGGGGCCGGCAGCGGGGCCGCCAGCGGGGCGGCCGGAGCGGCCGGAGCGGCCGGGGCGGCCGGGGCGGCCGGAGCGGCCGGAGCGGCGGAGCGCGGCGCGGCGGCCGGGCGGGCCGCCGCGTCGAGGTCGACCTCGATGGCGACGGCGTAGTGCTCCTTGCTGAAGAAGCCGCCGATGCCGCCGGTGCGGACCTTGTCGGCCTGCACGATCTTCACGCCCGGCCCGTGCTCCTGGTGGATGCGCGCCAGGAGGGCGTCGATGTCAGGGCCCTCAAGCAGCAGGCGCGTGGGCACGGTTCACCACTCCGATCGGGTCGATGTCCACACCGGCGGCGATCTCGCCGTAGCCGAGGACGGGGAGGCGGGGGACGCTCGTCGCGACGAGGCGCCGGACCGCCGAGCGGATCTGGGGGGAGCAGACGAGGACGGGGCTGCGGCCCACGGCCTCGCCCTGGGCGGCGAGCCGGGCGACCTCGCCGACGACGGCCTCCATGGCCGAGGCGTCGAGCAGGAGGTACGAGCCCGTCTCGGAGCTGCGCAGCGCCTCGAGCAGGGCGTGCTCGAGCCGCGGGTCGAAGGTGAGCACCGAGAGCCGGCCGTCGACGACGTACGGGGCGCTCACGGCCGCGCCGAGCTGGTTGCGGACCGCCTCGACGAGGCCCTCGTGGTCGGTCGAGGCGCGGGCGCGCAGCGACATCGCCTCGAGGATGCGCACGAGGTCGCGGATCGGCACCTGCTCCTCGAGCAGCGAGGCCAGCACCCGCTGCACCTCGCCCAGGGAGAGCAGCGACGGGGTGAGCTCCTCGACGACCGAGGGGTGGGTGCGCTTGACCATCTCGACGAGCATGCGCACGTCCTCGCGGCCGAGCAGGCGGGAGGCGCTGGTGCGCACGACCTCGGCGAGGTGCGTCGTGAGCACCGAGGCCCGGTCCACGACGGTGGCGCCGGAGAGCTCGGCCTGGTGGCGCAGCTCGAAGGGCACCCACCTGCCGGGCAGGCCGAAGACGGGCTCGTGCGTGGCCCGCCCGGGCAGCGCCTCGATGCCGTCGCCGATGGCCAGGACCGTCCCGGGGGGCGCCTCGCCGCGGGCGACCTCGACGCCGTTGAGCCGCACCGCGTAGGTCGACAGCGGCAGGTCGAGGTTGTCGCGGGTGCGCACGAGCGGCAGGACGAGGCCGAGGTCGAGGGCGACCTTGCGGCGCAGGGCGCGCACGCGGTCGAGCAGGTCGCCGCCGCTCGCGGGGTCGACGAGGTCGAGCAGGTCGGGGGCGAGCTCGAGCTCGACGGGGTCGACCCGCATCTGCTCGACGAGGCTCTCCGGGGTGTCCGCGCCGCCCTCGAGGGCCGGCACCTCCTCGCCGGCCTCGACCGCCTCCGCCGCACCGGGCTCGGGCAGGCGCTGGGCGATGAGCAGGATGGCGCCGCCGACCGCGAGGAAGGGCAGCTTCGGCAGGCCGGGCACGAGGCAGAGCGCCAGGACGGCGCCGCCGCCGAGGCGCAGGGCCTGGCGCTGCGCGCCGAACTGGCTCACCAGGTCGCTGCCCATCGTCCCCTTGGACGTCGAGCGGGTGACGATGATGCCGGTCGCGACCGAGATGAGCAGCGCCGGCACCTGGCTGACGAGGCCGTCGCCGACGGAGAGCAGGCTGTACGTGTGGGCGGCCTCGCCGGGCGCCATGCCCTTCTGCACGACGCCGATGAGCAGGCCGCCGAGCAGGTTGATGAGGGTGATGACGATCGCCGCGATGGCGTCGCCTTTGACGAACTTGGACGCACCGTCCATGGCGCCGTAGAAGTCGGCCTCGGAGGCGACCTCCTCGCGGCGCTGGCGGGCCGTGGCCTCGTCGATGAGCCCGGCGTTGAGGTCGGCGTCGATGGCCATCTGCTTGCCCGGCATCGCGTCGAGGGTGAAGCGCGCGCCGACCTCGGCGACGCGCTCGGAGCCCTTGGTGATGACGAGGAACTGGATGACGACGAGGATGATGAAGATCACCAGGCCGACGACGAGCGAGCCGCCGACGACGAAGTGCCCGAACGCGTCGATGACCTTGCCGGCGTAGCCGTCGAGCAGCACCAGCCGCGTGGCGCTGATGTTGAGCGCCAGCCGGAAGAGGGTGGCCACGAGGAGCAGGGTCGGGAAGACCGAGAACTCCAGCGGCTTCTTGACGTTCATCGCGACGAGCAGGATGAGCAGGGCGAAGGTGATGTTGGCCGCGATGAGCATGTCCAGGACCTGCGTCGGCAGCGGCACCACGAGCATGAGCACGATCGCGACGACACCCAGCGGGATGCCGATGCGGGCCAGCCGGGTCGCGGCCGGGGGTGCTGCGGGAGCGGGCACGGGACCTTCCGTCGGTCTCGAGGGGCGGTGCCGTCCGTGGAGGGGTGGTGCTGTGCCGTCCTGGCTCACCCTCCTTCGGCAGGCCCCGCCGGTCCCTTGAGCCACCCGATCGGAGCAACGAGGACGGGGGCGCGCCCGGGGTGTCGCGGCGGTCGCTGCGGGCAGCCTCCCGGCCGCGGGGCGCCCGGCTCCCGCCCGTCCGACCCCCCGACCCCAGGAGGAACCCCGTGCGCCTGCCCCGACGCGTCCCGACCGCCCTCGCGGCCCTGCTGCTCGCGCTCGGCGCGGCGGGCTGCAGCGGCGACAGCCCCGGCGAGACCGGCGACGCCCCCGCCGGCGGCGGGGTGGAGCAGCCGCAGGACAGCGGCGGGGACGACGGCCTCGAGGAGGGCGAGCCCGAGACCTCCGGCCCCACGTCCGGGCAGGACGACGCCGACGACACCGGTAGCACCGGCGACACCGGCGGCACCGGCACGGGCGGGGACGACAGCACGAGCGACGACCCCAGCGACGACCAGGGCGACGGGACGGACGACGGCGCCGACGCCGAGGGCGGCGACGAGGACCAGGGCGAGGAGGGCCCCTGACGGGCCCCCGCGGGCGGGCGTCCCGGGGCTGAGCCCGGACCGGCTCAGCGGCGCGCCGCGACGGGCTCCGGCACGCGGTGGGTGCCCGCGGCCGAGCCGCGCGCCTTGAGCGCGAGCACGAAGGCCAGCACCCGCGCGACGGCGGTGAACAGCTCGCCCGGCACCTCCTCGCCGAGGTCGCAGGCGGCGTGCAGGGCCCGGGCGAGCGGGACGTCCTGGACCATCGGCACGCGGTGCTCCTCGGCCTTCTCGCGGATCTTGGCCGCGACCGCGCCCGCGCCCTTGGCGACGACCCGGGGCGCACCCTTCTCGGGCTCGTAGCGCAGCGCCACGGCGACGTGGGTCGGGTTGACGAGCACCACGTCGGCGGTGGCGATCTCCGACATCATCCGGTTGCGGCTCATCGCCATCTGCCGGGCGCGGATCTGGCCCTTGACGTGCGGGTCGCCCTCGGACTGCTTGTGCTCGTCCTTGACGTCCTGCTTGCTCATGCGCAGCTGCTTGTCGAGCTGGTGCTTGTGCCACGCCCAGTCGGCGACGCCCATGACGAGGCCGGCCACCGCCGTGTTGCGGACGAGCTCGGCGACCGCCTGCGCGACGAGCCCGAGGCTGCTGGCGAACGGCATCGAGCCGTACATCGACAGGGTCGGCGCGAGGTCCTGCACGACCTGCCAGAGCAGGAAGCCGACGACCGCGCTCTTGACGAGCGACTTGACGAGCTCCCACAGGGCGTTGGCGCCGACCATGCGCTTGAGGCCGGAGAACGGGTTGAGCCGCTTGGCCTGGGGCTTGAAGTTCTTCGTCGCGATGTGCAGGCCGCCCTGCGCGACCGAGGCGACGACGACCACGACGAGCAGCACGCCGGAGAGGGGCAGCAGCACCGCCGCGCAGTCGCGGAACCCCTCGCCGACGAGGTCCAGCGCCGGCTCGGTGGCCGGGTCCTCGGCGAGGGCGAGGCCCTTGCGGAACAGGTCCTGGGCCCGCTCGCCGGTCTGCTCGACCGACAGCGGCAGCAGCAGGGAGGCGGCCAGGACCGACGCCCAGGCCCCGATGTCCTGGGACCGGGCGACCCGGCCCTCCTGGCGGGCCTCCTTGAGCTTCTTCGGTGTCGGCTTCTCGGTCTTCTCCCCGGCCACGCGTCACCCCCCGAGCCCGCCGACCGCCGCGTACGCCTCGTCGACGACGGAGTCGACGACGCCGGGCAGCAGCGGGAAGGTGAAGCCGATGACGACCAGGGTCAGCAGGATCTTGATGGGGAAGCCGAGCGAGAAGGCGTTGAGCGAGGGGCTCACGCGGGTCAGCAGGCCCAGGCCGACGTCGGCGACGAAGAGCACGCCGATGAGCGGCGCGGCGATCGCGAGCGCCGAGAGGAAGAACGTCCCGACCCCTCCGGTGAGGGTCGCGGCGAGCCGGTCGAGCGCGACCCCGCTGGTGACCGGGATGGACTCGTACGACTGCAGGAAGCCCTGGACGATGACGAGGTGGCCGCCGGTGGTGAAGAGCAGGACCACGGCGAGCAGCTGGTGCAGCCGGCCGAAGACCGAGCTCTGCGACATCGAGAGCGGGTCGTAGCCGAAGGCGACGGTGAAGCCGCCGAAGAGGTCGATGAGGTCGCCGGCGGCCTGGACCGCCGCGAAGAGCAGCTGGGTCGTGAAGCCCAGGGCCGCACCGGTGGCCACCTGCACGACGACCGCGCCGATGAACCCCGGCAGGGTGAGGTCCGGCACGACGCGGGCGAGGTCGTCGGCGACCGGGAGGGTCAGCGCGACCGCGAGCAGGCCCTTGGCCGAGCGGGGGACCATGCGCGTGTTGAAGGGCGGCGCGAGGAGCAGCCAGGCGGCGGCGCGCACCACCCCCAGCAGCAGGCCGACCAGCTCGACGGGGACCTGCGGCACCTCAGCCCCCCAGCAGCGACGGGACGCGCTCGAAGAGCTCGTGGGTGAAGCTCACGATCTCGTGGAGCATCCAGTTGCCGGTGACCAGCAGGGCGACGCCCACCCCGACCATCTTGGGCACGAAGGAGAGCGTCACCTCCTGGATCTGGGTGACCGACTGGAAGAGCGAGATGGCGAAGCCGATGCCCAGCGCGGTGAGCAGCACCGGGGCGGAGAGCTTGGCGCAGACCAGCATGGTCGCCAGCGCGATGTCGATGACGGCGGCGTCGGTCACCGGTAGCTCTCCAGGAGCGCGGTGACGATGAGGCCCCAGCCGTCGACGAGCACGAAGAGCAGCAGCTTGAACGGCAGGGAGATCATCACCGGCGGCAGCATCATCATGCCCATGCCCATGAGGGCCGAGCTCACGACGATGTCGATGACGAGGAAGGGGATGAAGATGACGAAGCCGATGATGAACGCGGACTTCAGCTCGCTGAGCACGAAGGCCGGGACCAGCGTCGTCAGCGGCACCGCGTCGGCGTTGGCGTAGCGCCCGCCGTTCTCGGCCTGGGAGATGAGGGCCAGCTCGTCGGGCCGGGTGTGGGCGAACATGAACTCCCGCAGCGGCGCCACGCCGGCGTCGAACGCAGGGCCCTGCTGGAGCGTGCCGTCGAGGAACGGCTGCACGCCGAGCTCGTTGACCTGGCTCAGCACCGGGGCCATGACGAAGAGGCTGAGGAACAGCGCCAGCCCGACGAGGACCTGCGTCGGCGGGGTGCTCTGCAGGCCCAGCGCGTTGCGGGTCATGCCCAGCACCACGACGATCTTCGTGAAGCTCGTGCACATGAGCAGCAGCGCCGGGGCCACCGAGAGCACGGTGACGGCGAGCAGCACCGTGATCGACGTGCTCGGCTGCCCGTTCGGCCCGAGGTCCTTGAGCGAGTCGAGCCCGAGGCCCGGCGCCGCCGGCGCGGCGGGCCCGGCGGGGGCCCCGGCGCCGGGCGCCTGGGGCGCGGCGAGCACGACGGCCGCGGGGTCCGCGGGCGCGGCGCTCGCGGCGGGTGCCGCGACGAGCAGGCCCAGGAGGGCGAGCAGGACGGCGGCGGCGTACCGCAGGAGGGGGGTGCGGTGGCGGCTCATGCCCGGCGGACCGTCCTCTCGCGCACGGCGTCCACGGCGGCCCGCCAGGTGGCGGGGCTGAGGACGGAGCCGGCCAGCGGACCGGCGGGGGCGCGGCCGGGCGCGGGGCCGGCGGGGGTGGTGCCGTCGAGGGCCGTACGGGCCGCCCCGCCCGCCGCGGAGGGGGCGGCGGGGGAGGCGGCGGTGACGGCCTCGAGGTCGGTGTCGGTGAGCAGGGACACGCCCTGCTCGGTCACGCCGAGGACGAGGGCGCGGTCGGCGACGCGCACGACGGTGACCGCCGCACCGCGCCCGACCTGCTGGCGGGCCAGCACCTCGACCGCGCCCCCGGCGCGCCCGGCGCCCCCGCGCGCCGCGAGGCGCGCGCAGAGCCAGAGCACGCCGAGCACGGCGGCGAGGGACAGGCCCACCTTGAGGACGAGCCCGACGGTGTCGATCATGCGGCGCCCCCCGCGGCGGCGTCGGCACCGGCGTGCGGGCCGACGATCTCCGTGATGCGGATGCCGAAGTCCTCGTCGACGACGACGACCTCGCCCCGGGCGATGAGCGTGCCGTTGACGAGCAGGTCGGCGGGGCTGCCGGCCGCCCGGTCGAGCTCGACGACGGCGCCCGGGGAGAGCGAGAGGAGCTCGCGCACCGTCATCCGGGTGCGCCCGAGCTCGACCGTCACCTCCATCTCGACGTCGCGGAGCAGCTCGAGCCCGTGGCGGCGGTCCGGCTCGCTGAGCGGGCGGGGGGCGGCCGGGGCGGCCGACTGCTGCTGCGGGATCGCCGCGGCGGCCGCCGCGGCGGCCATCTGCTCGTCGAAGGTCGGGACGACCGGCTCCGGCGCCGCGACCTCCGCGACGGCCAGCAGCGCCGTCGCGACCGTGCCGCCCTCGGCCGCGAGCAGCGGCACGACCTGCACGCCGGGGCGGTCGAGCAGGGTGTCGAGGGCGAGGTCGACGCTCAGCTCGTTGGCGGGGGCCGCGGCGGCGCCCAGCGCGGCGGCCGCCGCGTCGAGCGCGGGCTGCACGGCGGCGGCCACGTCGAGCTGACCCAGCGGGCTCTCGCGCAGCGCCTCGACGAGGTCGCCGGCGACGACCACCGCGACGTCGCCGGTGACGGCCGCGCCGGGCTCGCCGCCGACGGTCGCGAGGACCGCGGTGCCCGGGGCCGACGGCAGGGCCACCCCGATGGAGGCGGCCGGGCCCGGGGTGCCCGCGATGAGCTCGCTCGGGACCGGGAGCGCCGCGGCGAGGGCCGAGGCGGCGGCGACGATCTGGTCGCGCGAGGGGGCGGTCGGGGTGCTCATGCGCGGGACGCTCCTGCGGGCTGGGACGGGCGGCGGGCGGTCGTGCGGGGGGCGGGGCGGGGCGCGGCGGCGCCGCGCGCGGCGACCGCGGGCGGCGGGGCCACCGGCTGGTCGACCACGAGGCAGGCCAGGCGCTTGCCCTGCGCGCCGGGGACGGCGCTGGCGAAGGTGACGTCGGCGGCGGTGACGGCGAGCGGCGCGGCGACCGGGTGCGGCAGCGGCAGCACGTCGCCGACCTGCAGGGCCACGAGGGTCGACGGGGTGAGCCGCGCGGGCTCGAAGCGCACCGTGACCTCGACGGGGACCGACTCGAGCCGGTCCGCGAGGTGCCGGCCGGCGGCCTCGCGGGCGGCGCGCTCGCGGTCGCTCAGCACGCCGTGGCCGGTGGCGGCCTCCAGGTGCGGCATCAGGCTCGCGAAGGGCAGGCAGACGGTGGCGAGGCTGCCCTCGGCGCCGAGGTCGAGCTCGAAGGTCGCCACGATCACCATGTCGCTGGCCGAGGCGGCCTGGGCGAACTGGGGGTTGTACTCGAGCCCCTGCACCTGCGGGTCGAAGCGCACCAGGGCGTCGAAGGCGTACCGCAGCTCGAGCACCGTGCGGTCGATGAGCCCGCGCAGCAGGGCGGTCTCGATGTCGGACAGCGGGCGGTTCGGCTGGTCGCCGGTGCCCGGGCCGCCGAGGAGGTGGTCCACGCTCGTCATGGCCGTCGCGAGCGGCATCTCGAGGACGGCCTGCCCGTCGAGCGGCTCGATGGTGGCGAGGGCCATGACCGTGGGGTTCGAGAGCGTCTGGACGTACTCGGCGTACGTCACCTGCTCGATCGACACGTTGGTCACCTGGGTGACCACGCGCAGGGACGAGGTGAGCAAGGTCGACCACTGCCTGGCGAAGGTCTCGAAGGCGACCTGCAGGCTCCGCACGTGCTCGCGGGAGAGCTTCGTGGGGCGGCGGAAGTCGTACGGCTTGGGGCCGTCGCCCTTGGAGCGGCGGTGCCGCCCGCGGGGGGCCCCGGACCCCGCGGGGGTGGTCTCTGCTGTCACGGTCACTCGTTCGGCACAGCGGCGCCGGACCTTGAACGAGGTCCGGCGCCGCGGGGCCGTGCGGGTGCCGCCGACGGGGCGGCGGGGCGTCAGCGGGGACGTCGCCGGGACGTCACTGGATGACGAACTCGGTGAAGTAGATGTCCATGACGCCGTCGTGGTAGTCGTGCTTGATCTCCTCGAGGAGGTGCTCCTTGAGCTTCTCGCGCGACTCGGGGCTGCTGAGCTCGCCGACCGGGCGGTTGCTGAACTGCTCGATGAGCCGGTCGAGGGCCTGCGAGCCGTCGGGCGACGCGCCGTGCCCGCCGCCGCCGGCCTCCTCGGTGAACTGCAGCGCCAGGCCGACCTTGAGGTAGTGCCCGTCGGCGAGGTTCAGCGTGATCGGCTCGTTCACGAGCACGGCGCCGGGCACCGGCTCGGCCTCCTTCTCCTCCTCGCCGCCGCCCTTGAGGAGCAGGAAGTACGCGGCCGCCGCGACGACGACGACCACGAGCCCGACGACGATGAACAGCATCTTCTTGGACTTCTTCGGCGCCTCGGCGGCCTCGTCGGCGGCGGGGGCCTTGGTGGTGGTGGCCATGGGTCTCTCCTCTCGTGTGCCGCCGTCAGTGGGCGGAGGCGTGGGACTCGGTGGTGGCGCGGGGCTCGGTCGTGCCGTGGGGCTCGGTCGTGCCGTGGGACCCGCTCGTGCCGTGGTCGGCGGCGGGCGCGTGGACGTCGGCCTGCACCGGCGCCGCGCCCTCGGCGGGGGCGACGTCGGGCAGCAGCGCGGCGTCCTGCGGCGGCAGGGTGGACAGGACGACGACCTCGACGCGGCGGTTGAGGCGCAGGGCGCGCTCGCCCATCCCCTCCACGAGCGGCCGCTGCTCGCCGTAGCCCGCGGCCGAGAGCCGCCGGCCCGGCACGCCCTCGTCGTCGGTCAGCCGGCGCAGGACGCTGGCTGCGCGGGCCAGGCTCAGCTCCCAGTTGGTCGCGTACGGGTAGCCGCCGGTCGGCAGGGCGTTGGTGTGCCCCTCGACGAGGACGTCGTTGGGCAGTTCGCGCAGGACGGGCCCGATCGCGTGCACGACCTTGCGCCCGCCCTCCTGGAGCTCGGCCCGGCCGCTCGCGAAGAGCACCTCGTCGGTGACGAGCGTGACCACGAGGCCGCGCTCGTCGTACCGGAACCGCACCTGGTCCTCGAGGCCGTCCTTCGCCAGCGCCCGCTGGATGCGCTGCTTCGTGCCGTCGAGCGTCTTCACCTCGGCCTCGGCCGCCTGCCGGCGCCGGTCCTCCTCCTGCCGGTCCTTGAAGGCCACCGCGGCCTGGACCCGCGGGTCGTCCTGCGGCGCGGCGAGGCGCTGCGTCTCGAACGGGTCGGCCGCCGCGGTCTCGGACTCCGGCCCCCTCGGGCCGCCGTCGATGGTGACGATGGGGTTGCCGAAGCTCTGCTGGAGGCTGGCGGCCAGCGCCTTCATCTTCGACGTGTCGACGTTGCTGATGGCGAACATGACGATGAAGAGCGCCATGAGGACGGTGACGAGGTCGGCGTAGCTGACGAGCCAGCGCTCGTGGTTCTCGTGCTCCTCGTGCTCCTCGTGGTGCTTCCTGCGCCCGCCGCCGTGGCCGCCGCCGCTCATCAGGCGGCCTTGGCCTCGGCCGCGTCGGCGTCGGCCGGCGGCAGGAGGGCACGCAGCTTCTGGCCCACGACGCGCGGGTTGGAGCCCGCCTGGATGGCCAGGATCCCCTCGAGCGCGAGCTCCATCTGGGCCGCCTGGAGGTTGCTGAGCCGCTCCAGGCGCTTGGAGATGGGCAGCCAGATGACGTTGGCGGAGAGCACGCCCCACAGCGTCGCGAGGAGCGCGACGGCGATGGACGGGCCGAGCAGCTCCGGCTGGTCGAGCATGCCGAGGACGTGGGTGAGCGAGAGGACGGTGCCGACGATGCCGATCGTCGGGGCGTATCCGCCCATGTCGGTGAAGAGCTTGTAGCTGACCTTGTCCGCCGCCTTCTTGGCGCGGATGCGCGCCTCCATGATCTCGGCCAGCTCGTCGGGGTCGGTGCCGTCGATCGCGAGCTCGAGGCCGCGCTTGAGGAACGGGTCCTCCACGGACTTCGAGGCGTCCTCGAGGGCCAGCAGGCCCTCGCGGCGGGCGCGCTCGGCGAGCGACACGACCGTGTCGACGATCCCGTCGGCCGGGGGCACCTTGGCGGTGAACGCGACCGGGATCATCTTCAGCGCGCCGAGGAAGTCCTTGAGCGTGCTGCCGGCCATCGTCGCGCCGAAGGTGCCGCCGAAGATGAGGATGATCGGGGGCAGGAGGAACATCGCGGTCGGGCTCGCGCCCTCGAGGATCGCGCCGAGGCTGATGGCGGCGAAGGCGAGGACGAGCCCTCCGATGGTCGCGGGATCCACGTCACAGCTCCCGTCGGTGGAGGGGGACGACGATGCTGGCGGTCTCGCCGGCTGCCGTCGGGTGGGCGGGGTGCGGCGCCGGGGCCGGGGGCGTGCCCTCGGCCTCCAGCGCGTGGGCCGTCGCGATGACGGAGGCGCGGAAGTCGCGGATGCGCGCGACGACCTCCTCCACCGGCTCGACGACGACGTAGCGGGTGCCGTCGACGAGCGTGAGGACCGTGTCCGGCGTGCCTTCGGCGCGCTGGATCAGGTCGGGGTTCACGGCGAAGGCCGGCCCGTTGAGGCGGGTCAGCACGATCACGTTTCTCTGTCCGTCCTTGGGTGGGGTCGCGAGGGCCGTTCCGTCGGCCCCGTGTCGCGTCGGTCGGGTGCGGCCCGGTCCGCCGTGCCCCGCGCGAGCGGGCGGCGGACTGGTCCGTCAGTGGGGTATCGGCGCGTCCGGTCGGGTGCTTGACGTCGCCCGAACGGGTGGTCCTGGCCCTCGGGAAGCGCTCTCCCGAGCGCAGGCGCCCTCCTGCGCCGAGGGGCGGGCCGCCGGACCCTCGTCCGGCGACCCGCCCCTCGGCGGCGTACGGCGCGTCAGCGCTTGAGGTTGACCAGGTCCTGGAGCATCTCGTCGGAGCTGGTGATGACGCGCGAGTTCGCCTGGAAGCCGCGCTGGGCGACGATGAGGTTCGTGAACTCCTGGGCGAGGTCCACGTTGCTCATCTCGAGCATGCCCGAGGTCATGAGGCCGCGGCCGCCGGTGCCGGCCTCGCCGACGAGGGCGACGCCGGAGTTCACAGTGCTGCGGTAGAGCGAGCCGCCGACCTTCTCCAGGCCGGGCGGGTTGTTGAAGTTGGCGAGGGCGACCTGGCCCAGCGCCTGCTTCAGGCCGTTGGAGAAGACGCCCATGAGGGTGCCGTCGGGGGCCATCGTGTACGAGTTCAGCGTGCCCATGGCGCCGCCGTCCTGCGAGGTGGCGGCGATGGTGGTCTGCCCGCCGAAGGCCGTGATGCGGCTGAGGTCGACGGTGATGTCGCCCCAGTTCGCGGCGACGGTCGTCGAGGCCTCGCTGGTGAGGCGGCCGCGCTCGTCGAAGGTCATGCTGAACGCCGGGCCGCCGGTGTTGGGCTGCACGGACCAGGTGCTGGCGTCGACCTGGGTGAAGGTGAAGCCGAGCTCGACCTTGTTGCCGAGGTCGTCGTACGCCTCGATCGACCGGAAGAGCGGCTTGCCGGCGGCGCCGTCGGCCGGCAGGTTGCCGCTGAGCCCGGCGTTGGCCGTCGGCTTCGGCGGCAGGATCGTGTCGACCGGCAGCTTGATCTCGCCCAGCGGGCCGTTCGGGTTGATCTCGCCGTCGCGGGCCGTCCAGCCCATGACGAGCCCGCCGTCGGGGTTGATGAGGCGGCCGTTGGTGTCGAAGTTGAACGACCCGGCGCGGGTGAAGAGGTCCTCGTTGCCCTTGCGGACCACGAAGAAGCCGTCGCCCTCGATGCGCAGGTCGGTGGCGCTGCCGGTGGCCTGCGCCGAGCCCTGCGCGAAGTTCGTCGTGATGCCCGCGACGCGCACGCCGAGGCCGATCTGCGCGGGGTTGGTGCCGCCGATGCCCTCCTGCGGGGCGCCGGCCGCGCGGACGAGCTGGCTCAGGGTGTCCTGGAAGACCGTGGTGCTGGACTTGAAGCCCGCGGTGTTGACGTTGGCGATGTTGTTGCCGGTCACGTCCATCATGACCTGGTGCGAGCGCAGGCCGCTGATGCCGGAGAACAGCGAACGGAGCATGGGGGTCCTCTCGAGGTGGTGCGGGTCGGTGGGGGTGGCGCGCGTCAGCCGGCGGTGCGGACTTCCTTCACCGCACCGACGGCGACATCCGTGTCACCGACGCGCAGGGTGGGCCCGGTGGCCGCGAACTTGAGGCCGGTGACGAGGCCCGTGGCCTCGTTGCCGTCGGCGCCGACGTAGGTCACGGTGCGACCCAGGAAGGCGCTTCCCGCCATGGCGCTCTGCGTGGCCAGCAGCTCCGCCGTCGTCTTCGCCATCTCCTCGAGCTTCTCGACCTGCGTGAAGGAGGCCGTCTGCTGCATGAAGGTGGAGCTGTCGGTCGGCTTGCTCGGGTCCTGGTACTTCAGCTGGGCGACGAGGAGCTTGAGGAACGCGTCCTTGCCGAGCTCGTTGCTCCCCGTCGTGGTGGTCGAGGGCGTGCGGGCCTTCAGCATCGCCTCGGCGACGGTCTGGCTGACCCCGGTGACGGAGCTGGTGTCGGGCATGCGTCCCTCTCAGACGTGCAGGTCGATCCCGCGGCTGCGGGACCCGTCGGGCCTGTAGGTGGTCTCGGCCGGTACGGCCCCGGGCTGGAGCCCCGCGGACCACCCGGTGCGGCGGGCCCAGCGCGCAGCGGCGTCGCCGCCGGGGCGCTCCTGCCCGCCGGGCGCTCCCGAGCCGGCCCGGGACCCGTCGCCGGCGTCGCGGCCCTCCCGGCCCTCACGGCCCTCACGGCCGGCGGGGGCGTCCTGGGTGGATACGTCGAGCCGGCCGGCGCGGACGCCGGCCTCGTCGAGCGCGCGCCGGAGGTCCGGCAGCGCCTGGCGCAGCAGGTCGCGGCTGGCGTCGCCGGTGCCCTGCAGGGCGACCCCGACCTCGCCCGCGCGCACCTCGACGACCACCCGGACGGGGCCGAGGTCGTCGGGGGCGAGGACGAGGGTCATGGTGTGCGTGCCGTCGGTCCCCCTCCGGTGCGCGGCGAGCACGCCGGGCGCGAGCTGGGCCGCGGTGCCGGCGGGCGTGCCGGGCGCGGGCCGCGGCGCGCCCGCGTCGGCCCCGTGGGCGGGGTCGAGGGCGCGCGCGTCCGCGGCGAGCACGGTGGCGCGGGCGGCGCCCGCCGCGTCGGCCAGCGGCGCGGGCGCGTCGGCCGCCGGGTCGGCCGCGAGGGCCGTCCTGTCGGCGTCGGCGGCACCGGCCGCCAGGGCGTCGAGCAGCAGCGCGGCCGCCGCGTCGTCCGCGCCCGTCGTCGTCGCGCCGGCGTCCGTGGTCGACGGTGCCGCGGGGGCAGCGCCGCCGGCCGTCGGGGCGGCCCCTGCGGCCGGGGCCGCGGGGACGGTCGGGCCCGCGGCACCCGTGGCGCCGGCGGCTCCGTCGGCTCCGTCGGCTCCGTCGGCTCCGTCGGCTCCGGGTCCGCCGGGGAGCGCGCCCGCCCGGGGGTCAGTGCCCTGGCCGGGCGCCCCCTGGCCGGGCGTCCCCTGGTCCGCGTCCCCCTGGCCCGCGCTCCCCTGGCCCGCGCTGCCCTGGCCCGTGGCGTCCTGGCCCGCGCCGCCCGCCTGGGGGGCACCCTCAGGAGGCGTGGGCGCGGCCGGGGCGGTGGCCCCCTGCTCGGGGGTGCCGGTGGCGTCGGCGGCCGTACCGCTGGTGGCGTCGGCGGCCGAGCCGGCCGAGCCGGCCGAGCCGGCCGAGCCGGCCGCGGCCCCGGCGGCGCCGTGCGCGGGCGCGTCCGCCGTGCCGGCGGCGGGCGGCGGCACGTGGACCTGCTGGCCGGAGGGGACCGCCGTGGGCTGCAGCGCCGGTGCGCCGGGCACGGTGGGCGTCGTGGTCGACGGACCGGTCTGCGGCGCCGCCTGCGCCGCCTGCGCCGCCTGCGCGGTCTGCGCCGCCTGCGCGGTCTGCGCGGTCTGCGCGGTCTGCGCCGCCTGCGCGCCCGTCGCGCCGGCCACCGCCGCGGGCGGACCGGCGGCCGCGGCCACCGCCGGGTCCGCGGCGGGGGTCTGCGCGGTGACGGGCTGCGCCGCGACCCCGGTCGCCCCGGTCACGTCGGACGGGGCGTCCTCGCCCGCGGGCGTCCCGGGACGGTCGGCGGGCCCGGCCGTGCCGGGACCGCCCGCGGCGACGGCCCCGTCGGCCGCGGCCCCGCGCGCCCCGGGGCCGCGGCCCTCGTCGTCCGGGCGGTGCGCGGCACCGAGGCCGAGCCGGCCCTGCGTGGCCCGCGCGACCGCGGGGTCGGGGGCGCGCTCGACGGGGCCCGCGTGACGCTCCACGTGGTGGTCGACGGGGTGGTCGGCAGGGCGCGCCGCGCGGCGGGTGCGGGCGGCCGTACCGGTCGGGTCGTCGTGGGCGCGCCGCGCCGCAGGCTCGGGGGCCGGCTCGGGCCGGCGCCCGGACGTGCGCCCGGACGTGCGCTCGGGGGTGCGGGCACCGGGGGCGTCGGCGCGGCGCGGGCCGCCCCGGTCCTGGCCCTCGCCCTGCGGGCGCTCGCGGTGCTGGACGCCGGCGGCCGCGCAGTCCCCCGCGAGCGACGCGACGACGGCGGCGAAGTCGGCGCCGCGGCCCGTGCCGCGCGGGGCCCGCGACGTGCCTGCGGCCGCGGGACCGTGCGCCGCGGCGGCGACGGGGGCGTACGTCATCGGGAGCCGCCGTAGGCGGCCATGACCTTGCGCACGTAGCTCTGCGTCTCCTCGTACGGCGGGATGCCGTCGTACTTGCGGACGGCACCCGGGCCGGCGTTGTAGGCGGCGAGCGCGAGCTCGGTCGAGCCGAAGCTGCGCAGGTGGCTCTTGAGGAGTCGGGCGGCACCGTCCACGGCTTGAGCCGGGTCCATCGGGTCGACGCCGAGCTCGCGGGCGGTGCCCGGCATGATCTGCATGAGGCCGCGGGCGCCGGCCGGGCTCACGGCGTCCGCGCGGTAGCTCGACTCGGTGCGCGCGACGGCCGAGAGCAGGCGCGCGGGCACCCCGTGCTCGGCGGAGGCGGCGTTGAAGAGGTCGGCGTACGGCCCGGTGGCCGCGCCGCCGGACGGGCGGGCGGCGGAGGAGCCCGCGGCCGGGGCGTCGGGCAGGACCCGGCGCACCGCCGACGGCGTCTCCCAGACCTTGGCGACCTCGACGTCCTTGCCGGTGCGCGGCGCGTGGATCATCTTCCCGTCGCCGATGTAGATGCCGACGTGGTGCACGGGGCTGCCGAAGAAGACGAGGTCGCCGGGGCGGGCGTCGGACAGGCCGTCGACGCGCCGCCCGGCGCGCGCCTGGTCGCGGCTCACCCGCGGCACGTCGATGCCGAAGCGCTCGTACACGACCTGCACGAGGCCGGAGCAGTCCAGGCCGCCCTCGGAGAGCGACTCGCCGCCCCACACGTACGGCACCCCGAGGTACGTGCGCGCCTCGGCGACGACCTCCGCGCCGCTGGTGCCGCTGGTGCCGCTGGTGCCGCTGGTGCTGCCCGTGCCGCCGCTGCGCGGGGCGCCGGGGGCGGCGCCGGCCGCGCCGGCGGCCGAGGGGTCGGTGAGGGAGGCGGCCGGGTCGGTGAGGGTGGCCGTCGGGCCGGCGAGCGCCGCGGTCCCCGCCGTGGAGCGCGTCGCGAGCTGCGTGCTCGCGGTCCGCAGCTCGGAGGCGAACGCCTGCCCGGTGGGGACGCCGGAGGGCGCGCCGAAGCGCGCCTGGATCGCCGCGATGCGGCTCTGGACGTCGAGGATCGCGCTCGGGCTCACCAGGTCTCCCGGGTCCGTCGGTGGTGGTCCGCTCCGGTGCGGTCGTCGACCGCGAGCTGCTCGCGCCGCTCCTGCTCGGCACGCAGGGCGGCGGCCTGCCGCTCCGCGAGCCGCTCCACGCCGCGACGGGCGGCGCGGGCCTCGGCCCAGGCGCCGAGGCGCTCGGAGACGACGCCGTCGGCCTCGCCGACGAGCGCGCGCGCCGCGGCCGCCTCGGCCGCCAGGGAGGTGCGCGCCGCCATGATCCCGGCCCAGTGGGCGGATCCGGTGGCGGTCACGGGGCTCTCCAGGCGGTCCTCGAAGCGGCGCAGGGTCGCGCGCGCCTTCTCGGCCTCGGCGCGTGCGAGGGCTACCTCGGCACTCGCGACCTCCTCCTGGACCTTGCGCACCCGCAGGACCGCGGCGAGGGCGTTGCGGCGCGGCATCAGGCACCTCCGGCGACGAGGGCGTGCAGGGCGTCCCACGCCTCGGCGGCGCCGGTGCTCTCCCCGAGGCCCTGGCGCAGGAAGCCGTCGACGGCGGGGCCGAGCTCGCGGGCCCGGTCGACGGCGGGGTTGCTGCCGGGGACGTACGCCCCGATCTCGATGAGCTCCTTGGCGTCCCGGTGCGCGGCGAGGAGCCGGCGCAGCTCGGTGGCCGCGGCCTTCTGGTCCGGCGTCGTGACCGCCCCCGCGACGCGCGAGACCGACTCGAGCACGTCGATGCTGGGGAAGTGCCCCGCGGTCGCCAGCGCCCGGGTGAGCGTGACGTGCCCGTCGAGGATCGAGCGGGCGGTGTCGCCGATCGGCTCGTTGTGGTCGTCGCCCTCGACGAGGACGGTGTAGATGCCCGTGATGGAGCCGCGCTCGCCCGGCCCCGCCCGCTCGAGCAGGCGCGGCAGCAGGGCGAAGACGCTCGGCGGGTAGCCGCGGGTCGCCGGCGGCTCCCCCGCCGACAGGCCCACCTCGCGCTGCGCCATGGCGGTGCGCGTCAGCGAGTCCATCATGAGGACGACGTCGCGGCCCTCGTCGCGGAAGTGCTCCGCGATGCGGGTGGCGACGAAGGCGGCGCGCAGGCGGACCATCGGCGGCTCGTCGCTCGTGGCGACGACGACGACCGAGCGGGCCAGCCCCTCCGGGCCGAGGTCGTTCTCCAGGAACTCGCGCACCTCGCGGCCGCGCTCGCCGACGAGGCAGACGACGTTGATGCTCGCCTCGCTGCCGCGGGCGATCATCGACAGGAGCGAGGACTTGCCGACGCCGGAGCCGGCGAAGATGCCGATGCGCTGGCCGCGCCCGAGCGGGACGAGGGTGTCGAGGGCCCGTACGCCCACCGACAGCGGCGCGTCGACGCGTTGGCGGCGCAGCGGGTTGGGCGCGGTGGCGTCGACGCGGACCCGGGGGACCCCGTCGAGCGGCGGGCCGCCGTCGATGGGGCGGCCCAGGCCGTCCAGCACGCGCCCGCGCAGGGCCTCGCCCACGGGGACGAGCAGCGGGGCGCCCGTGGGCAGCACCGGCAGGCCCGCGCGGATGCCGTGCGTGGACCCGATGGGCATGCACTGCAGCTCGCGCGGCCCGACGGCCACGACCTCGGCGGAGACGCAGGCGTCGCCGTCGCGGGCGATCTCGACGAGGTCGCCGACGGCGGCCTCGACCCCGGCGACCGACACGGTCAGCCCGACGATGGAGGTGACCTCGCCGGTGACCCGCGGGCGGGCGGCGGCGAGCGCAGCGGCGGGGAGCCGCAGGGCGGTCGGGACGCTCACGGGACGAGGACCTCCCGCACGCGCGCAAGCGCTGTCCCGAGCTGCGCGTCGACGTGCGTCGCGTCGCAGTCGGCGAGGCACCCACCGCGCTCGACCCCGGGGTCGGCGACGAGGGTCACGTCGCGGCCGGGGACCGGCGCCGCGAGGCCGGCGAGGGCGGCGTGGTCCTCCGGGTGCAGCCGCGCCACCACGGGGCGCCCCCGCGGCACGAGGTCCAGGGCGCGGCGCAGCGCGTCGAGGCCCGGGGACTCCGCGACGGTGAGCTCCCGCGCCAGCAGGGCGGCCGCCAGCTCGAGCGCCGCGGTCAGCGCCGCGTCGCGCAGCTGCTCGGCCGGGACGACCGCGCGGCGCTCGAGGGCGCCGGCGGCGTCGTCGAGGGCCCGTACGGCCCGCGCCACGTCCTGCGCCCGCCGCGCCTCGGCGGCGTCGAGCCGGCGCTGCGCCGCGTCGGCCTCGGCCCGGACCGCCCCGCTCGCGGCGGCGACGCCCTCGGCCCAGCCGGCGGCGTAGCCCTCGGCGCGGGCCGCCTCGCGGACCTGCTGCGCGACCTCCTCGAAGGCGCGGTCGAGCGCCGGGTCGACGAGGCGCGGGTCGGCGGTGCCGGAGCGGACGAAGCGCGAGCTGCGCAGGTCCACGTCCAGGCGCGCGGCCGCGGCGCCGGCCGCGTCGGTGCCGCGGATCACGCCCGCGGGCACCCGCTCAGGCGACGAACTCATCCTCGCTCCCCCCACCCCGCGCGATGACGATCTGGCCGGACTCCTCGAGGGTGCGGATGACCTGGACGACCTTGACCTGGGCCTCCTCGACGGTGCTGAGGCGGACCGGGCCGAGCATCTCGATCTCGTCGGCCAGGTTGGCCGCCGCGCGCTCGGAGAGGTTCTTCATGACCTTGTCGCGGACGTCCGCGCGCACGCCCTTGAGGGCGGTGGCGAGGTCGTTCGTCTCGACCTGGCGCAGGATGAGCTGGATCGAGCGGTCGTCGATGCCGGTGATGTCCTCGAACATGAACATGCGGCTGCGGACCTCCTCGGCGAGCGCGGGGTCGCGCCCCTCGAGGCCCTCGAGGATGAGCCGCTCGGTCGCCCGGTCGGCCCGGTTGATGATGTCGACCAGCGGCTGCAGGCCGCCGATCTCGGACAGGTCCGACGGCTGCAGGACCGAGGACAGCTTGCGCTCCAGGGTCGCCTCGACCGACTTGATGATCTCGGGCGACGTGCGGTCCATGACCGCGATGCGGTGGGCGACGTCCGCCTGCAGCTGCGAGGGCAGGCCGGAGAGCACCATGGACGCCTGGTCCGCGGTCATGTGCGCGAGGACCAGGGCGATGGTCTGCGGGTGCTCGTCCTGCAGGAACGACAGCAGCTGGCGCGGGTCGGCCTGGTGCAGGAACTGGAACGGCATCTCCATGACGGCCGCGGAGATGCGGGACAGGATCTCGCCGGCCCGGTCGTCGCCGAGCGAGTCGCTGAGCAGGTCGCGGGCGTAGCCGAAGCCGCCCTGCCCGACGAACGCGCGGGCCTTGACCATCTCGTGGAACTCGGTGAGGACGTCCTCGGCGACCGTCGTCTCGACGTCCTGCAGGCGGACGATCTCCGCCATGATCTCCTCGACCTCGGTCTCGCGCATCTCCGCGAGGATCCGGGCGCTGGCCTCGCGGCCCATCTGGACGAGCAGCACGGCGGCCTTGCGCGGCCCCGTCATCACCTCGTCGGCGGTCTGCGTCGCCATCAGGACCTCCTGTCCGCCATCCAGCCGCGCAGGAGCTGCGCGACCTGCTCGGGCTGGTTCTGGACCATCTCGTTGATCTCGTCACGGGCGAGGGCCAGCTGGCCGGCGCGGGGGTCGACCGGGTCGGCCGCCTCCAGCGCGAGCGCCTCGGACGCCCCCTCGAGCGCGGCGGCCTCGTTGGCCGCCTGCAGCTCGAGCGCCGCCTGGAGCTTCTCCAGCTGGATCTTCTCGTCCTCGCTGAGCTGGGCGGCGGCCTTCTTGCGCCGCCGCCGGCGCACCACGGCACCCCAGAGCAGGGCCAGCAGCGCCAGGGCGGCCAGGCCGACGCCCTTGAAGAGCGCGTTGCGGGCGGCGGCGGCCTCGGCGGCCTTGGCCTCGGCCAGCTCGGCGGCCGCCGACTGCTCCGCGGAGTCGTCGAACGGCATCGCGCTCACCTGGATGGTGTCGCCGCGGGCCGCGTCGACGCCGGCCGCGGAGGTGACGAGCGCCTGCACCTGCGCCGGGTCGACGGTCCCCGCCGTGCGGGTGTCGAGCAGGACGGCGACGTTGAGCTTGCGCACCGTGCCGGGCGCGGCCTTGCGCACCTCGGTGACCTTGTTGACGGAGTTGTTGACCGTCCGCTTGGTCTTCTCGTACGTGCTGTCGGCGCCGCCGGCGCCCGCCCCGTTGGTCAGCGTGGTGTCGTTGTCCGGGCCGAGCACGCCGTTGTAGCCGAGCGCGCCGCCGGCCTGGCCGGCTCCCGCCCCGGTGTAGGTCTCGCTCTCGGTGGAGTCGGCGAGCGGGGGGACGCGGGGGTCCGTGTACGACTCGCTCGTCGTCTGCGTCTGGTCGTAGTCCAGGTCGGCGGTGAGCCGCACGACCGAGTGGCCGGGGCCGACGACCTTGTCGAGCATGGCCTGCAGGGAGGAGCTGACGCGGTCCTCGTAGTCGCGGGTCTGCTGCGAGCGCAGGTCCCCCGCCGCGCCGCCGGTGCCGCCGTCGGGGCTGGAGAGCACCCGCCCGGTGGCGTCGGCGACCGTGACCGCGTCCGGGTCCATGCCCTCGACGCTCGAGGACACCAGGTTGACCACGGCCTGCACCTGCTGCGAGCCGAGGTCCCGGCCCCGCTGGGTCTCCACGAGCACCGAGGCCGTGGGACGGTCCTCGTCGTCGGTGAAGACGTCCTTCTCGGGGATCGCCAGGTGCACCACGGCCGCCTCGACGCCCTCGATGGAGCCGATGGTCTTGCCGAGCTCGCCCTCGAGCGCCCGCTTGTAGGCGGTCGTCTGCTGGAACTCCGAGCTCGTCATGCTCTGCTCGTCGAGCAGCGCGTACCCGGTGGCCTCGCCGGCCGGCAGGCCCTGCCCGCTCATGGCGATGCGGGTGTCGTACACGGTCTCCCGCGGCACGAGGATGGTCGAGCCGCCGTCCTCGAGCTGGTACGGCGTCCCCGCCGCGTTGAGCTCCTCGACGATGGCGCTGGCGTCCTCGCCGGCGAGGCCGGTGAACAGCGGGGCGTACGTGGGCTGGCCCGCCCAGCGGCTGAAGAGCAGGCCGCCCACGACGATGGCCACGAGGGCGAGCGCGGTGACGGCCTTCTGGCCCGGGGTGAAGCCCTTGAGGGTGGTGGTGGCGCGCCCGAGGGCGCCGCTCAGGGCCGGGTTCACAGGGGCATCCGCATGATCTCGTTGAACGCCTCGACGCCCTTGTTGCGCAGCGTCGTCGCGAGCTCGGTGGCGAGGCTCGCCTGCGTCGCGGCGATCGTGTAGTCGTGGACGTCCTGCAGGTCACCGGTGGCCGCCTGCACCGACATCTCGTCGGCGCGGGCCTGCAGGCCCTGCACCTGCTGCAGGCCCTGGGCGAGCAGCGCGCCGAAGCCGCCGTCGCCGGCCGCGGCGGCCGGCGCCGCGGTGGTGGCGGGGTCGAGGGGGACGACCGGGGCGACCGGCATCCCGATGGGCATGACGCTCACGCGCCCCTCCCGATGGTGAGGGCCTGCTGGAAGGAGTCCTTGGCGCGGTCCACGACCGCGAGGTTCGCCTGGTAGCCGCGCTGGGCCATGATCAGCTGCGTCATCTGGCTGGCCAGGTCGATGTCGGGGTAGCGCACGTAGCCGCCCTCGTCCGCCAGCGGGTGGTCCGGCTCGTAGACCATGCGGCCCTCGGGGCTGCCGGCGCTCGCGACGCCCGCGACGCGCACGCCGCCCTGGCCGCTGCCGTAGTCCACGGCCTGCGCGATGACGTAGCGGGCGCGGAACGCCTCGCCGTCGGTCGAGGTGGCCGTGTTGATGTTCGCGATGTTGTCCGAGATCGCGTCCATCCACTTGCGGGTGGTGGTGATGCCCGAGCCGGAGATGCCGAGCGCGCCGAAGAGGGGCATCAGGCACCCCGCAGCGCGGTGCGCACCAGGGAGAACTGGTGGTCCATCGCCTGCGTGACGAGCTGGTACCGCAGCCCCGTCTCGACGTTGCTCAGCGTCTCCTCGTCGAGGTTGACGTTGTTGCCGTCCTCGCGGGTCGGGCGCATCGAGCGGACCATCGAGGGGCCGGCGGCGGCGCCCGACGCGTCGCCCGAGGCGACCGCGGCGCGCAGCGCGTCCTCGAACTCGACCTTGCCGGCCAGGAAGCCGGGGGTCTCGATGTTGGCGACGTTGTCGGCGATGGCGCGCTGGCGCGCAGCCAGGCCGCGCAGGGCGGACTGGAGCGCGACGGACGTCACGTCGTCGTACACGGACTGCTCCTCGAGGAGGGTCGAGCGGGGTGGGTGCCAGTCCGTTGGCGAGGGGGTCGTGCAGCGAGCGCTCCGTGCTCACTGGGTGCTTCGGCCGGGAGGTCGGGGACCTTGACCCGGACGGCGGTGCGTCGCGGGGCGTACGGCTCAGAGGGCGCGGTCGAGGAAGACCGGGCGCTCACGGCGGTCGCCGGGGTCCAGCCGGGCGGCGAGCGCGGCCTGCCGGCGGTTGCCGGACATGGCGCGCACGAGCTCCTCGGAGGCGCGCAGCTGGCGCTCGAGGATGGCCGCGGCGCGCGCGGCGAGGTCCTGCGGCAGGGGGCCCTGCACGCCGGGCGGGACGGCCCAGGCGGGCGCGTCGGGGGCCGGCTCGGGCGCCTCCGCGACCGCGTGCGCGCGCAGCAGCGCCTCGGCGCGCTCGACGTCGACCTCGAGGTCGTCGAGCGCCTCGACCCAGGCGGCCCGGAAGGCGTCCGCGCTCTCGCGGCCCACCTCAGGCCTGCGGGGCGGTGCGGGCGGCCTCGTGCCAGGCGTCGCGCAGCGGGGCGACGATCCCCCGGCAGCCCGCCGTGACGCCGGGGTCGCCGGTGACGTTGGCGCGCACGAGCTCGGAGTGCAGGAAGCCGTAGAGCGCCGAGAGGCCCGGCCCGCCCTCCCACAGGTCGACCTTGAGCGAGCTGCGCAGCTCGAGCACGATCTCCTGGGCGTGCAGCAGCTGGCGGCCCGCCTCGACCCGGTCGCCGCGCTGCTGCGCGGCCTCGGCGCGGTCGACGTCGAGCAGCAGGCGGTCGTAGAGCATCGTCAGCAGGCGCGCCGGCGACGCGGTCGCCAGGCTGTCCTCGACGAAGCGGGCGCGGTACGCGGAGTACGCGGCGGCGGACATGGTGGGGCTCTCCCGGAGGGGTCAGGGGGCGGTGCGGCGGGGGTGGCGTCAGCCGAGCGAGTTCAGCTGGCCGGCGAGCCAGCTCGACTGGCTCTGCATCGACTGCAGCGCCGTCTCCATCGCCGTGAACTGCTTCTGCAGCGCCGTCTGCCGCGCGGCCAGGCGCGTGTCCCAGGCGTCGATGCGCTGGTTGAGGTCCTTGACGAGGTCGTTGCGGCCCTGGATCGCCGTGGTGAGCCGGCCGGTGCTCTTGTCGGTGGCGTCCTTCGCCACCCCGACGACCTGCGAGGCGACGCCGTCGACGAGGGCCCGGGCCCTCGCGGGGTCGGCCTCGTAGGCCTTGAGGAACGCGTCGCGGTCGAAGGTGAGCTTCCCGTCGCGCTGCAGCTGGATGCCCGCGCCGACGGGGGACCCGGCGTCGCCGACCGGCGTGATGGCGCGGCTGCTCAGCGACTGCGCGAGCCCGCGGACCGTGCTGTCGCCCGCGAGGGCGGCGCCCTTCTTGCTCGTGGCGTCGTAGGCCGAGAGCTTGGAGATCTCCGACAGCGCGGCGTTGGCGGCGTCGACCATCGCCTGCACCTGGTCGGCGATGGCCTTCGGCTCGACGGTGGCCGACACGGTGACGAGGGGCTCGACCTTGCTGACCGTGAACGACGTCCCCTCGAGGACCCCGGAGAAGGTGTTGCTCGGCGAGCTGACGACGACACCGCCGCCGAGGTCGAGGACGGCGTCCTGGGCCGGGCGCAGCTGCGTGGTGGTCCCGAGGCCGTCGAGCGCGAAGCCGTTGCCGGCCCCGGGCTTGTCGGACGTGACCTGCAGCCGGTACTGGCCGGGCGCGACCTGCAGGGCGACGGCGGTGACGCCGGCCTTCGCCTCGTTGATCGCGTCGGCGACGGACTGCAGCGAGCCGTTGGTCGAGGTGAGGCTCTTGCTCACCGTCGAGGTGGTGCCGTCGGCGGCCTGGGTCGTCACGTCGAGCGTGAAGCTGCGGCCGGGGGCCGTGGCGTCCTGCGCCCCCTCCACGTCGGTGACGACGCTCAGGGCGCTCGCGACGCTCAGCACGTCGAAGGTGACCGCGCCGGGGGTGCCGGTCGAGGAGGTGCTCACCGTGACGCCGCCGCTCGTGGAGGCGCCCGTGGGGGCGTTCCAGGCGGTGCCCTTGGTGAACTTCTCGGCGGCGGTCTGCAGCGCCGCGAACTTGCTGTTGACCGTCTGGTACGCCGTCACCACGGCCTGGGCGGCCGTGACCTTCGCCTTGAGCGCGGTCTGCGGCGCCCGCTCGGCCTGCATGAGCTGGCTGATGAGGGACGACGTGTCCAGGCCGCTGACGAGGCCGCTGATCGACATCGTGCTCATGGGGGTCCTCGCTCCAGGGGGTCGGTGCTGCTGCGCTCCCCCTCGTCATCGGCGCGAGGGGGGCCCGGCTCAAGCGGTCGTGACGCGCCGCGGGGGCGGGGCCGAGGCCCCGCCCCCGCGGACGTGCTGCTGGTGGTGCTGTGGTGCTGGTGGTGCTGTGGTGCTGGTGGTGCTGGTGCCCCTACG
>NZ_QZEZ01000013.1 GCF_003594885.1 Vallicoccus soli
GGGGTCCCCGGAGGCCACCCCGAGGGTGAACGGGTCACCGACCAGCCGCCGCGAACGCGCACCAGCAGCAGCGGCTGTGGCGGGCGTGGAGGCACCGGCGCCCAGCGCGGCCGCGCCGGCGGCGCCGGCACCGGCGACCAGGAGGCCGCGACGGGACAGGGCGCCGGTCGGGGAGGGGACGGACGGGACGGGCTGCGGCATCGCGGGCTCCACCGGAGGGGGGACGGGACGGCCCGTACCGTGGCGCACCGCCCGCAACCGCAGGCCGCGGGCGGGTGTCGCGCAGGTGGACCGGGGGCGTACGGCTCGCGCCCCCGCGCCGGGCGCCGGGCGTTCACCGGCCCGCCACCCGCCCGTGGTGGACCGCGCGGGCCCGCGGCGGCAGCGTGACGGCGCCCCCACCCGCCGACGCACGCCCGACGGAGCCGCCGCCATGACCACCTACCTCGGCCGCCGCAGCCTGCTCGCCGGGGGCCTCGCCCTCGGCGGCGCCGCCCTGCTGGGCGGACCCGCGTCCGCAGCCCCCCGCGCCGGCAGCGCACCCGGCCTGCTGCGCGCCGGGCGGCCCCTGCTGACCTCGGGCGTGCAGAGCGGCGACGTGACCGCCCGCTCGGGCATCGTCTGGGCCCGCTCGGACCGCCCGGCGCGCATGTGGGTCGAGGTCGGGCGCGACCCGTCGTTCCGCCGGGCCCGGGTGGTGCGCGGCCCCGTGGTCACCCCGGCCACCGACGGCACCGGCAAGGTACGGCTCACCGGGCTGCCCTCCGGCACGCAGCTGCACTACCGCACCTGGTTCAGCGACCTCGACACCCACCTGTCGGGGCCCGCCGAGGCCGGCGCCTTCCGCACCGCGCCGACCCGCGCCCAGGACGTGCGCCTCGTCTGGTCCGGCGACCTCGCCGGGCAGGGCTGGGGCATCGACCCGTCCCGCGGCGGCTACCGCATCTTCGACGCCATGCGCCGGCGCGACCCCGACGTCTTCCTCTTCAGCGGCGACACCGTCTACGCCGACGGGCCGCTGCAGGAGAGCGTCGCGCTGCCCGACGGGACGACCTGGCGCAACATCGTCACGCCGGAGAAGTCGAAGGTCGCCGAGACGCTCGACGAGTACCGCGGCCAGTGGCGCTACAACCTGCTCGACGAGGCGTACCGCGCCTTCAACGCCCAGGTGCCGGCCATCGTCCAGTGGGACGACCACGAGGTCACCAACAACTGGTACCCCGGCGAGGTGCTCGAGGACGACCGCTACACCGAGCGCCGGGTCGACGTGCTCGCCGCCCGCGGCAAGCGGGCGTTCCACGAGTACCTGCCGATCGCGCCGCGCGTCGAGGGCGAGCGCGGGCGGGTCTACCGCAAGCTCTCGTACGGCCCCCTGCTCGACGTCTTCGTCCTCGACATGCGCTCGCAGAAGGACGCCAACGACGCCAACGACGAGCGCCGCGGGCAGGTGCTGGGCGCCGAGCAGCTGGCGTGGCTCGAGCGGGAGGCAAGCGCTTCCCGCGCGGTGTGGAAGGTGATGGCCGCCGACCTGCCCATCGGCCTCGTCGTGCCCGACGGGGAGACCGCGCAGGAGGGCGTCGCGCAGGGCCTCGGCGGGCGCCCGCGCGGGCGGGAGAGCGAGGTCGCGCGGCTGCTGCGCACCCTGCACCGCCGCGGCGTGGAGAACGTGGTGTGGCTGACCGCCGACGTGCACTACACCGCGGCGCACCACTACTCGCCCGACCGCGCGGCCTTCCAGGACTTCACGCCGTTCTGGGAGTTCGTCTCGGGGCCGCTCAACGCCGGCGCCTTCGGCCCGAACGCGCTGGACCCGACCTTCGGCCCGCGCGCCGTCTTCGTCGAGGCGCCCCCTGCCGCGGGGACGTCGCCCGCGCAGGGCTACCAGTTCTTCGGCGAGGTCGACGTCGACGCGTCGGACCGCAGCATGACGGTCAGCCTGCGCGGGATCGACGGCTCGGTCCGCTACCGGAAGACCCTGCGCCCCGCCTGAGCCCCCGCGGTGCGAGGATCGGGGCGTGGCCGACCGACCGCTCCCCGTCGTGCTCGACGTCGACACCGGCGTCGACGACGCGCTCGCCCTGCTCCTCGCCGCGCGGCACCCCGGCCTCGACCTGCGGGCGGTGTCGTGCGTCGCCGGCAACGTCGGCGTCGACCAGGTGGTGGCCAACACGCTGCGCGTGCTCGACGCCGCGGGGGCGGGGGACGTCCCCGTCGCCCGCGGCGCCGACCGCCCGCTCGTGGAGCCGGCCCGCGAGGCCCGGCACGTGCACGGCGAGGACGGGCTGGGCGACCTCGGGCTGCCCCGCTCGCACCGCCGCGCCGAGGGCGTGCACGCCGTCGAGCTGCTGCGGCGCGCGGTCCTCGACGCCCCCGAGCCGGTGACGCTCGTGGCGCTCGCGCCCCTCACGAACGTCGCGCTGCTCCTGCGCTCGCACCCGGAGGTGGGGCCCCGCCTCGCCCGGGTCGTCGTCATGGGCGGCGCGGCGACCGGCGGCAACGCCACCGCCGCCGCGGAGTTCAACGTCTGGCACGACCCCGAGGCGGCGGAGGTCGTCCTCGGGGCGGGGCTGCCGGTCACCCTCTACGGCCTCGACGTCTTCTACGAGGTCGCGCTCACCGCGGCCGAGGCGGACGCGCTCGCCGCGTCGGGCGAGCCGGCCGCCGCGCTCGCCGGGCGCCTCGTGCGGCACCAGGTCGCCCGCCTGGGCGGGGTGAGCGGCACGCTGGGCGACGCGGGGGCGGTGGCCGCCGCGCTCGACCCGGGCGGGCTGCGGACCGAGCGGCTGCCGGTGCGCGTGGAGCTGGCCGGGCGCTGGACGCGCGGGCAGACCGTCGTGGACCGCAGGGCGCCGCACGACCGCGCCGCCGACCCGCTCGGGCCGCCCGGGCCGCCGGTCGACGTCGCCCTGCAGGTCGACGCCGACCGCTACCGCCGGCTGTTCCTCGACGCGGTGACGGGGGTGCCGTCGTGGGCCGCGTAGCCGTCGTCGGCAGCCTCAACGTCGACCTCGTCACCGGGGTCGAGCGCCACCCGCGCCCGGGCGAGACCGTGCGCGGCGAGGGCCTGGAGCACCGGCCCGGAGGCAAGGGCGCCAACCAGGCCCTGGCGGCCGCGCGCGCCGGGGCCCGCACGACGCTCGTCGGCCGGGTGGGCGACGACGCGGCCGGGTCGTCGTACCTCATCGGCCTGCGGCGCGAGGACGTCGACGTCTCGCGGGTGCGCCGCACGCGCGGCACGCCGACCGGGCACGCGCTCATCGTCGTGGACGGCAGCGGCGAGAACACCATCGTCATCGCCGCCGGCGCCAACGGCGAGCTCACCCCCGACGACGTCGAGGACTGCGCGGACGTCGTGCGCGAGGCCGACGTCCTGCTGCTGCAGCTCGAGGTGCCGCTCCCGGCGGTCGAGGCGGCCGCCCGGCTGGCCCGCGGGGCCGGCACGCGGGTGCTGCTCAACCCGTCGCCCGTGACCGCCCTCGGGCCGTCCCTGCTCGACCACGTCGACCTCGTCGTCGCGAACGAGGACGAGGCGCGCTCGCTCGGCGGCTGGGACGGCCCGCTCATCACCACGCTGGGTGCCCGGGGCGCCCGCTGGCGCGCTCCACGCGTGGACCTGCACCGCGACGCGCTGCGGGTCGACGTCGTCGACACGACGGGGGCGGGCGACGCCCTGGCCGGCGCCGTCGCGGCCGCGCTCGCGGACGGGCTCGACGAGGCCGCCGCGCTCGAGCGGGGCGTGGCGGCCGGCGCCCGCGCGGCCACGCACGACGGGGCGCAGGACTGGCTCCTCGACTGAGCCCGCGCGCCTACCCGCGCCCGGTGCGCAGGGGGAGCTCGTGCAGCGCCACGTCCCGCAGCGCGCCGTCGGCCGCGACGGCCGTGGCGTAGGTGCAGCGCGGCTGGCGCCGCCGGTCCGTCGGGGAGCCGGGGTTGAGCAGCCGCAGGCCGCCCGGGGCCACGGAGTCCCACGGGATGTGGGAGTGGCCGAAGACGAGCACGTCCACGTCCGGGTAGGCGGCGGCCGCCCGCTCCTCGCGCCCCTTGGCCGCCCCCGTCTCGTGCACCACCGCGAGCCGGACGCCCGCCAGCTCGGCCCGGGCCACCTCCGGCATGACCGCCCGCAGCTCGGGCCCGTCGTTGTTGCCGACCACGCCGACCAGCCGCCGGGCCCGCGCGGACAGCCGCTCCCACGCGTCGAGCGACACCCAGTCCCCGGCGTGCACGACGACGTCGGCGTCGTCGACCGCGCGCCACACCTCGTCGGGCAGGTCCCGGGCGCGCCGGGGCAGGTGGGTGTCGGCGAGCAGCAGGAGGCGCACGGGGGCGTCCTACCCGCGCCGCGCGCCGCTCAGGCGGGGCGGGCGACGAGCGCCCAGGGCTCCCCGGCGACCCGGGTCAGCACGACGGTGGCGGTCCCCGAGCCGGTGAGCCGGAGCTGGCGGCGCAGCTGCTCCGGCTCGAGGGCGGAGCCGCGCTTCTTCACCACCACCGTGCCGACGTCGCGGGCGCGCAGCGCCGCGCGCAGCCGCTTGAGCTGGAAGGGCAGGGCCTCGAGGACCTCGTACGGCCGCGCGAGCGGCGTGGGGACGAGGCCGTCGGCGGCCACGTACGCGATGGTCGGGTCGAGCAGCGACCCGTCGACGGCCGCCACCACGGCGGACACGAGGCCCGCGCGCACCACGGCGCCGTCGGGCTCGTAGAGGAAGCGGCGCACCGGCCCCACCGGTGGCGGCTCCTCCGCGCCGCTGCCGGTGACCGTCGCGCCCGAGGGCAGCAGCGTGGCGCGGTGGCGCACCCCGGAGGCGAGGGCGCCCGCCCAGACGGCGGCCTCCACGACGTCGCCGTCGACCGAGACCCACTCGACCTCCGCGCCGGGCGGGGCGAGGTCGCGCGGGACGCCCGGCGCCACCTTCGCGCCGGCCGCCGGCGACGCGGCGAGCACCCCCTCCACCCAGGACCACGGCGGCGACCAGCCCTCGGGGGCCATGACGCGCCGGCCCCCGGCCCGGCGCGCCGGGTCGCAGAAGGCGCCCCCGTGCGCCCGGACGTCCACCGCGGTCACGTCCGCGGCGAGGACCCGCGCGCGCGCCGCCAGGCCCAGGGCCTCGGCGTTCGCGGCGGCCAGCGCGCAGGCCACCGGGTCGCGGTCGACGCCGAGCACGTCGAGGCCCGCCGCGGCGAGCGGCAGCAGGTCGCCGCCGACGCCGCAGCACAGGTCCACGACGTCGCGCACGCCGGCGTCGACGAAGCGCCGCGCGCGCCGCGCCGCGACCTCCGCGCGCGTGGCCTGCTCCAGCCCGTCGGGGGTGAGGAGCATCGAGGCCGCGGCCGGCCCCAGCCGGGGGGCGGCCCGCGCCCGCAGCCGGGCCTGGGTCATCGCCGCCGCGACGAGCGGGGCCGGGTGCTCGCGGCGCAGCCGCTCGCCGAGCGCGAGGGCGGCGCGCTCGTCGTACCCCTGCAGCGCCGCGAGCAGGGCCCGGCCGGCGGGGGAGCGCAGCGCGTCGACGTCGGCGAGCGTCATCCCGGGCACCCCGCGATCCTGCCCGACGTCGCGTCCCTGGCACTCCGGTTGACCGAGTGCTAACCGGCGGACTACCTTCGGACCTGGCACTCCCGGCCCGGGAGCGCCAAGGTGGCGACGCCGTCCGGCACCCGCGACGACGGCCGGCAGAGCCCCGCCCCAAGCCACAGCGACATCCCGCACAGGGGAGGCAGCAGACGTGTCGGTCTCCATCAAGCCGCTCGAGGACCGGATCCTGGTCCAGACGCTCGACGCCGAGCAGACCACGGCGTCCGGTCTCGTGATCCCGGACACCGCGAAGGAGAAGCCCCAGGAGGGCAAGGTCCTCGCGGTCGGCCCGGGCCGCGTCGACGACAACGGCAACCGCGTCGCGGTCGACGTCAAGGTCGGCGACACCGTCGTCTACAGCAAGTACGGCGGCACCGAGGTCAAGTACGACGGCGAGGAGTACCTCATCCTCTCCGCGCGCGACGTCCTCGCGGTCGTCGAGAAGTGACCCCCGCCGGCGCCTGAGGCGCCGGCACCCGCACGTCCCCGACGTGCGACACCGCCCCGGCGGCCCGACGCACGACCACCGGGCCGACCGGGGCGCTCGTCGTCCGGGGGTGGGCCACGAACCCATGGAACGGAGCAGCTAGCCGCATGGCCAAGACCCTGCAGTTCGAGGAGGGCGCGCGCCGCGCCCTCGAGCGCGGCGTCGACGCGCTCGCCGACGCCGTCAAGGTGACGCTCGGCCCCCGTGGGCGCAACGTCGTCATCGACAAGAAGTTCGGCGCCCCCACGATCACCAACGACGGCGTCACCATCGCCCGCGAGATCGAGCTCCAGGACGCGTACGAGGACCTCGGCGCCCAGCTGGTCAAGGAGGTCGCGACCAAGACGAACGACGTCGCGGGCGACGGCACCACGACCGCGACCGTCCTCGCCCAGGGCCTCGTGCGCGAGGGCCTGCGCAACGTCGCCGCCGGCGCGCAGCCGATGGCCCTCAAGCGCGGCATCGAGAAGGCCGTCGAGGCGGTCTCCGAGCGCCTGCGCGAGGTCGCGCGCGACGTCGACGGCAAGGACGAGGTCGCCCAGGTGGCCGCCATCTCCGCGCAGTCGCAGGAGATCGGCGCGCTCATCGCCGACGCGTTCGACAAGGTCGGCAAGGACGGCGTCATCACGGTGGAGGAGTCGCAGGGCCTGACCCTCGACCTCGACTTCACCGAGGGCATGCAGTTCGACAAGGGCTACGTCTCGCCCTACATGGTCACCGACCAGGAGCGGATGGAGGCGGTCCTCGAGGACCCGTACGTCCTGCTCGTCGCGGGCAAGGTCTCCTCGGTCGCCGAGCTGCTCCCGCTGCTCGAGAAGGTCGTGCAGACCGGCAAGCCGCTGCTCCTCGTGGCCGAGGACGTCGAGGGCGAGGCGCTGTCGACGCTCGTCGTCAACAAGATCCGCGGCCTCTTCACCGGCGTCGCGGTCAAGGCCCCCGGCTTCGGCGACCGCCGCAAGGCGATGCTGCAGGACATGGCCGTGCTCACCGGCGGCCAGGTCGTCAGCCCCGAGGTCGGCCTCAAGCTCGACCAGGTCGGGCTCGAGGTGCTCGGCAGCGCCCGCCGGGTCACCGTCACCGCCGGCGACACGACGATCGTCGACGGCGCCGGCACCAAGGACGAGGTCGAGGGCCGGGTCGCGCAGATCAAGAGCGAGATCGAGCGCACCGACTCCGACTGGGACCGCGAGAAGCTCCAGGAGCGCCTCGCGAAGCTCTCCGGCGGCGTCTGCGTCATCCGCGTCGGCGCGGCCACCGAGGTCGAGCTCAAGGAGAAGAAGCACCGCCTCGAGGACGCGGTCTCCGCGACCCGCGCGGCGATCGAGGAGGGCATCGTCGCCGGCGGCGGCACCGCCCTGGTGCACGCGGTCTCCGCGCTCGACGGCGACCTCGGCCTCACCGGCGACGAGGCGACGGGCGTGGCCATCGTGCGCCGCGCCGCCGTGCAGCCGCTGCGCTGGATCGCCGAGAACGCCGGGCTCGAGGGCTACGTCGTGGTGGCCAGGGTGCAGGACCTGCCGGTCGGCAGCGGCCTGGACGCGGCCACGGGCGAGTACGGCGACCTCGTCGCGCGCGGCGTGCTCGACCCGGTCAAGGTGACCCGCTCGGCGCTGCAGAACGCGGGCTCCATCGCCGGGCTCGTGCTCACCACCGAGGCGCTCGTCGTGGAGAAGAAGGTCCAGGAGCCCGCGGGCGACGGCCACGGGCACGGCCACTCCCACGGGCACGGCCACAGCCACTGACGGCCGCACCCCCGGTACGCACGAGGCGCCCCTCCCGTCGCGGGAGGGGCGCCTCGTGGCGTCCGGGGGCGGTGGTGTCGCCGGGCGGTGGGGCCGGGTCAGCTCGCGGGGGCGAGGCGGCGCGCGGCGAGGATCCGCTCGCGGTCGTCCTCGCTCATGCCGCCCCACACGCCGTACGGCTCGCGCACGGCCAGGGCGTGCGCCGCGCACTGGGCGAGCACCGGGCAGCGGGCGCACACGGCCTTGGCGCGCGCCTCCCGGTTGCGCCGGCTGGGCCCGCGCTCGCCCTCCGGGTGGAAGAAGGTGTCGGGGTCCTCGCCGCGGCAGGCGCCCTGCAGCTGCCAGTCCCACAGGTCGGCGTTCGGACCGGGGAGCCGTGAGATCTCAGCCATGGCAGGTGCCCTTCCTCTGACGGTGGTACGAACCTAGTACCGCGCCAAAGGTTGTTCAAGCCCTCCGGGCCGTGATCTGGGCGACGACACCGGCCGCGCCCCGCCGAGGTGGCGCGCTGCGTACCCGCTCCGGGGCCCGCCCAACCCCCGCCGCGGGGCCGGGCGGGGGCGGCGCGCCGTGCCCCGGGGTCGGCTGGCGCGCGGGGGGCTTGCGAGGACAATCGTCGCCATGGCGAGCCCCGTGGACGACGGCGGCGACCTGCAGGGTCCAGCGCTCACGGTGGCCGCCGTCGCGCGCAGGCTCGGGGTCGCCCCGGCGACGCTGCGCACGTGGGACCGCCGCTACGGCCTCGGGCCCAGCGCGCACACCGCCGGCGCCCACCGCCGCTACACCGCGAGCGACCTGCAGCGGCTGTCGCTCATGCGCCGCCTCACCCACGAGGGGGTGGCGCCGGCCGAGGCGGCGCGCATCGCCCTGGCCGCCCCGGAGGGGGCCGGCGGCACCCTCGGCGGCGTGCCGCTCGAGGCCGCGCCCGCGCCCGCCGCCGCGGCCGCCGGCGTGCTCGCGCAGGCCGGTGCCGAGGCCCCGGAGGCCGCCGCGGGCCGTCGAGCGCCCGGCGGCGGGCGGGTGCTCGCCCTGCCCGACGGCTCGCCGCCCGCCCGGGGGCTCGCCCGGGCCGCCATGGCGCTGGACAGCCACGCGTGCCTGCAGATCGTCACGGCCGCCCTCGAGCGGTCGGGGGTCGTGCAGACCTGGGACGAGCTGCTCGTGCCGGTCCTCGTCGGCGTCGGCGAGCGCTGGAGCGCCAGCGGCCAGGGCATCGAGGTCGAGCACCTGCTCAGCGAGTGCGTCATGGCCGCGATGCGCGGCGTGTCCCTGGGGCTGGCCAGCCCGCGCAACGCCCGCCCGGTGCTGCTCTCCTGCGCTCCCGAGGACCAGCACGTGCTGCCGGTGCACGTCCTCGCCGCCGCCCTCGCCGAGCGCGGGGTCGGGGCGCGGCTGCTCGGCGCCCGCGTCCCCGCCGACGCGCTCGTCGCGGCGGTGCGCCGCTCCGGGCCCGCCGCGGTGTTCGTCTGGGCGCAGATGCCCGCCACCGCCGACCCCGCCGTGCTGTCCGGCCTGCCGGTGCTGCGCCCGCCCGCCGTCGTCGTCGCGGGCGGTCCGGGCTGGGACCGGGCCGCGACCCCGGCGGACGTGGTCGCCGAGGGGCTCGAGCACGCCGTCGACGTCCTCGTCCGCGCCACCGGCGGGTGAGGACGGGGGCCGCGCGCCCCGTACGGCCCCCTCGGGCAGCGCGCGGCGACCGGTCGTGCACGAGGCGCTCACGTCCGGAGCGGGTCCTGCCGATGGTCCGGGAGAGACCCCGACCGAAGGTGGCGCCAGTACCATGCCGACCGTGCTCGTCTGCGACGACTCCAACCTCGCCCGCGAGGCGCTGCGCCACGCCGTGGCCGCCGTGCCCGGCGTCGACCGCGTGGTGGAGGCGTCGAGCGGAGAAGAGGCCCTCAGCCGCTGGGCGGCCGAGCGCCCGGACGTGACCCTCATGGACGTCCGGATGCCCGGGCTCGGGGGCGTGGAGGCGACCCGCCGGCTGCTCGCGCTGCACCCGGACGCCCGCGTCGTCATGCTGACCATGGGCGAGGACGTCGACGGCGTCGCCCGCGCCGTCAAGGCCGGCGCGTCCGGCTACCTCGTCAAGGACTCGTCCAGCGAGGAGCTCGCCGCGGCGCTGTCGTACGTGCTCACCGCGGGGGACGCGCGCCGCGCCGCCGCCCGCGGCGGTGCCGCCGGCGGGGCCCCCGCGCTGTCCGAGCGCGAGCAGCAGGTGCTCGAGGGGATGGCCAAGGGCCAGAGCAACGCGGAGATCGGCCGCGAGCTCTACCTCTCCGAGGACACCGTCAAGACCCACGCCCGCCGCCTGTTCCGCAAGGTCGGTGCCAGCGACCGCGCCCACGCCGTGGCCATCGGCTTCCGGTGGGGGCTGGTGCGGTGACCCCGGCGGCCGGTGGCGGTCGGCCCGCGCCCCCTCGGGACGCGGGCCGTCCGTGACCGACCAGCTGGCCTCACGGGCCGTAACGGAGGACCTCTCCAGCGCGATGGAGGGGGCGACGGCCGTCGGCTTGCAGGAGCTCGCCACCCGGGCGACCGGGGGGGACGCCCGGGCGATGGAGCTCCTGCTCGTCGACGTCCGCCGCATGGTCCTTCGCTACTGCCGGGCCCGCCTCGCGCGGGTGCCCGGCGCCGATCACGCCGCCGACGACGCGGCCCAGGAGGTCTGTCTCGCCGTGGTCAACGCCCTTCCTCGCTACCGCGACGAGGGTCGGCCGTTCGAGTCCTTCGTGTACGGCATCGCCGCGCACAAGGTCGCCGACGTGCACCGCGCCGCCGCCCGCGCGCCCCTCGCGACCGCGGAGCCGCCGGACGCCCCCGACGAGGCCGCCGGGCCGGAGGAGGTCGCGCTGCGCCGCAGCGAGGCCGACCGGGCCCGCGCCCTGCTCGAGCACCTCCCCGACGCCCAGCGCGAGCTCCTCCTGCTGCGCGTCGTCGTCGGGCTCAGCGCCGAGGAGACCGGGCGCGCCCTGGGCATGACCCCCGGCGCGGTGCGCGTCGCGCAGCACCGCGCCCTGGCCAAGCTGCGCACCGTCGCCCAGCGCGAGGACGCCGCCGCGCTCGAGGCCGAGGAGCGCGCCGGAGCGCCCGTCGCCGCCGCGGCGCCCGCCCTGCCCGTGCCCGCCGCGACCACCACCGCGCCGCTGCGCCGCCGCCGGGGGAGGGGGTCGCGGTGAGCGCGCCCGAGGGCCCCGCCGACCTGCGCGCGGTCGCCGCGGACGACGCGCTCGTCGAGCTGCTCCGCGCCGGCCTGGCCGGGCCCGCCGTGGCCGGGCCCGCCGTGGCCGTGCCCGCGCAGGGCGGCGCCGCCGCGCCCGGGCCGTCCGACGGCGGCCCCCGCCCACCCCGCCCCGGCCGGCGCCGACGACGCGGTGCGCGTCGAGGACGCCGCGGTCGAGGACGTCGCGGTCGAGGACGTCGCGACCGCCGGCGTGCGCGCACCCGGGCCCGACCCCGACCAGGACCTGGCCGCGGCGCTCGCCGCCGACCCGGCGATGGCGCTGCTCGCGGCCCTCGCCCGTGATGTGGACGAGGCGCCCGACGCCCTCGTGCTCCCCGGGGCCGCGTCGCTCGTCGCCCCGCTGCGCGCCGTCCCCGCCCAACCCGGGCCGCCGGACGGCTCGGCGCCGCTCGGCGCCGGCGCCTCCGGCGCCGGCACCGGGTCCCCGGCCGCGCCGGGCGGCGCATCCCCGGCCGCGCCGGTGGACGCGACGTCGGCCCCGCCGGGGACCGCACCCGTGCGGCGCCCCCTGCGCCGCGGCGCCGCCGCCCGCGGCCCCGCCCGGCGCACCCGCCGCGGCGTCGCGGGCGGTGCCCTCGTCGCCGGCCTGCTGTCCGTCTCCGGCGTGGCCGCGGCCGTCGGCGGCGACCCGCTCGCGCCGTACACGCGGGCGCTCGCCGGCACGGTCGACTACGTGCGCTCGGTGACGCTCGAGCGCGGGGCCCCTCCCGCCGAGCAGGCCGCCCCCGTGGCGCCCGCGGACGCCGCCGCCCTCGCCGGCGGAGCCGCCGCGGCGGCGGCCCTCCCGCTGGACCCGCCCGCGCGCGCGGACGTGCTCGCCACCCTGTCCACCGCCCCGGTGCCCGAGGACGCGCGCCCCCGGGTCGAGCGGGCGCTGCGCGAGATCGAGGAGCTGCTGCGCCGCGGGCAGCTGCGGGAGGCGGCCGAGCGCGCCCGCGAGCTCGGCGTCGACCTCGCCGGCGTGCTGGAGCGCCTGCCGGGCCCCGAGCGCCTGCGGCTCGAGGAGTGGCTCGGGGGCGTGCAGTCCGTCGTCGTCCGCGGGCAGGGACCCGTGCCGGGCCTGGCCGGCGCCCCGGCCGTCACCGGGCCGGCCGCACCCGCGGCCCCGCCGGACGAGGTCCCGGTCGGTACGGGCCAGGGCGGCGCCCCGTCGTCCGGCGCGCCCGACGGGGCGGTGGCGCCCGCCCCCACGCCGACCGGTGGCGGGCAGCCCACGGCGCCGACGCAGCCGTCCACCGACCCCTCGGCGCAGCCCGGCCCGGTCGCCGGTGCGCCGGGCGGGGCGACGCCCCCGCCGACCGGCGGCGAGCCCGCGGGCGGCGGCAGCACGGGCGGCGGCAGCACGGGCGGCGGCAGCACGGGCGGCGGCAGCACGGGCGGCGGCAGCACGGGCGGCGGCACCGGGACCGACCCCGGCACGGGCGGTCAGCCCGGGACCGGCGGCCAGCCCGGCGAGGGCAGCGGCACGGGCGGGCAGCCCGGCGCGGGCAGCGGCACGGGGGGTCAGCCCGGCACTGGTGGGCAGCCGGGCACCGACCAGGGGACGGGCGGCCAGTCCGGTGGCGGCACCGGCGGGACGGGCGGCTCGGGCGGCGGCTCGGGCGGCGGGACCCAGGGCGAGGGGACCCAGGGCGCGGGGGAGCAGGGCGGCGGCGCCGCGCCGGCCCCGCCGCGCGACGGCGCGTCGGTGCAGCCCCCGGTGCAGCCCCCGGTGCAGCCGCTGGCGCAGTCCCCGGTGCAGCCCGCGGCGCCCGCCGAGGCGGCGCCCGCCGACGCTCCCGCAGCGCAGGCCCTGGACGGCACCGGCGCCGGCGTACCCGGCCCCGGGGGTGCTGCCGACGCTGCCGACGCTGCCGACGCGCCCGGGGCGTGACGCGGGCCTCCCCCGCCCGCGGCCGGGCGGGCGCTGCGCGCCCGTAGGATGGGCCGCGTCCCCGGTGCCCCCGGTGGCCGCGCGCCCACGGCGCGGGCCGCGCCGGACACCCCCGAGGCCCCCAGCGGGAAGGCTGCCGTGACCGACGCTGCCGCGACCGACCAGACGCCCGACGAGCGCACCGGGCCGGCGGGCCTGGAGCTGCCGCCGCCGGAGGTGGCGCCGCTGGACGTCCCCTGGGGCCTGACCTTCGACGACGTGCTGCTGCTGCCCGCCGCGTCCGACGTGGTGCCCAGCGAGGTCGACACGTCGGCGCGCGTCACCCGCGGGATCACCCTGCGGGTGCCGCTGCTGTCCTCGGCGATGGACACGGTCACCGAGGCGCGCATGGCGATCGCCATGGCCCGCCAGGGCGGGCTGGGGGTCCTGCACCGCAACCTCGCGGCCGAGGACCAGGCCCAGCAGGTCGACCTCGTGAAGCGCTCCGAGGCCGGCATGGTCACCCGCCCGATCACCATCGGCCCCGGCGCCACCCTCGCCGAGGCCGACGCGCTCTGCGGGCGCTACCGGATCAGCGGTGTGCCGGTGGTCGACGGCGACGGCGTCCTCGTCGGCATCGTCACCAACCGCGACCTGCGCTTCGAGACCGACTTCTCCCGGCTCGTCCGCGACGTCATGACGCCCCTGCCGCTCGTGACCGCCCCCGAGGGCGTGTCCGGCGACGACGCCATGCAGCTGCTGCGCCGGCACAAGGTGGAGAAGCTGCCGCTCGTCGACGCCGCGGGCCGGCTCAAGGGCCTCATCACCGTCAAGGACTTCGTCAAGAGCGAGCAGTACCCCCTCGCCACCAAGGACGCCGACGGGCGCCTCGTCGTCGGCGCGGCGGTCGGCGTGGGCGACGACGCCTTCGCCCGCGCGGGTCTGCTCGTCGACGCCGGGGTCGACGTGCTCGTCGTCGACACCGCGCACGGGCACTCCCGCGGCGTGCTCGAGATGGTCGCCAAGTGCAAGGCCAACTTCCGGGTCGAGGTCGTCGGCGGCAACGTGGCGACCCGCGCGGGCGCCCAGGCCCTCGTCGACGCGGGCGCCGACGGCGTCAAGGTCGGCGTCGGTCCCGGCTCGATCTGCACCACCCGCGTCGTGGCCGGCGTGGGCGTGCCGCAGGTGACGGCGATCAACGAGGCCGCGCAGGCCGCGCGGCCCGCGGGCGTGCCGGTCATCGGCGACGGCGGCATCCAGTACTCCGGCGACATCGCCAAGGCGCTCATCGCCGGCGCCGACTGCGTGATGCTCGGCTCGCTGCTCGCGGGCGTCGAGGAGAGCCCGGGCGAGCTGCTCTTCATCAACGGCAAGCAGTTCAAGTCCTACCGCGGCATGGGCTCGCTCGGCGCGATGCAGTCGCGGGGGAGCAGCCGCTCCTACTCGCGCGACCGCTACGCGCAGGACGACGTGCTCTCCGACGACAAGCTCGTCCCCGAGGGCGTCGAGGGCCAGGTGCCCTACCGCGGTCCGCTCGCGGCCGTGGCCCACCAGCTCGTCGGCGGGCTGCGCGCCTCGATGGGCTACGCGGGCGCCGCGACGGTCGCGCAGCTGCAGGCGGGCGGGCGGTTCGTGCGCATCACGGCGGCGGGGCTCAAGGAGTCCCACCCGCACGACGTGCAGATGACCGTCGAGGCCCCCAACTACCAGGGACGGTGACCGGGTGACCGAGGTCGAGATCGGGCGCGGCAAGCGCGGCCGGCGGGCGTACTCCTTCGACGACATCGCGATCGTGCCGAGCCGGCGCACCCGCGACCCCGAGGAGGTGTCGGTCGCCTGGCAGATCGACGCGTACCGCTTCGAGCTGCCCATCCTCGCCGCGCCGATGGACTCCGTGGTGTCCCCGCGCACCGCGATCGCCATCGGGCGCCTCGGCGGCGTCGGCGTCCTCGACCTCGAGGGCGTGTGGACGCGGTACGAGGACCCGGAGTCCGTCCTCGCCGAGATCGCCGCGCTCGACGACGTCGAGGCCAACCGGCGGATGCAGGACATCTACGCCGCGCCGATCCGCCCCGAGCTCGTCGTCGAGCGCATCCAGGAGGTGCGCCGGGCGGGCGTCACCGTCGCCGCGGCGCTCTCGCCGCAGCGCACCGCGCAGCTGCACAAGACCGTCGTGGACGCCGGGGTCGACCTGTTCGTGATCCGCGGGACGACGGTCTCCGCGGAGCACGTCAGCTCGGGTGCGGAGCCGCTCAACCTCAAGCAGTTCATCTACGAGCTCGACGTCCCGGTCGTCGTCGGCGGCTGCGCCACCTACACGGCGGCGCTGCACCTCATGCGCACCGGCGCGGCCGGCGTGCTCGTCGGCTTCGGGGGCGGCGCGGCGCACACGACGCGGACCGTCCTCGGCGTCGCCGTGCCCATGGCCTCCGCGGTGGCCGACGTCGCCGCCGCCCGGCGCGACTACATGGACGAGTCGGGCGGGCGCTACGTGCACGTCATCGCCGACGGCGGTGTCGGGCGCTCCGGCGACCTCGCCAGGGCGGTCGCCTGCGGCGCCGACGCGGTGATGATGGGCTCGCCGCTGGCGCGCGCCACCGAGGCGCCGGGCCGCGGCTGGCACTGGGGCTCCGAGGCTCACCACCCCGAGGTGCCGCGCGGCCTGCGCGTGCACGTCGGCACGGCCGGCTCGCTGGAGGAGATCCTCCTCGGCCCGTCCCGGGCGGCCGACGGCTCGATGAACCTCGTGGGCGCCCTGCGGCGGGCGATGGCCACCACCGGCTACTCCGACCTCAAGGAGCTGCAGCGCGTCGAGGTCGTCGTCGCGCCGTACCAGCCGAGCTGAGCGCCACCGGCGCGTGGCCGCGGCGGGTGCTGGCCCGGGGTGCGGCGCCGCCCCCTCGCCCCGCGGTGGCCCTGCGCGGGTGGCGGCCCGTCAGCGGCCGCGCTGGGCCTGCTCGGGCGTGATCCAGCCGAAGGTGCGCTCGACGGCGCGCTGCCAGTTGTCGTACTCCTCGGCGCGCAGCGCGGGGTCCATGCGCGGCGTCCACTGGGCGGCGCGGTGCCAGTTGCGGCGCAGGCCCTCCAGGTCCGGCCAGTAGCCGACGGCGAGCCCGGCGGCGTACGCGGCGCCGAGCGAGACCGTCTCGCTGACCATGGGCCGGACCACGGGGACGTCGAGGACGTCGGCGAGGAACTGCATGAGCAGGTTGTCGGCCGTCATGCCCCCGTCGACGCGCAGCGTGCTCAGCTCGATGCCGGAGTCCGCGTCCATCGCGTCGACGACCTCGCGGGTCTGCCAGCCGGTCGCCTCGAGCACGGCGCGAGCGAGGTGGCCCTTGGTGATGTACGACGTGAGCCCGACGATGATGCCCCGCGCCTCGCTGCGCCAGTGCGGGGCGAAGAGGCCGGAGAAGGCCGGGACGATGTAGCAGCCGCCGTTGTCGTCCACGGTCCGCGCGAGCGTCTCGATCTCCGCCGCGCTCGAGATGAGCCCGAGGCTGTCGCGGAACCACTGCACGAGCGAGCCGGTGATGGCGATCGAGCCCTCGAGGGCGTACACCGCGTCCTCGTCGCCGATCTTGTAGCCCACCGTCGTGAGCAGGCCGTGCGTGGAGCGGACGACCTCCCGGCCGGTGTTGAGCAGCAGGAAGGAGCCGGTGCCGTACGTGCACTTGGCCTCACCGGCCGTGAAGCAGGTCTGCCCGAAGAGCGCGGCCTGCTGGTCGCCGAGGGCGGCGGCGATGCGGGTGCCGGGGACGACGCCGGTGGCCGTGCCGTAGACCTCGGCGGAGGAGCGGATCTCCGGCAGGCAGGCGCGGGGGACGCCGAAGACCGCGAGCAGCTCGTCGTCCCACTGCAGGGTCGCGAGGTCCATGAGCATGGTGCGGCTGGCGTTGGTGACGTCGGTGACGTGGACGCCGCCGCCGGGGCCGCCGGTGAGGTTCCAGACGAGCCAGCTGTCCATCGTGCCGACGAGCACGTCGCCGCGCTCGGCGCGCTCGCGCAGCCCGGGCGTGTGGTCGAGCAGCCAGCGGATCCGCGGCCCGGCGAAGTACGTGGCGAGCGGCAGGCCGCACCGCTCGCGGAACCGGTCGGGGCCGCCGTCCGCGGCGAGCTCCTCGACGATGCCGGCGGTGCGCACGTCCTGCCAGACGAGCGCGCGCCCGACCGGCTTGCCCGTGCGGCGGTCCCACGCCACCGTCGTCTCCCGCTGGTTGGCGATGCCGAGGGCGGTGACCTGCGCGGGCGACGCCCCCGCCTGCGCGACCGCCTCGCCGACGACCCGCTGGGCGTTGCGCCAGATCTCGGCGGCGTCGTGCTCCACCCAGCCGGGCTGCGGGTAGTGCTGCGCGTGCTCGCGCTGGGCGACCGACACCAGGCGGCCCTGGTGGTCGAAGAGGATGCAGCGCGTCGACGTCGTCCCCTGGTCCAGGGCCGCCACGTAGGTCGGGCTCACCACCGGCGGGCACCCAGCTCGCGCGACACGGCCCGCGCGGCGTCGCGCACCTGGGTGACGAGGGCCGTACGGGGCCGCCGTCGCCCGTCGCACACCCGCTCGACCGGTCCGGTCAGGCCGATCGAGCCGACGACGAGGCCGCCCGCGTCGCGGATCGGCGCCGCGATGCCGGCCTGGCCCGTGGTCATCTCCTCCACCTCGCCGGCCCAGCCGACCTCGCGCACCTCGGCCAGGGCGCGGTCGAGGTCGCGCCGGGTGGCGGCGGTCCAGCGCGTGTAGGGCACGGGCCCACCCTCGCGCACCGCCGCGGCCGCCGCAGCGTCGAACGCCAGGATCGCCTTGCCGAGCGCGCAGGCGTGCAGCGGCAGCAGGCTCCCGACCTCCACCGTCTGCAGGGAGTCGTCGGGCCGGAACACGTGGTGCACGACGAGGACCTCGCCGTCGAGGTGGGAGCCGATGCGCACGGCCTCGCCGCTGCGCGCGGCGAGCGAGTCCGCCCAGTTGATCGCCCGCGAGCGCAGCTCGTTGACGTCGAGGTAGCTCGTGCCGAGGTGCAGCAGGGTCGCGCCCAGGTGGTACTTGCCGGAGTCCTTGTCCTGCTCCACGAACCCCACGTGCTGCAGCGTGCGCAGGATGCCGTGGACCGTGCCCTTGGCCAGGCCCAGGGCGTTCGACACGTCGACCAGGCCGAGGCGCCCGCCGGCCAGCAGCCGCAGGATCGCGGCCGCCCGCTCGATCGACTGCACGTTGCCCGGCACGGTTCGTGACGGTACGCCCGCGCCGCGCCGTCGCCCAGCAGGAACGTTCGACGATGTCGACCGGAGTTCGTTGCGTGACGTGCGCGACATCCCTACGTTCCTGCATCGAGGGACGGCGGTGCTGCCGCCCGTCCCCGTCCGCCCACTGTCGTGCGACTCCGGGAGACCGCGCATGGAAACGTCCTTGGGAACCGTGTTCCTCTCCGAGGTGGTCGGCACCGCCTTCCTCCTCCTCCTGGGCTGCGGCGTCGTCGCGAACGTCGCCCTCACCAAGAGCAAGGGGGCCGGCGGCGGCTTCCTCCTCGTGAACTTCGGCTGGGGCCTCGCGGTCTTCGCCGGCGTGTTCGTCGCGTTCCGCTCCGGGGCGCACCTCAACCCCGCGGTCACGCTCGGCCTGCTCTCCAGCGGCGCCGACGAGTACGCGCCGGGCGTGGAGGTCACGTTCGCCTCGACCCTGGTCTACCTCGCCGCCGAGTTCGTCGGCGCCTTCCTCGGCGCGGTCGTCGCGTGGCTGGCCTACCGCGACCACTTCGACCAGGAGCCCGACCCCGAGGCGAAGCTCGGCGTCTTCTCCACCGGCCCGGCGATCCGCGACTACCCCTGGAACGTCGTCACCGAGGTCATCGGCACGTTCGTCCTGGTCTTCGTCGTCCTGCTCTTCGGCAGCACCCCGACCGGGCTCGGGCCGCTGGCCGTGGCGCTGCTCGTCGTCGGCATCGGCGCCTCGCTCGGCGGGCCCACCGGCTACGCCATCAACCCGGCCCGCGACCTGGGCCCCCGCGTCGCGCACGCGGTCCTGCCGATCCGCGGCAAGGGCGGCAGCGACTGGGGCTACGCGTGGGTGCCGGTCGTCGGCCCGGTGATCGGCGGCGTCCTCGCCGGCCTCGCCGCCAACGCGTACTTCTGACGGGGGCGCTGTGAGCACCGCATCCGGGGGCCCCGGGCGCCGGGGCGAGGGCGACTACGCCGACAAGGACGTGCCCGGCGGCGACGTCGAGCCGGGCGAGGGCCAGTACACCGACCAGGAGACGCCGCGGGAGGCCCGCGGCGAGGAGCCGGACCTGCGCGGGCCGGACGACGACGGCGCGTACACCGACCGCGACGTCGCCGGCGAGCACCGCGCGGCGCCGCGCGAGGGGTCGTACGTGCAGAAGGACACCCCGAGCACACCCAGCACACCCACCGATGACGCAGGGGAGAACGAGCATGGCTGAGTACGTCGGAGCGGTCGACCAGGGCACCACCAGCACCCGGTTCATGGTGTTCGACCACGGCGGCAACGAGGTGGGCCGCCACCAGCTCGAGCACCAGCAGATCCTCCCGCAGGCCGGCTGGGTCGAGCACAACCCGGTCGAGATCATGGAGCGGACCAACTCGGTCATCCGCACCACGATGGGCAAGCTCGGCCTGCAGGCCTCGGACCTGGTGGCGCTGGGCATCACGAACCAGCGCGAGACCGCGGTGGTGTGGGACAAGCGCACCGGCCGGCCGTACTACAACGCGATCGTCTGGCAGGACACCCGCACCGACCGGATCGCCTCCGCCCTCGAGCGCGAGGGCAAGGGCGACCTCATCCGGCACCGGGCGGGCCTGCCCCCGGCCACGTACTTCTCCGGCGGCAAGATCCAGTGGATCCTCGAGAACGTCGACGGGGTGCGCGAGGCGGCCGAGCGCGGCGACGCGGTCTTCGGCAACACCGACTCCTGGCTCATCTGGAACCTCACCGGCGGCCCCGACGGCGGCGTGCACGTCACCGACGTGACCAACGCGAGCCGCACGATGCTCATGGACCTCGAGACCCTGCAGTGGGACGACGAGCTCCTCGCGCTGTTCGGCATCCCGCGCCAGATGCTCCCGGAGATCCGCTCCTCGTCCGAGCCGCAGGGGTACGGGCGCACCACCGCCCAGGGCCCGTTCCAGGGCGAGGTGCTCATCACCGGCGACCTCGGCGACCAGCAGGCGGCGACCGTGGGCCAGGTCTGCTTCGCCCCCGGCGAGGCCAAGAACACCTACGGCACCGGCAACTTCATGCTCATCAACACCGGCACCGAGCTCGTCCGCTCGAAGGCCGGGCTGCTCACCACGCCGGCGTACAAGTTCGGCGACCAGCCGGTCGTGTACGCGCTCGAGGGCTCGATCGCGGTCACCGGCTCGGCGGTGCAGTGGCTGCGCGACCAGCTCGGCATCATCAGCGGCGCCGCGCAGAGCGAGGCGCTCGCCCGGCAGGTCGAGGACACCGGCGGCGTCTACTTCGTCCCCGCGTTCTCCGGGCTCTTCGCGCCGTACTGGCGCTCCGACGCCCGCGGGGCGATCGTCGGCCTCTCGCGCTTCAACACCAACGCGCACGTGGCCCGGGCGACCCTCGAGGCGATCTGCTACCAGAGCAAGGACGTCGCCGACGCCATGGAGAAGGACTCCGGGGTGCACCTGGAGGTCCTCAAGGTCGACGGCGGCGTCACCGCCAACGACCTCTGCATGCAGATCCAGGCCGACGTGCTCGGCGTGCCGGTGAGCAAGCCGGTGGTGGCGGAGACGACAGCGCTCGGCGCGGCGTACGCGGCGGGGCTCGCCGTAGGCTTCTGGAAGGACACCGACGAGCTCCGCGCGAACTGGAACGAGGACAAGCGCTGGGAGCCGCACTGGTCCGACGACCAGCGCGCCAAGGGCTACGCCGGGTGGCAGAAGGCCGTGCAGCGCACCCTCGACTGGGTCGACGTCGACTGACGCCCCAGCGGGTAGCAGAGCACGACGGGTCGTCCGCCCCGCCCCCGCCGACCGCGGGGGCGGGGCGCCGGCCGACGACGGAGCGGAGGACCGGAACGTGATCGTCAAGGCACTGGGCCCCGAGGCCCGCAGCGAGGCGCTCGACCGCATGGCGGCGGAGGAGCTCGACGTCCTCGTCGTGGGCGGCGGTGTGGTGGGGGCCGGCGCCGCCCTCGACGCCGCCACGCGGGGCATGAAGGTGGGGATCGTCGAGGCGCGGGACTGGGCGAGCGGCACGTCGAGCCGCTCGAGCAAGCTCGTTCACGGCGGCCTGCGCTACCTGGAGATGCTCGACTTCGGGCTGGTCCGCGAGGCGCTGCGCGAGCGCGGGCTGATCCTGCAGCGGCTCGCGCCGCACCTGACCCGCCCGGTGCCGTTCCTCTACCCCCTCACCCACCGGGTGTGGGAGCGGCCGTACGTCGCGGCGGGCGTCACCCTCTACGACACGATGGGGCTCGAGGGCGGGGCCTCGCGCGGGGTGCCGCACCACCGGCACCTCACCCGCAGCGGCGCGCTCAAGGTCGCGCCGGCGCTGAAGAAGTCCGCGCTCGTCGGCGCGATCCAGTACTACGACGGGCAGATCGACGACGCCCGGCACACCATGACCCTCGTGCGCACCGCGGTGCAGTACGGCGCCCTGGCCGCCTCGCGCGCCCGCGTCGTGGAGTTCCTCCGCGAGGGGGAGCGGGTCACCGGCGCGCGGGTGCGCGACCTCGAGCACGACCGCACCTTCGACGTGCGGGCGAAGCAGGTCATCAACGCCACCGGCGTCTGGACCGACGAGACGCAGGCGATGGTCGGCGAGCGCGGGCAGTACAAGGTGCGCGCGTCCAAGGGCGTGCACCTCGTCGTCCCGCGCGACCGCATCCAGTCCTCCACCGGGATGATCCTGCGGACCGAGAAGAGCGTCCTGTTCGTCATCCCCTGGGGCCGGCACTGGATCGTCGGCACCACCGACACCGACTGGCAGCTCGACAAGGCCCACCCGGCCGCGTCGACGAACGACATCGACTACATCCTCGAGCACGTCAACAAGGTCCTCGTGACCCCGCTGACCCGCGAGGACGTCGAGGGCGTCTACGCGGGGCTGCGCCCCCTGCTGGCCGGCGAGTCCGACGAGACGTCGAAGCTGTCCCGCGAGCACCTCGTCGCCCACGCGGCGCCGGGGCTGGTCGTCGTGGCCGGCGGCAAGTACACGACGTACCGCGTCATGGCCAAGGACGCCGTGGACGCCGCCGTGCACGCGCTCGACGACCACTTCGGCAAGTGCGTCACCGAGCGGGTCCCGTGCGTCGGGGCCGAGGGCTACGAGGCGGCCTGGAACCGCCGGCACGTCATCGCCGAGGAGTCCGGGCTGCACGTCGCGCGGGTCGAGCACCTGCTCGGGCGCTACGGCTCGCTCATCGACGAGGTCCTCGGCATGATCCGCGAGCAGCCCGCGCTCGGCGAGCCGCTGCCGGGCGCCGAGGACTACCTCAAGGTGGAGATCGCGTACGCCGCGTCGCACGAGGGGGCGCGCCACCTCGACGACGTGCTCGCCCGCCGCACCCACATCTCCATCGAGATGTGGGACCGCGGGGTCAGCGCCGCGCCGCACGCCGCCGAGATCATGGGCTCCGTGCTGGGCTGGAGCGAGGACCAGGTCCGCAACGAGGTCGACCACTACCTCAAGCGGGTGGAGGCCGAGCGGCTCTCGCAGCAGCAGCCCGACGACGAGACCGCGGACTCCGCGCGGCTCGGCGCGCCGGAGATCGTGCCGCTGGCCTAGGGCACCCCACCCCGCGCCGCACCCCCGTCCCGCCCTCGGCGGACGGGGGTGCGGCGCGTCCGGGGGCCGGGGAGGATGCCGTCATGGCACGCACCTCCTGGACCGTGGCGGACGCTCCCGACCTCACCGGCCGGGTCGCCGTCGTGACCGGCGCGACGAGCGGGCTCGGCCTGCAGACCGCCCTCGGGCTGGCCTCGCGGGGTGCGCACGTCGTCATGACCGCCCGCGACGAGGCCCGCGGCGAGGAGGCGGTGCGCCGGGTGACCGGGGCCGTGCCCGGGGCCTCGGTCGCCCTCGGGATGCTCGACCTCGCCGACCTGTCGAGCGTCGCGGACCTGGCTGCGCGGGTCGGCGAGCAGCACCCGGACGGCATCAGCGTGCTGGTGAACAACGCCGGGGTGATGGCGACCCCGTACCGGCGGACCGTCGACGGCTTCGAGCTGCAGGTCGGGACCAACCACCTCGGGCACTTCGCGCTCACCGGGCGCCTGCTGCCGGTGCTCCTGCGCCGGCCGGGGTCGCGCGTGGTCACGGTGTCGAGCCAGGCCCACCGCTCGGGCGTGCTTGACCCGGACCTGGCGATGGGCGAGGACGGCTACCGCCCGTGGGCGGCGTACGGGCGCGCCAAGCTCGCCAACCTGTCCTTCGCCCTGGAGCTCGACCGCCGCGCCCGGGCCGCCGGCGCCGACCTGCTCAGCGTCGCCGCGCACCCGGGCTGGGCGACGACGAACCTGCAGCGCACCGGGCCGCGGATGGCCGGCAGCCGGGTGCGCGAGCGCCTCTCCGACGTGGGGAACCTGCTCTTCGGGCAGTCCGACGCCGACGGTGCGCTGCCGCAGCTCTACGCCGCGACGATGCCGGACGTGCGGGGCGGGGAGTACTTCGGGCCCGACGGGCCGTTCGAGGCGCGCGGCGGCCCGCGGCGCGTGGGGACCAGCGCCGCGGCGCGCGACGAGGCCGCGGCCCGGCGGCTGTGGGAGCGCTCGGAGGAGCTGACCGGGGTCGCGTACGACGCCCTGCGCGCCGGCTGAGGGACCGGGCGCGGCGCGGGGGACGCGGCCGGGTCAGCGCCGGTCAGCCCGGGGCGCCGAGGGCGTCGGCGAAGGCGCCGGCGATCGCGGCGTGCCCGGAGCCGTCGGGGTGCAGGCAGTCCGCGCCGCCGACGAGGTCGTCCGGCCCGATGACCGCGGCCGCGTCGACGACGAGCGCCCCGTGCTCGCGGGCGGCGCGGGCGATGACGTCGTCGAGGCCGGGCTCGCCGTCGGCCCCGCGCAGGACCCGCTCGGACAGCGGCGCCAGCGCGGCGAGGGCGCACGAGGGCACCGGGTCGTAGTACGTCATGACGGCCAGCGCGGCGTCCCCGCCGACGGCCGCGCGCACCCCGTCGAGGAGCTCGTCGTAGTCCGCGGCCACCCCGTCGAGGACCTCCGCGACCCGGCGGGTGCACGCGGCGGCGTCGCCCTGGGCGCAGGTGCCCACGACCGGGCCGAAGACGTCGTTGCCGCCGACGTCGAGCGTCACCAGGCCCACGGGCTCGCGGGCCGCCAGGTCCTGCAGGCGCGGCAGCTGCCCCCGGAGCACCGAGCCCGTCGTGGCGCCGAGCCGGGACAGGTCGACGAGCCGGGTCCCGCAGCCGGGCGCGGCCCCCGGCGCGCAGCGGGCCAGGCGCTCGTGCAGCAGGTCGACGTAGCCCGCGCCCTCCGCGGCGCCGACCCCGGCCGCCACCGAGTCGCCCAGCGCGACGTGCAGCGGGGCGCCGGGCGGCGGCGCCGGGGCGGCGGGGGTGGACGGTGCGGGCGCGGGCGTGGTGGGCGTGGTGGGCGCGGGGGCCGGCGTCGTGGGGGCCGGCGTCGTGGCGGCGGGGGCCGGGGGGTTCGGGGCGGCGTCGGGGCCGGGGGACCCGGAGCCGCCGCAGCCCGCGACCAGGGCCGCGAGCAGCCCCGCCGTCAGCGCGCGGCGGAGCACGGCGCCCGGGGCCGCGCGGCGGCGGTCGGCACGGTCCCGCTCGTGGTCGGCCATCCCGGCGAGCGTACGGGCCGGGACGGCGCAGCGCCCCGGGGCGGGGCCGCCGCGACGGGGGGGCCCGCACGGCGCCGATAGACTCGCGGCCGTCCCGCAGCCGACGCCGGAGGGCCCACCCTTGACCGCTCCCGAGGGGCACGACACCGTCCTCGTCGTCGACTTCGGCGCCCAGTACGCGCAGCTCATCGCGCGCCGGGTCCGCGAGGCCCGCGTCTACAGCGAGATCGTGCCGAGCACGACGCCGGTCGAGGAGATCCTCGCGCGCCGGCCCAAGGCGATCGTCCTGTCCGGCGGGCCCTCGTCGGTGTACGCGCCCGGCGCCCCCGTGGTCGACCCGGCGCTCTTCGAGGCCGGGGTGCCGGCGTTCGGCATCTGCTACGGCTTCCAGGCGATGGCCTCGGCGCTCGGCGGCACCGTCGCGCGCACGGGCACCGCCGAGTTCGGCGGCACCCCGCTCGAGGTGGTCGCCGGCGAGTCGACCCTCTTCCACGGCCTGCCCCGGCAGCAGTCGGTCTGGATGTCGCACGGCGACGCGGTGAGCGAGGCCCCGCCCGGGTTCTCCGTCGTCGCGCGCACCGGCGCGACCCCCGTCGCCGCCTTCGAGGACGTCGACCGCGGCCTCGCGGGCGTCCAGTTCCACCCGGAGGTGCTGCACAGCGAGCACGGGCAGGCGGTGCTCGAGCACTTCCTCTACGAGGTCGCCGGCTGCACGCCCTCCTGGACGATGACCGGCGTCATCGAGGACCAGGTCGAGGCGGTGCGCGCCCAGGTCGGGGACGCGCGGGTGGTCTGCGGGCTGTCCGGCGGCGTCGACTCCGCCGTCGCCGCGGCGCTCGTGCAGCGCGCGGTGGGCGACCGGCTCACCTGCGTCTTCGTCGACCACGGGCTGTTGCGCAAGGGCGAGGCCGAGCAGGTCGAGCAGGACTTCGTCGCGGCGACCGGGGTGTCGCTCAAGGTCGTGGACGCCAGCGAGCGCTTCCTCGCGGCGCTCGCGGGGCTCACCGACCCGGAGGAGAAGCGCAAGGCCATCGGCCGCGAGTTCATCCGGGTCTTCGAGGCCGCGGCGCTCGAGGTCGTCGCCGAGGCGGGGGCGCACGGCGAGCAGGTGGAGTTCCTCGTCCAGGGCACGCTCTACCCCGACGTCGTGGAGTCCGGCGGCGGCAGCGGCACCGCGAACATCAAGAGCCACCACAACGTCGGCGGGCTCCCCGAGGACCTGCAGTTCCGGCTCGTCGAGCCGCTGCGCACCCTCTTCAAGGACGAGGTGCGCCGCGTCGGCCTCGAGCTCGGCCTGCCCGAGGCCATCGTCTGGCGCCAGCCGTTCCCGGGCCCCGGCCTCGGCATCCGCATCATCGGCGAGGTCACCCGGGACCGCCTCGAGCTGCTCCGCGAGGCCGACGCGATCGCCCGCGAGGAGCTCAGCGCGGCGGGCCTCGACCGCGACATCTGGCAGTGCCCGGTCGTGCTGCTCGCCGACGTGCGCTCGGTCGGCGTGCAGGGCGACGGGCGGACGTACGGCCACCCCGTCGTCCTGCGCCCGGTGTCCTCCGAGGACGCGATGACGGCGGACTGGTCGCGCGTCCCGTACGACGTCCTGGCACGCATCTCGACCCGCATCACCAACGAGGTGCGGGAGGTCAACCGGGTCGTCCTCGACGTCACGAGCAAGCCGCCGGGGACCATCGAGTGGGAGTGAGCGCCCACCGCTAGCCTCCGCCGCATGGACGTGCTGCTCGTCGGGGGCCGCGAGCCCGGGCCGGTGGACCTGCGGATCGCCGGTGGCCGGGTCGTGGAGCGCGGCCCGCGGCTGGCGCCGCGCGAGGGTGAGCGCGTGCTCGACCTCGGCGGGCGGCTGGTCCGCCGCGGGTTCCACGACGCGCACGTGCACGTGGCGGAGTGGGTGCGCAGCCGCGGCGAGCTCGACCTCTCCGGTGCGGCGTCGCCGCAGGGGGCCGCCGACGTCGTGGCGGCGGCGGCGCGCACGGCGCCCGCGGGGGCGGCGCTGCGGGGGAGCGGCTTCCCGTACGCGCGCTGGACCGCGCCCGCCCGCGCCGCGATGCTCGCGGCAGCCGCACCCGACCGGGTCGTCGTGCTGACTAGCCAGGACATCCACACCGTCTGGCTCTCGCCGCCCGCCCTCGCGCTGCTCGGGCTCGGGGACCACCCGACCGGGGTCCTGCAGGAGCGCGAGGCGTGGGACGTCCTGGACCGGCTGCCCGTACCGCCGCGGGACGAGACCGAGCGCGCGACCCGCGACGCGGTGCGCGCGGCGCGGGGCCGCGGCGTCGTCGCCCTGCGGGACTTCGACTTCGACGACCCGTACGGGCGGTGGGACGCCCGGCGCGACGGGGAGGGCCGGCTGCCGCTGCGCGTCGAGGCCGTGGTGCAGCCCGACGCCCTGGAGGCCCTGGCCGCCCGCGGGCTGCGGACCGGGGACGGTGACCCGTGGCTGCGCGTGGGGCCGGTGAAGCTGTTCATGGACGGGGCGCTGGGGTCGCGGACGGCGCGGTGCCTCGAGCCGTACCCCGGCGGGCAGGACCGCGGCCTGCAGGTGCTGACGCCCGACGCGCTGCGGCAAGCGCTGTCCCGCATCGTGGGCCACGGCTTCACCGCCGCGGTGCACGCCATCGGCGACGAGGCGGGGCGGGACGCCCTGCAGGTCCTGGCGGGGACGGGGTGCCCCGCGACGCTGGAGCACGCGCAACTGCTGCGCCGCGAGGACGTCCCGCTGCTGCGCCGCGCGGGGGTCACCGCGTCGATCCAGCCGGCGCACCTGCTGGGCGACCGGCACCTCGTCGACGACCTGTGGGCGGCCAGCCGCTCGGTGCCGTACGCCTTCCGCTCGCTCCTCGACGCCGGCGCGGACGTGGTGCTCGGCAGCGACGCCCCCGTGGTGCCGCTCGACCCGTGGCCCGGTCTCGCCGCGGCGGTGCACCGCACCGACGGCGCGCTGCCGCCGTGGCGGGCGGAGGAGGCGGTCGGGCTCGAGGAGGCGCTGCGGGCGTACGGCGCCCGCCCCCTCGCCGCCGGCGACCTCGCCGACCTCGTCGTCGCGGACGTCCCCGCCCTGGACGCGCTCGCGCCCGCCGAGCTCGCCGCGGTGCCGGTGCAAGCGACGATGCTCGACGGGCGCTGGGTGCACGGCCCGTGGCAGGAGGGCTGACGGGCGCGTGACCGGCGCCGGGGGGGCGCACGACCACGGCCAGGGGTCAGGCGGAGGCGTCGGTGAGGCGGCGGAGCTGGTCGTGGGAGAGCTGCAGGCGGGCGCCGGCGAGCAGGTCGGGGAGCTGCTCGGCGGTGCGGGCGCTGGCGATGGGCGCGACGACCGTGGGCTGGGCGGCGAGCCAGGCGATGGACACCGCGCCCACGCTCCGGCCGGTCTCCGCCGCGACGGCGTCGAGGGCCGCGAGCACCCGCCGGCCCCGCTCGTCGAGCAGCTGCGAGGCCTTGGCCGCGCGCGGGCTGTCCACCGCGTCCGCCCCGTCGCGGTACTTGCCCGCGAGGAAGCCGCCGGCCAGGGCGGCGTACGGGACGCAGGAGAGGCCCTCGTCGGCGACGAGCCCGGTTAGCTCGCCCTCGTACTCCTCGCGGTGCACCAGGTTGTAGTGCGGCTGCAGGGCGACGAAGCGCGCGAAGCCCTCCCGGTCGGACACGGCGAGCGCCTCCCGGAGCCGAGCGGGGGAGTAGTTCGACGCCGCCACGTACCGCACCTTGCCCTCGCGCACGAGCTCGTCGAACGCCCCGAGCGTCTCCTCGAGCGGCGTCGAGGGGTCGTCGCGGTGGGCGTAGTAGAGGTCGATGACGTCGGTGCCGAGCCGGCGCAGCGAGGCCTCCGCGCCGCGGCGGATGCTCTCGCGCGACAGGCCGGGAGCGCCGCTCCACGAGCCCACCTTGGTGGCGACGAGGAGCCGGTCGCGCCCGCGCGAGGCCATCCAGCGCCCGAGCACCTCCTCGGACTCGCCGCCGGCGTGCCCGTCGGCCCACTCGGAGTAGACGTCCGCGGTGTCGACGAAGCTGCCGCCCGCGTCGACGAAGGCGTCGAGCACGGCGGTCGAGTCCCGCTCGTCGGCCGTCCAGCCGAACACGTTGCCGCCGAGGTTGAGCGGCAGGTCGATCTCGAGGTCGGTCGTCCCGATGCGTCCCATGACGGGTGGCAACGACGGGACGTCCGGGATGTTCCCGGCGGACCGGGGACCCGCGGCGCCCTGCCGGACCAGGCGCACGGGTGCCGGACCAGGCGTGCGGGCCTGGTCCGGCACCCGTACGGGTGCCCCGCGTGGTCGGCAGGGGCGGCGGGGCCGGGACGGGGTCAGGCGGCGCTGCGCCCCGCGATCATGCCGTGCGGGTCGATGACGTACTTCTTCGGCGCGCCCTGGTCGAAGTCGGCGTAGCCCTGGGGGGCCTGGTCGAGGGGGATCGGGGTGGCGCCGACGGCGTCGGCGATGTGCACCTTGTCGTGCAGGATCGCCATCATGAGCTGGCGGTTGTACTTCATCACCGGGCACTGCCCCGTGGTGAAGGAGAGCGACTTGGCCCAGCCCGTGCCGAGGGAGAGCGAGAGGGAGCCCTTCTTGGCCGCCTCGTCGATGCCGCCGGGGTCGCCGGTGACGTAGAGGCCGGGGATGCCGATGGCGCCGCCCGCCGCGGTGAGCTCCATCAGCGAGTTGAGCACCGTCGCCGGGGCCTCCTGCTGCGCGCCGGCGCCGTGCCCGCGGGCCTCGAAGCCGACCGCGTCGACGCCGCAGTCGACCTCGGGGACGCCGAGGATCTGCTCGATCTGGTCCTTCGGGTCGCCCTTCGACACGTCGACGGTCTCGCAGCCGAAGCTGCGGGCCCGCTCGAGCCTCTCGGCGTTGAGGTCGCCGACGATGACGACGGCCGCGCCGAGCAGCTGCGCCCCCGCGGCCGCGGCGAGGCCCACGGGCCCGGCCCCGGCGATGTAGACGGTGGACCCGACGCCCACGCCAGCGGTCACGCAGCCGTGGAAGCCCGTCGGGAAGATGTCCGAGAGCATGGTCAGGTCGAGGATCTTCTCCATCGCCTGGTCCTTGTCGGGGAAGACCAGGCAGTTCCAGTCGGCGTACGGCACGAGGACGTACTCCGCCTGCCCGCCGGCCCAGCCGCCCATGTCGACGTAGCCGTACGCCGAGCCGGGGCGGTCGGGGTTGACGTTGAGGCAGATCCCCGTCTTGCGCTCCTTGCAGTTGCGGCAGCGCCCGCAGGCGATGTTGAACGGCACCGACACCAGGTCGCCGACCTTGACGAACTCCACGCCGGGGCCGGCCTCGACGACCTCGCCGGTGATCTCGTGGCCCAGGAGGAGCCCCTCGGGCGCCGTGGTGCGCCCGCGCACCATGTGCTGGTCGCTGCCGCAGATGTTCGTCGCCACCGCCTTGACGACGACCCCGTGCGGCACGGGTCGCCCGACGTTCGCCGGGTTCACGCCCGGCCCGTCCTTGAGGACGAGCTCGGGGTAGGGCACGTCGAGGACCTCGACCTTGCCCGGACCCATGTACGCGACCGCCCTGTTGCCCGCCATGCGCGTCTCCTCCCGGTCCCGCGGCGCCTCGTCGCGCCGCACGGCCACGCTAGGACCCGGCCGTTGCCGGGGCAACGGCTAGAGGAACAGGCTCAGCAGCCAGGCGAGGGCGAAGCCCAGGGTGCCGAGGATGGTCTCCATGACGGTCCAGGTGCGCAGCGTCGTCCGCTCGTCCATGCCGAGGAAGCGCCCGACGAGCCAGAAGCCGGAGTCGTTGACGTGCGAGAGCACCGTCGCGCCACCGGCGATCGCGATGACGATGAGGGCGAGGTCGATGCTGGACAGGCCGCTGGTCGCCTCCACGACGGGCGCGACGAGCCCGGCCGCCGTGGTGAGGGCGACGGTGGCCGAGCCCTGCGCCACGCGGAGCGCGACCGAGATGACGAAGGCCGCCACGATGACCGGCAGGCCGGTGTCCTCGAGCGCCGAGGCGAGCGCGGAGCCGATGCCGCTCTCGCGGAGCACGGCGCCGAACATGCCGCCCGCCCCGGTGATGAGGATGATCGCGCACACCGGGCCGAGGGCGCTGTTGACGATCGACTCGGCCTCGCCCGCGGACCTGCCGCGGCGCAGCGCGAGCAGCCAGGTGGCCACCAGCACGCTGATGAGCAGCGCGATCGGGGTCTGCCCGAGCATGCGGCCCACCTGGACCCAGCCCGCCTCCTCGTCGACCGTCCCGTTGGTGGCGAGCGTGTTGAGGCCCGTGTTGAGGAAGATGAGCACGAGCGGCAGCAGGAGCACCAGGATCACCGTGCCGAACGACGGGTGCGCGCCGACCCCGGTCCGCTCGCGCTGGGCCGTGGCCTGCGCGCCGCCCGTGCCCGGGCTCGTCCCGGTCACCGCCGCGCCGCCGTCGGCCGGGCCCCCGCCGCCCATCGTGCTCGGCACCGGGACGTCGTAGCGCCGGCCCGCCCAGGTGCCGAAGAGGTACCCGCCGACGTACCAGGTGGGCAGGCCGATGAGGAGGCCGAAGACGAGGACCAGGCCGATGTCCGCGCCCAGCAGCTCCGCCGCCGCCACCGGGCCGGGGTGCGGCGGGACGAAGGCGTGCATGACGGCGAAGGCGCCCGCCGTCGGGAGCGCGTAGAGCAGGACGCTGCCGCCGAGGCGGGTCGCGACGGTGAAGACGATCGGCAGCAGGACGACGAGCCCGGCGTCGAAGAAGATCGGGAAGCCGAAGAGCAGCGCCGCGACGCCGAGGGCGAGGGGGGCGCGCCGCTCGCCGAAGCGCCGGATCAGGGTGTCGGCGAGCACCTGCGCGCCGCCGCTCACCTCCAGCAGGCGCCCGAGCATCGCGCCGAGGCCGACGAGCAGGGCGACGTTGCCGAGCGTGGTGCCGAAGCCCCCGACCAGCGTGTCGACGACGTCGGCGACCGGGATCCGCGCCGCGAGCGCCGTGAGCAGGCTGACCAGGATGAGGGCGAGGAAGGCGTGCAGCTTGAAGCGGATGATGAGCACGAGCAGGACGAGGACGGCCGCCAGCGCGATGAGCAGCAGCGGGGCCGTCCCCAGGGCCGGCTCCGGCGGCGCGTCCGCCGCCAGCAGCACCGGCCCGCTCAGGGCTGTCGTCAGGGCCATCGGTCGCCTCCGGGAGGGGTGGGGGACGGGCGGGCGGGGGTCGGGTCGGGCCGGTCCAGGCCGGGGTCAGGCCGGGGGCAGCGCCTCGCGGGCGGCCTCGAGCGGCAGGAGCGGGCCGAGGCGCCGCAGGGAGGCGAAGGCCGGGACGAGCGCGTCGTACAGGCCGTCGAAGACCGGCTGCAGCGCGGCGTACGTCGCCGCGACCGCCGGCTGCGGGCGGACCTCGTCGGCGATGCGCACGAGGTCCGCGGCCACGTCGACGCTCTCGACGAGGCCCAGGGCCTCCATGCCGAGCAGCGCCGCGCCGAAGCTGGAGCCCTCGTGGCCCTGCGGGAAGTGCACCGTCGTGCCGAGCACGTCGGCGAGCAGCTGGCGCCAGAACGCGCTGCGGGCGAAGCCGCCGGTGGCCCGCACCTCGGTGACCTCGAGCCCGGCCGCGCGCAGCGAGGCCAGCACGAGGCCGAGCTGCTGGCAGACGCCCTCGAGGGCGGCGCGCAGGAGGTGCTCGCGGCGGTGGGCGCGGGTGAGGCCGACGTACGCCCCGCGCGGCAGCGAGCTCCAGTGCGGGGCGCGCTCGCTGAGCAGGTACGGCAGCATGAGCAGCCCGCCGCTGCCCGGCGGTGCGGTCTCGGCGAGCGCGAGGAGCTCCTCCTCGGAGCCCTCCCCGAGCTCGGGCGCCAGCGCGTCCCCGGCCCACTGGAGCACCACGCCGCCGTTGTTGATCGCACCGCCGACGGCCCACCGCTGCTCGGTGAGGGCGTAGCAGAAGACGCCGCCGAGCGGGTCCACCGCGGGCGCGTCGACCATGACGCGCAGCGCGCCGCTCGTGCCGATGGAGACCGCGGCGACCCCGGGGCGCACCGCGCCGAGCCCGAGGTTGGCCAGCGGCCCGTCGCCCGCGCCCACGACCACCGGGACGTCGCGCGGCAGCCCGGTGGCCGCCGCGGCGGCCTCCGTGACGCCGGGCAGCACGTGCCGGGTGGGGACGAGCTCGGGCAGCTGCTCGGGCAGCACCGAGGCCAGCTGCAGCGCCTCGGCGTCCCACTGCAGGGCGCCGATGTCCATGAGGCCGGTGCCGGACGCGACCGAGTGGTCGGTCACGAGCGCGTCGCACAGCCGCCAGAGCACCCAGTCCTTGATGCCGACCCAGTACGCGACCCGCTCGGCCAGCTTGGGCTCCTGCTCGCGGAACCACACGAGCTTGACCAGCGGCGACATCGGGTGGACGGGGGTGCCCGTGCGCCGGTGCAGCGCGAGCCCCGCCCGCCCCGCGCGCAGCCGCTCGGCCTGCGTCGTCGCCCGGGTGTCGGCCCAGGTGATGCTGGGGGTGAGCGGCTCGCCGTCGGCGTCGACCCCGAGCAGGCTGTGCATGGCCGTGCTGAACGACAGGCCGGCGACCCGCTCGGCGCCCACCTCCGCGACGACGGCGCGCAGCGAGGCGAGGGCCGCGTCGAGGATGAGGCGGGGGTCCTGCACCGCGTGGCCGGGCTCCGGCTCCTCGAGCGGGTAGCCCTCCCCGTGCTGCGCGACGGCCGTGCCGTCCACCGCGTGGGCGACCACCTTGGTGCTCGTGGTCCCGAGGTCGACGCCCAGCACGACGTCCCCCGCACGGTCGGCCACGGCTCCTCCTCGGCTCGGGTCCGGCGACCGTACCGCGGACCCGGCGGGCCGCCTCAGACGACCGGCCGGTACGGCGTGAGGAGCTGGTCGACCGGCGCGCGGTCGTCCGTGAGCACGGGGGCGCCCTCGACGAGGTCCTCGTACGCCGCCGGGCCGAGCACCGAGCCCGGCTCGCCCCGCTCGCCGGCGCGGGCCGCGAGGGCGTCGCGGTCGAGCGGGCGGTCCGCGGCGGCCACGACGAAGTTCCCGCCGCCGTCGTCCTCCAGCTGCTCCGGCCGACCGAGCACGACGACGTCGTCGAGGACCGCGTCGACCGTGCGGGTCTCCGCGGCGAGGAACGCCCGCGGGGCGTTGTCGATGACGTTGAGCACGAGCACGCCGCCGGGGCGCAGCACGCGGTCGACGTCGGCGAGGAACTCCCGCGTGGCCAGGTGCCAGGGCACGCTCAGCGAGCCGAACGCGTCGCCCACGACGAGGTCGGCGGAGTCGTGGGGCAGCGCCGCGAGGGAGACGCGCGCGTCGCCGGTGCGCACCCGCAGGCCGGGGATCGCGTCGACGCCCAGCTCGCGCCGGCCGAGCTCGACGACGCCCTCGTCGAGCTCGAGCACCACCGAGCTGCTGCCCGGGCGGGTCGCGGCGAGCCAGCGCGGCATGGTGAAGCCGCCGCCGCCCACGTGCACCGCGTCGAGCGGCTCGCCGGCGGGGAACGCGCTGTCGACGACGTCCGCGAAGCGCTGCACGTAGGCGAACTCCAGGTGCGCGGGGTCGTCGAGGTCCACGTACGAGTGCCGCAGGTCGTCGAGGACCAGGACCCGGCCGCCGTCGCGCCCCTCGTCGCCGGGGTCGGCCACGACCCGGGCGCAGTAGTACGTCGTCTCCTCCTCGCAGGGGCCGTCCACGAGGACGACGAGCCCGCCGGCGACGACCGCGGCGCCGGCCGCCGGCAGCGCGAGCGAGCGCGCCCGGTCCGCGCCGGCCACGGCGCCGAGCGCGAGGCAGGCGAGCGCGGTGACGAGCAGGATCCCGCCGGTCGGCAGCGCGGCGACGAAGACGAACCCGGTGAGGAAGGTCCCGGCGAGCGCGCCGAGCGTGCCGAGCGCGGACATGGAGCCCACGACCGAGCCGGCCCCGTCGACCGTGCGCAGCCGCGCCTTGACCGCGGCGGGGGCGGTCATCGACAGCACCGTGACCGCGGGCAGCGTCGAGACGGCCACGAGGAGCACCGCGGACGCCGCCCCGGGCGGCACCGCGGGTCCCACGAGGTGCACCAGCGGGCGCACCGCGAGCACGAGGAGGCCGCCCGCGGCGAGCGCCCCGGCGAGGACGGTCCGCGGCTCGACCCGGTCGGCGAGCCGCCCGCCCCAGCGGGCGCCGGCGGCGATGCCGAGCAGGGCCACCCCGATCGCCGACGTCTGCGACTCCAGGGTCAGGCCGACGTACGGCGCGACGAGCCGCGCGGCCAGCGTCTCGACGACGAGGACCGCGGCGCCCGACACGAGGACCGCGGCGGCGAGGAGCCAGGGGGGTGCGGCGCGGCCGGGCGGCGGCGCGGGCGGGCGGGGGCCGGCGGAGGGGGGAGGTGCGGGCACCGGACCATCCTGGCGGCAGGGGCGAGCGGACGCGCGCGCGTCGCGCCGGCGTACCGCTGCGTTGCCCTTGACGACACCTGGGGCCGTGACAGTCTGCTCCGTGACGGCGACGAAGCCGGCGAGGGCCGCAGGCTGCAGCCGCGCCGTCGCCGGAGGACCCCAGTGCCCCTTCCCACCCGCCGCGGGCTGCTCGCCCGTGCCGCGGCCCCCGTCGTCCTGCTCGCGCTCGTCGCGGTGCCCGGAGCGCCCGCCACGGCCGAGGAGCGGCCCGCGCAGCGGAGCGCCGCGCAGGTGAGCGAGCCCCTCGTCTTCGGCCACCGCGGTGCGAGCGGCTACCGCCCCGAGCACACCCTGGCGTCGTACCAGCTTGCGATCCGGCTGGGCGCGGACGTCATCGAGCCCGACCTCGTCTCGACCAAGGACGGCGTCCTCGTCGCCCGGCACGAGAACGAGATCAGCGGCACGACCGACGTCGCCGACCGCCCGGAGTTCGCCGACCGCCGCGCCACGAAGACCATCGACGGCGTCGAGCTGACCGGCTGGTTCACCGAGGACTTCACGCTGCGCGAGCTCAAGACGCTGCGCGCGAAGGAGCGGATCCCCGAGATCCGCCAGGAGAACACGATCTACGACGGGCGCTACCAGGTGCCGACGCTGCAGGAGGTCATCGACCTCGCCAAGCGGGCCTCGCGCGAGACCGGCCGGCGCATCGCCATCGCGCCGGAGACCAAGCACCCGACGTACTTCGACTCCATCGGCCTCTCGCTCGAGGAGCCGCTGGTGCGCGCGCTGCGCCGCAACGGCTGGGCCGGCCCGAAGGCGCCGGTGTGGGTGCAGTCCTTCGAGGTCTCCAACCTCAAGGAGCTCGACCGGAGGGTCGGCGTGCGCCTGGTGCAGCTGCTCAGCGGCTCCGGGGCGCCGTACGACGTGGTCGCGGCCGGCGGCAGCACGACGTACGCCGACCTGGTCACCCGCCAGGGCCTGCGCGGCATCGCCCGCTACGCGGACGTCATCGGGCCGGACAAGAACCTCATCGTGCCGCGCGACGCGGACGCCGAGCTCCTGCCGCCCACGACGCTCGTGCGCGACGCGCACCGGGCGGGCCTGCAGGTCGTGCCCTACACGTTCCGCAACGAGAACGCGTTCCTGCCCGCGGACTTCCGCCGCGGCGACGACCCGTCGGCGTACGGGGACGCGTTCGCCGAGTACCGCCTCTTCCTCGCCCTCGGGGTCGACGGGCTCTTCAGCGACAACCCGGACACCGCCGTCGAGGCCCGTGACGCCTGGGTCGAGGGCCGCCCGGCCCGCGCCGCCGCCCAGGCGGCCGCCGCCGGCTGACCGGCGGGGCAGCGCGCCCGCATGACCCCGGCCCGGCCGGGGTAGCGGCGCGATCATGGACGGACGACGCACGCGCGCGGCGGCCGGGGCGGGCGCACCCGCCCTGGCCGCCGCGCTGCTGCTCGGGGGCTGCGGCACCCCGGTGGAGCAGGACGCCGCGCGGGCGGCGGGGGAGGGCTTCGCCGCCGCGCTGCGCGCCGGTGACGGCGAGCGGGCCTGCGCCCTGCTGGCGCCGCGCACGCTCGAGGAGCTCGAGTCCTCCGCCGGGCGCCCGTGCCCCGCGGCCGTGCTGTCCGAGGGGCTGCCGGTGCCCGGCGCGCTCGTCGCGTCCGACGTGTGGGGCCGGCAGGCGCGCCTGGAGATGGCCCGCGACGTGCTCTTCGTCGCGGTGGCGCCGGGCGGCTGGCGGGTCACCGCCGCCGGGTGCTCCTGGCGGGGCGAGGACGTCCCGTACGACTGCTCGGTGCAGGGCGGCTGACGTGCGCGCCGTCTTCGCGGGCTACCTGCTCGTCGTCGTCGCCGGCACGGTCGGGGCGATCGTCCTGGGGCTGCTGCACCGGTGAGGCGCTACCTGCACCACAACGGCCTCGGGCTCTTCTTCGGCCTGCTCTTCCTGCTCGCCGTCGTCGGGCAGGTCGTCTCCGGGCGCGCGCTGCGCAACCAGGAGCTCGTCGCGGCCGGGCTCGCGCCGCTCGACGTCGGCCGCTACCTCACCTCGTCCTCGTTCGCCGTGGACCTGCTGGAGAACTGGCAGTCCGAGTACCTGCAGTTCCTGCTCTACCTCATGGCGACGGTGTGGCTCGTCCAGCGCGGGTCGCCCGAGTCCAAGGAGCTCGACCAGGTCGGGCGCGAGTCCGACGAGGACCAGGAGGTCGGGGCGGCCGCCCACCCGTGGTCGCCGGGGCCGGCCCGGCGCGGCCCCGGCCCGCTGCGGTGGGCGTACGAGAACTCGCTCGGCCTCGTCATGGGCACGGTCTTCCTCGGCACCTGGCTCGCGCAGTCCGTCGCGGGCGTCGTCGCCTACAACGAGGAGCAGCTGCAGGACCTCCTGCCGCCGCTGTCCTGGCGCGAGTACCTCGTGTCCCCGGACTTCTGGAGCCGCACGCTGCAGAACTGGCAGTCCGAGTTCCTCGCCGTCGGGTCGATGGCGGTGCTGTCGGTCTACCTGCGCCAGCGGGGGTCGCCGGAGTCCAAGCCGGTCGGCGCCGCGCACGACGACACCGCCGCCGAGGGGTGAGGGCGGCGCCGTCACCCCCCGGCGGTGCGCAGCGGCGCCGTCAGACGCGCCCGCGCCCGGCGCGGTAGCGGGCGACGAGCGCGGCGGTGGACGGGTCGTGCTCGTCGAGCCCGGCCTCGCCCGTGAGGGCGGGCACGAGCTGCCTGGCCATGGTCTTGCCCAGCTCGACGCCCCACTGGTCGAACGAGTCGATGCCCCACACGACGCCCTGCACGAAGGTCGTGTGCTCGTAGAGCGCGACGAGCTGGCCGAGGACCGACGGGGTCAGCCGCTGGGCCAGGATCGAGGTGGTCGGGCGGTTGCCCGGCATGACCTTGTGCGGGACGACCGCCGGGTCGGTGCCGTCGGCGGCCACCTCCTCGGCGGTCTTGCCGAACGCCAGCGCCGCGGTCTGGGCGAAGTAGTTCGACATGAAGAGGTCGTGCACGTCCGCCGCGCCGCCCTCGGGGTCGGCCAGCGGCTGGACCGGCTCGACGAAGCCGATGAAGTCCGCCGGGACGATGCGGGTGCCCTGGTGCAGCAGCTGGTAGAACGCGTGCTGCCCGTTGGTGCCCGGCTCGCCCCACCAGACCTCGCCGGTGGCCGCCCGCACCGGCGACCCGTCGAGCCGCACGGACTTGCCGTTGCTCTCCATCGTCAGCTGCTGCAGGTAGGCCGGGAAGCGGTGGAGGTACTGCGAGTAGGGCAGCACCGCGTGCGTCTCGGCGCCGAACAGGTCCGTGTACCAGACGTCGAGCAGGCCGAGCAGCACGGGCGCGTTGGCGTCGAACGGCGCGGTGCGGAAGTGCTCGTCCATCGCGTGGAAGCCGTCGAGCATCTCGCGGAAGGCCGTCGGGCCGATCGCGACCATGAGGGACAGGCCGACCGCGGAGGCGTACGAGTAGCGGCCGCCGACCCAGTCCCAGAAGCCGTACATGTTCTGCGGGTCGATGCCGAAGTCGGCGACCTTCTCCGCAGCCGTCGACACGGCGACGAAGTGCTGGGCCACCGCGGCCTGCGCGTCCTCGGGGGACAGGCCGTGCCGCTCCTGCAGCCCCTCGACGAGCCAGGCCCGGGCCAGGCGCGCGTTGGTGAGCGTCTCGAGCGTGGTGAAGGTCTTGCTCGCCACGACGAACAGCGTGGTCGCGGGGTCGAGGTCGCGAGTGCTCTCGTGGACGTCGGTGGGGTCGATGTTCGACACGAACCGGCACGTGAGGTCGCGGTCGGAGACGTGCTTCAGCGCCTCGTACGCCATGACGGGGCCGAGGTCGGAGCCGCCGATGCCGATGTTCACCACGGTGCGGATGCGCTGCCCGGTGGCGCCGGTCCAGGAGCCGCCGCGCACGGCGTCGGCGAAGGAGGCCATCCGGTCGAGCACCTCGTGCACGTCGGCGACGACGTCCTGCCCGTCGACGACGAGCCGGGCGTCGCGGGGGAGCCGCAGCGCGGTGTGCAGGACCGCGCGGTCCTCCGTGGTGTTGATGCGCTCGCCGGCGAACATCGCGTCGATGCGCTCGCGCAGGCCGGCCGCCTCCGCCACCTCGACGAGCAGCCGCAGCGTCTCGCGGGTCGCCCGGTGCTTGCTGAGGTCGAGGTGCAGGTCGGCCGCGTCGACGACCATCTCGCGGGCCCGGGACGGGTCCTGCGCGAAGAGGTCGCGCAGGTGCGCGCCCGCCACGTCGTCGTGGTGCCGGGACAGCGCTTCCCATGCGGGCGTCCCCACGGCGCCGAGCGGGCGCGGCGGGACCTCGTCGACGGGCACGTCGGGCGGCGTCGGGTCGCTCACTGCTCCGCCTGCGGCTGGTCGTGGTCACCGGGCTTCGCCAGCGGCTTCTTCTCCAGGTGCCCGCCGAAGCCCTTGCGCTGCGCCGAGAGCACCTTGTTGGCGAAGAGGTCGAGGCCGCGCGAGGCGAAGCGGGAGTAGAGCGCGCCGGTGAGCAGCGGCGCCGGCACGCCCTCGTCGATCGCCGCGATCGAGGTCCAGCGGCCCTCGCCCGAGTCGGCGACCCGGCCCTCGAACCGGGACAGGTCCGGGTCCTCGAAGAGGGCCTGCGCGGTGAGGTCGAGCAGCCACGACTCGACCACGCTGCCGCGGCGCCAGACCTCGGCGACCTCGGTGGTGTCGATGTCGTACTGGTAGTACTTCGGCTCCGACAGCGGGGCGGTCTCGGCGTCGATCTCGACGTCGCTGCGCCCGGCGTTGGCGTGCTTGATGATGTTCAGGCCCTCGCCGAAGGCCGCCATCATCGCGTACTCGATGCCGTTGTGGACCATCTTCACGAAGTGCCCGGCGCCGGCCGGCCCGCAGTGCAGCCAGCCCTCCTCGGCCGGGGTGGGCTCGCCGGTTCGGCCCGGCGTGCGGGCCACGTCGCCGACGCCCGGGGCGAGCGAGGAGAAGATCGGCCGCAGCCGGGTGACCGCGTCCTCGTCGCCGCCGATCATGAGGCAGTAGCCGCGCTCGAGGCCCCAGACGCCGCCGCTCGTGCCGCAGTCGACGTGGTGGATGCCGCGCTCGCGCAGCGCCTCCTGCCGGTCGACCGCGTGGCGGTAGTAGGAGTTGCCGCCGTCGATGATCGTGTCGTCGGCCTCGAGGACCCGGGCCAGCTCCTCCGCGACCGCGCCGGTGATGCCGGCCGGGACCATGAGCCACACCGACCGGGGCGCCTGCAGCTTCGCCGCGAGGTCCTCCAGCGAATCGGCCGGTGTCGCCCCCTCGGCCGCGAGCTCCTGCACCGCCTGGGCGTTCCGGTCGTAGACGACGCACTCGTGGCCGGCCCGCGTCAGGCGGCGCACCATGTTGGCGCCCATCCGGCCGAGTCCGATCATGCCGAGCTGCACGGGGTCCTCCCAGGGGCGGGACGGCGGCGGTCGGGATCGACGCTAGCGCCCGGCGGGCGGCCCGTCGTCGCGGGGGCGCCCCGCCTCCCGGCCCAGCCGTGACAGCGAGCCCAGCAGGCCGACCGCGCCCACGACGAGCAGCAGGACGGGCAGCACCCAGTCCGCGTCGGCCTCGAGCCCGAGGACGCCGTCGGCGAGCGCCACGCCGGCCGTGGCGAGGAAGGCGGCCCCGAAGAGCAGGGCGACGAGGTCGAGCGGGTGCCGGGTCACCGGTGCACCTCCACCACGCCGAGGCCGACGTGCAGGTCGAGCACCAGCGTGACCCCCCGGCCGGGCGCGGGTGCCGGGCGCTGGGGGCGCGACCACGTGGCGTCCACGCCACGCCCCCCGCTCGGGTCCTGCCCGGGCAGGTAGACCTCGCCGGCCGAGGCGTGGGCCACGACCTCCACCGCCGCGACCGCGGGCGAGGGGAGCTGCACCTCGAGCTCGCCGGCGCCGACCTCCGCGCCGAGCCGCACCGTCGAGCCCGGCGCGATGTTGGGCAGCGAGCGCAGGTCCAGCAGGGCGCTGCCGAGGCCCAGCTCGTACACGGGGACCTCCTCGAGGGCCAGCGCGCTCGACGGGGTCCACACCCGCTCGCCCACGCCGCCGGAGGGCACCCTGGCGCCGTCCAGCGCGGCGGCGCCCCCCAGCAGCAGCGACAGCAGCACGCCGAGCGGGACGAGCCCGCGCGCCCGGCCGACGAAGGCCGAGACGACCAGGCCGAGGCCCACGACCGCGAGGGCGGTGCCGAGCAGGACCACCGGCTGCGGGGTCCCGCCGGCGGCCACGGTGAGGCCGCCGACCGCGCCCACCGCGAGCAGCGCGGCGGAGACCGTGAGGAGCCCGAGCACGGAGCGGCGGCGCCGCTCGCGGCGACGCTCCGGTCGCAGCGCCGTCGCCCCGCGGCCGTACGGGGCGCGGGGGTCGTACGCGCCGTAGGGGCCCCCGGTGCCGGGGGGCGGCGCGTAGAGCGGTGCCGCCGGCATGGCGTAGGGCCCGTGGGGGGCGAAGGCCTCGGCCACGCGCGCCTGCTCGGGGGGCGGCGGGGTCGCCGCGGCGGCGGGCGCCGGGCGCGGCGGGGCCGCCGCGGGGGCGGGAGCGGCGTGCGCCGCCACCGCCTCGGCGGCGGGCCCGCGGGTGGCCGCGGGCGGGACGGCCGGGACCGGCGGGGGCTCGGGGGCGTACCGGTCGACGAGGCCGCCGTGGCGCAGCGCGAGCACGGCCGCCGTGCCGACGAGGCCGAGCAGGACCAGGCCCTGCAGGTCGCCCGAGCGGAGCTGGCCGAGGGCGAAGCTCGTCCCGGCGATGACGGCGACCACGGCCACGACCGCGCCCGCGCTGCCGCGCCCGCGCAGGAGCCGCTGGCCCTCGGAGCGCAGCCGCCCCTCCTCGGGCACGAGCAGCCAGGCGAGCCCGTAGAGCACGAGGCCCGCGCCGCCGAAGAGGGTGAGCACGACCGCCGTGACCCGCAGGAGCAGCGGGTCGACGCCCACCCAGGCCCCCGCGCCGCCGCAGACGCCCGCGACGCGGCGGTCCTCGCGGGACCGGCGCAGCCGGTGGACGTCCGGGCGCCACGGGGGCGGCGCGGTGCCGGCGTGACCGGCTCCGCCGGCGCCGGCGGTGTCGTGCGGGGTGGCCATGCCCCCATGCTGCGCCGTGCGCCCGCCCCGGGGCCACGGGGACCGACCCGGACCCGACCCTGAGCCGGACCCTGGGAACACCCCGAGGGTGGTGCGCGGCGGCGGTCCCGCGTGTGACGATCGGTGGCGTGAGCAGGCTGGAGGACCTCGACGCGCCGGCCGCGGGGAGCGTGCTGCCCCCGGCGCCGCCGCTGCCCGCGGCACCCCCGGTCGCGCCGGTCGAGGCGCCGGCGCCCGCTCCGGTGGGGGCGGTGCCTCCCGTGCCGGCCGCCCGCCCGCCCCTGCAGCGGGCCAGCGGCGGCCGGGTCGTCGCGGGCGTCTGCCGCGGCGTCGCGGACCACCTCGGCGTCGACGTCCTCTGGGTGCGCCTCGTCCTCGTCGCGGCGGCGCTGCTCAGCGGCGCCGGCATCCTCGCGTACGCCGCCCTGTGGGTCTTCGCGCCGCTGCGGGTCGACCCGGAGCCCGAGGAGGAGGGCGGCAGCGAGCTCGGCTTCGTCGCGGCGCTCGGCGCCATCGCCGTCGGGGGCCTGCTGCTCGTGGACCGCGTCGGCCTGGGCCTGTCGCCCGGCAGCGTGTGGCCGGTCGTCGTGGCCGGGCTCGGCGTCGTCGTGCTGTGGCGGCACAGCGACGACGTGCAGCGCGCGCGGCTGCGCCAGGCCACGGGCGCGACGCGGCGCAGCGGCGCGGTGCGCGTGCTCGCCGGGCTGGTGCTCGTCCTCGTCGGCCTCGCGCTGTTCCTGTCCCCCCGCGGCGCGGCCTCCGGCTGGCAGCAGGGGCTGCTCGTGCTGGCGGTCGTCGTCGGGCTGGTGCTGGTGTCCGGGCCGTGGTGGCTGCGCATGGTGCGCGACCTGTCGGCCGAGCGCGCCGCGCGCATCCGCGAGCAGGAGCGCGCCGAGATCGCCGCGCACGTGCACGACTCGGTCCTGCACACCCTCACCCTCATCCAGCGCAGCGTCGACGACCCGCGCGAGGTGGCCCGGCTGGCGCGCTCCCAGGAGCGCGAGCTGCGCACCTGGCTCTACCGCCCCGTGGCCGACCCGGAGACCACGCTCACCGCCGCCGTGGAGCGGGTCGCCGCGGAGGTCGAGGACGCGCACGGCGTCGCGGTGGAGGTCGTCGTCGTCGGCGACCGCGCCCTCGACGAGCACCTGCGCGCCATGCTCCTCGCCACCCGCGAGGCGCTCGTCAACGCCGCCAAGTACGCGGGGGGCGCGGCGATCTCGGTCTACGCGGAGGTCGAGCCCGACCAGGTCACGGTGTTCGTCCGCGACCGCGGCCCGGGCTTCGACCTCGACGCGGTGCCGGAGGACCGGCTGGGCGTGCGCCAGTCGGTGATCGGCAGGATGGACCGGCACGGCGGGACCGCCGTGGTCCGTACGGCGAGGGGCGAGGGGACCGAGGTGCAGCTGCAGATGCCGGTCGCGGACGACGGGAGCGCCGCGTGAGCGCCGCCCCGCCCCCCGTCCCGCCGCCCGCCCCGCCCGCCGCACCGCCGGCCGGCCCCGGGGGGCGGACCCGGGTCGTGCTCGTCGACGACCACCGGATGTTCCGCAGCGGGGTGCGCGCCGAGCTCGCCGTCGCCGCCGACCGGTTGGAGATCGTCGGCGAGGCCGAGGACGTCGAGAGCGCGGTCCGGGTCGTCACCGCCACCCTGCCGGACGTCGTGCTCCTCGACGTGCACCTGCCGGGCGGCGGCGGGCAGGCGGTGCTGTCCCGGCTCGTCGGGGTGCTGCCGGGCACCCGGTTCCTCGCGCTGAGCGTGTCCGACGCGGCCGAGGACGTCATCGGGGTCATCCGCGGGGGCGCCCGCGGGTACGTCACCAAGTCGATCACGGGGGCCGAGCTCGCCGACGCCGTGCGCCGGGTCGCCGAGGGCGACGCCGTGTTCAGCCCGCGCCTGGCCGGCTTCGTGCTGGACGCGTTCCGGGGCGCCGACGCCGCCCCCGCGGTCGACGAGGACCTCGACCGGCTCACCCAGCGCGAGCGGGAGGTCCTGCGCCTCATCGCGCGCGGGTACGCGTACAAGGAGATCGCCAAGCAGCTCTTCATCAGCGTCAAGACCGTCGAGACCCACGTGTCGGCGGTGCTGCGCAAGCTGCAGGTCTCGAACCGCCACGAGCTCACCCGCTGGGCCACCGACCGCCGGCTGGTCTGAGCCGGGGTGTGACGGGGGGTGCCACCGGGCACCAGGAGGGCAGCCCGTCCCTTGGAGGTCGTCCGTGCACCGCACCGCCCGCCCCGCCCGCACCCGCGCCGCCGGCGCCGCCCGCGTGCCCGTCCTCGCGGCGGTCGCCGCGCTGCACGTGCTCGTGCTCGGCGCCCTCACGGCGCTGCCGGCCGCGGCCGGCGAGGGCGGCGGCCCCGAGCCGGGCGAGTCCGGCGGCGGCCCGAAGTCCAACACCACGCTCTCCGGCGACTGGGGCTGGCTCTTCGTGCTGCTCCTGGTCGCCGTGGCCCTGGGCGTCGCGCTCATCGCGTTCTTCGTGCACAACCGCGCCCGCAAGCGCCCCGCGGACCGCAGCGACCGCGGCGCGCGCACGGGCGACGGGCAGGGGCACGCGCAGTAGCGCCCAGCGCCGGGGTCAGGGGATCGTCGTGGCCCGGAACGCCTCGGCGAGCCGGCCGGGCGGCAGGCCCGCCTCGGCGGCGGTGCGGCGCATCCAGTCCCCGACGAAGCCCTCGACGTCGAGGTGGGCCGTCTGGCTCGCGTGGGCGCGCAGGGCCGCGTACTTGGTCCCCGCGTGGTCGGTGACGTCCACGGCGCGGGTGCTGACCGGCGAGCCCATGAGCCAGAGCTCGCGCACCTCCCACGGCTCGAGGCCCTCGTCGCGCAGCAGCCCGGGGTGGGCGAAGGCGTTGCGCGCGTCCGGGTAGACCGCGATCGTCGCCGCCTCGCCCGCGGCGAGGTGGTCGGGGTGGCTGGCCGGCAGGCGCTCCCAGTTGCGCTCCGGGCTCTGGGTGATGACGCGCTGCGGGCGCACCTGGCGGACCACCCGGCTGATGTCGCGGCGCAGGTCCTGCGTCACCTCGAGCGCCCCGTCGCGGTAGCCGAGGAACCGCACGTCGGCGACCCCCACGGCCCGCGCCGCCGCCGTCTGCTCCGCGCGCCGCAGCGCCGGGACGTCCGCCCGGTCGACCGAGCGGTCGAAGCCCCCGGCGTCGCCGTCGGTGCAGACGCAGTACGTCACCTCCACGCCCTCGGCGACGAGGCGGGCCACCGTGCCGGCGGCGCCGAAGTCGACGTCGTCGGGGTGCGCGGTCACGACGAGGACCCGCTCGAGCGGCGCGGCGCCGTCGACGGCGGTGCCCTCGGGCAGCGCGCTCACGCCTGCGCCTGCCGGTCCGGGCGCGCGAGCGCGACCCACGCGGACCACGACAGGTCGCGCCCGACGTACCGGGGGCGCTGCAGCGGCCAGTCCTCGGCGAGCCAGCGCGGGACGAGCTCGTCGAGCGCCCGCTCGACGTCGGTGCCGACGAGCCGGTCCACGACCCACCACGACACCTCCGCGTCGGCGCCCGGCGCCTCCGGCGGGTCGACGTACACGCACCCGAGCAGCTCGGTCTCGCCCTCGTCGAGCAGCGCGTAGTTGAACGACGCGTGCGCCTCGACCTCGCGCTCGTGGCGCGCCAGGTCCTCGCGGTCCTCCTCGCGGGTCATGTCCGCGGGCGGCCACCCCCACGCCTCGCCGTACGTCGCCCACAGCCGCTCGCGGCTGCCCATGACGGCGGGCAGGTCGATGTCGACGTCGTCGGCGCGGATCGGGCGCAGGTGCTGACCGGTGGGCAGGTCGACCCGCAGCGGGTGGTCCCAGCCCGCGGGGAGCCACGGCGCGGTGGCGCCGGGCGCGGTGCCGGGGGCGGTGGTGTCGTCGGTGGTGTCGTCGGTGGTGTCGTCGGGCACGTGGCGGGACGCTAGCGCTGTCGGTCGCGCGACGTAGGCTCGTCGCCGAGATGAGCACCCTCTTCGACGGCGACGCGCTGCTGCCCACGCTCCCGCCCGCGACCCCGACCGCGCGGGGGGACGGCCCGGACGGCGCGGACGGGCCCGGCGCAGGCGGCGACGGCGCCCGCGGCGGGCGCGCGGGGCGGCGGCAGGACCCGGCCGCGCTGCTCGAGGGGCTCAACGAGCAGCAGCGCGCCGCGGTCACGCACCAGGGGTCGCCCCTGCTCATCGTGGCCGGGGCGGGCTCGGGCAAGACGCGGGTGCTGACCCACCGGATCGCGTACCTGCTGGCCGCGCGCGACGTGCACCCGGGCTCGGTGCTGGCGATCACGTTCACCAACAAGGCCGCCGGCGAGATGAAGGCCCGGGTGGCCGACCTCGTCGGCCCCCGCTCGAAGGCCATGTGGGTGTCCACGTTCCACTCCGCCTGCGTGCGCATCCTGCGCCGCGAGGCGAAGCAGGTGGGGCTGTCGACGAGCTTCTCGATCTACGACGCGGCCGACAGCCAGCGGCTCATGGCGCTGTGCTGCCGCGAGCTCGACCTCGACCCCAAGCGCTACCCGCCGAAGTCGTTCAGCGCCCAGGTGTCCAACCTCAAGAACGAGCTCGTCGACGCGGAGGACTTCGCCGCGCGCGCCGAGACCTCGCTCGAGCGGACGCTGGCCGACGCGTACGCGCTCTACCAGCGCCGGCTGCGCGAGGCGAACGCGCTGGACTTCGACGACCTCATCATGACGACCGTCCACCTGCTCCAGGCGTTCCCCGACGTCGCGGAGCACTACCGGCGCCGGTTCCGGCACGTCCTCGTCGACGAGTACCAGGACACCAACCACGCGCAGTACGTCCTCGTGCGCGAGCTGACCCGGGCCGCGACGGGGGAGGGGCCGGCGGTGCCACCGGCCGAGCTGTGCGTGGTCGGCGACGCGGACCAGTCGATCTACGCCTTCCGCGGGGCGACGATCCGCAACATCCTGCAGTTCGAGGAGGACTACCCCGACGCGCGCACGATCCTGCTCGAGCAGAACTACCGCTCCACGCAGACGATCCTGTCGGCGGCCAACGCCGTCATCGCGCGCAACACCGCCCGCAAGCCGAAGGACCTGTGGTCCGACGCGGGCGACGGGGCGCGGGTCGTGGGCTACGTCGCCGACAACGAGCACGACGAGGCCTCGTTCGTCGCCAACGAGGTCGACCGGCTGCACGACGAGGGCCTGGCGACGCCGGGGCAGGTCGCGGTCTTCTACCGGACCAACGCCCAGTCCCGCGTGTTCGAGGAGGTGTTCATCCGGGTCGGCCTGCCCTACAAGGTGGTCGGCGGCGTGCGCTTCTACGAGCGGCGCGAGGTGCGCGACGCGGTGGCGTACCTGCGGGTGGTGGCCAACCCCGACGACACCGTCTCGCTGCGGCGGGTCCTCAACACGCCCAAGCGCGGCATCGGCGACCGGGCGCAGGCCTGCGTCGAGGCGCTGGCCGACCGCGAGCGCATCTCCTTCACCGCGGCCCTGGCCCGCTGCGACGAGGCGCCCGGCGTGGCCACCCGCAGCCTCACGGCGATGAAGGGCTTCCTCACCCTGCTCGAGGACCTGCGCACGGTGGCCGAGAGCGAGGGGCCGGCGACGGTGCTGGAGGCGGTGCTCGAGCAGACCGGCTACCTGGCCGAGCTGCGCGCCTCGAGCGACCCGCAGGACGAGACCCGGGTCGAGAACCTCCAGGAGCTCGTGTCGGTGGCGCGCGAGTTCGAGCAGGCCTCGCCGGAGGGGACGCTGGCGGACTTCCTCGAGCAGGTGTCCCTCGTCGCCGACTCCGACCAGATCCCCGAGGGCGAGGACCACGGCGGCGTCGTCACGCTCATGACGCTGCACACCGCCAAGGGGCTGGAGTTCCCCGTCGTCTTCCTCACCGGCCTGGAGGACGGGGTCTTCCCGCACCTGCGCACCCTCGGCGACGAGAAGGAGCTCGAGGAGGAGCGCCGGCTGGCGTACGTCGGGATCACCCGGGCCGAGCAGCGCCTCTACGTCTCGCGCGCCCTGGTGCGCACGACGTGGGGCGCGCCGTCGTACAACCCGCCCTCGCGCTTCCTCGACGAGCTGCCCGGCGAGCTCGTCGAGTGGCAGCGGCTGGAGTCGGTGCTGTCCTCCGCGGTGTCCACGCCCGCCGTGGCGCAGGCGGCGGCCCGGCCCACGGCGAGGACGCCGGGCAACCGCGCCGTCGTGCACCTCGAGCCGGGCGACCGGGTCAGCCACGACACCTTCGGCCTCGGCTCGGTCGTCGCCGTCGAGGGCGCCGGGGAGCGCGCCATGGCGCACGTGGACTTCCGCGGCGAGGTGAAGCGGCTGCTGCTGCGCTACGCGCCGCTGGAGAAGCTCTAGGCCCGCACCGCCACCACCTCGAGGTAGGGCACGTCCATCGCCAGCGTCCCGTCGGTCGCCGTGGAGTGCGCCCGGTAGACCTCGGCGAGCTCGGCGGCCAGGTCGTCCGCGCCCTCCTCGCCGACCGCGCGGAACGCGGCCACGGTGGGGCCGTACCAGGTGCGGAAGTGCTCGACGCAGTGCTCGGCCGAGCGGAACCGGAACGCGCAGGTGCGCCGCGCCGCCCGCAGGTCGCGGACGTACGGGCCGAGGAGCCCGCGCACGTGCTCCTCGTCACCCCAGGTCACCGGCGGCAGGACGCCGGGCGGCGGCGGGACCCGCGCCGACACCGCGCGCAGCATGCCGCCCACCATGCTGTCCGGCGTCCAGGCGGCCACCCCGATGCGCCCGCCACCGCGGCAGACCCGGGCGAGCTCGCGCGCCGCCGCCTGCTGGTCGGGGGCGAACATGACGCCGATGGTGGACAGGACGACGTCGAAGGACCCGTCCCCGAACGGCAGGTCCTGCGCGTCCGCGACCTGCGTGCGCAGCTCGACGCAGTCCGCCTCGGCCCGGCGCCGCGCCTCCTCGAGCAGGGCCGGCACGTAGTCGGTCGCGAGCACGTCGGCGAAGCGCCGCGCCGCGGGCAGCGACGCGCTGCCGTTGCCGGCGGCGACGTCGAGGACCCGCTCGCCCGCGCGCACGTCCACCTCGCGCACGAGCGACTCGCCGATCCAGGTCAGCAGGCTGCCGACCCTGCCGTAGTCGCCCAGCCCCCAGACCGCCCGCTGCTTCTCGGTCACCGCCGCGAGGTCGACGCCCATGGTCCCTCCCTGCTCCGTCCCCTGGGACGGTGCGCCCGTCGGGCCGGTCCTGGCAAGGGACAGAACCTGACCGGATGCGGGTCTAGCGTCAGGAGTACCCGACCGGAGGAGCCCCGCGATGACCCAGGACACCGCCACCACGAGCACGAGCGGGCTGGACCAGGAGCGCGCCGACCTGCTCGAGGCGCTCGCGCACCACCGCAACCTGCTGCGCCGGGCGCTGCGCGACCTCGACCAGGAGCAGGCGACGCGGCGCACGACCGCGAGCGAGCTGTGCCTCGCGGGGATCGTCAAGCACGTCGCGGCGACCGAGAGCGAGTGGGTCGACTTCATCCTCGAGGGCGCCTCGAGCATGGCGGCGCCGGAGGACGCGGCGGCGTGGGAGGCGTACGCCGACACGTTCCGGCTCGTGGGGGACGAGACGCTGGAGGGGGTGCTGCGCCGCTACGAGGAGGTCGAGGCGCGCACGACCGAGGTGCTCCGCTCGCTGCCCGACCTGGACGCGTCGCACGAGCTCCCCGAGGCGCCGTGGTTCGAGCCGGGGGCGCGGTGGTCGGCCCGGCGGGTGCTGCTGCACGTCGTCGCCGAGACGGCGCAGCACGCCGGGCACGCCGACATCATCCGCGAGTCGCTCGACGGGGCGAAGACCATGGGGTGACGGGCGACCCGGCCGCGCCGGGCTAGGTTCGACCGCGCACGCCCCGAGGACGAGACCGCGGAGGACCCGGTGACGAGCACGACGACGACCAGCGCGACCCTCGACGTGGAGCTGCTGGCGGCCGTCGAGCGGCGCGTCCTCTGGCTCGCGGCGTCGGTCGTGCACCACGCCAACCGCGTGCGGCCCAACCCGTCGGGGCTGAAGGTCGGCGGGCACCAGGCGTCGAGCGCGTCGTTGACGACGATCATGACGGCGCTGTGGCTGCACCAGCTGCGCAGCGGGGACCGGGTCTCGGTGAAGCCGCACGCCTCGCCGGTGCTGCACGCCCTGCAGTACCTCCTGGGCGACCTGGACGAGCGCCACCTCACCACGCTGCGCGAGTTCGGCGGGCTGCAGAGCTACCCCAGCCGCACCAAGGACCCCGGCACGGTCGACTACTCCACCGGGTCGGTCGGCATCGGGGCGACAGCCACGGTCTGGGGCGCCATCGCGCGCCGCTACGCCGGCGGCCTCACCGCTACCCCGGCCGCGACGGGGCGGCAGTGGGCGCTGGTGGGGGACGCGGAGCTCGACGAGGGCGCCGTCTGGGAGGCCATCCTCGACCCCGCCGTCGCCGAGCTCGGCGAGGTCGTGTGGGTCGTCGACCTCAACCGCCAGTCGCTCGACCGCGTCGTGCCGGGCATCGCGGCGGGTCGGCTCACCGGCATGTTCGAGGCCGCCGGCTGGCAGGTGCTGCAGGTGAAGTACGGGCGCGTCCTCGAGGAGCTCTTCGCCCGGCCCGGCGGTACGGCGCTGCGCGAGCGCATCGACGGCATGCCGAACCCCGAGTACCAGCGGCTGCTGCGCTGCGACGCAGCGACACTGCGCAAGCGCTTGCCCGGCGACAGCGCGGACGTCGCGGCCCTCGTGGAGGGGCTCGACGACGCGACGCTGCTCGCGGCGGTGCGCAACCTCGGGGGCCACGACCACAGCGCCCTGCTCGACGCGTTCGCGCGGATCGACGACACGCGCCCCACGCTCGTGCTGGCGTGGACGGTCAAGGGGAACGGGCTGGCGACCGAGGGCCACCCGCAGAACCACTCGGCGCTCCTCACGCACGAGCAGATGGACGTGCTGGCGCAGCGCTGCGGCACGGACCCGGCCGACCCGTGGAAGCGCTTCCCGGAGGGCAGCGCGGAGGACGACCTGTGCCGCCGGGCGGCGGACCGGCTGCGCCGGGAGCCGGTACCCGCAGCTGTGCCGCCCCCGGTCCCGGCGGACTTCGGCCGCACCCCGACGGGCACGGCGACCACCCAGGCCGCGCTGGGGCGAGCGCTGCTCGACCTGACGCGCGCCGCGCCGGAGGCGGCCCGGCGGGTCGTCACGGTGAGCCCCGACGTGAGCTCGTCGACCAACCTCGGCGGCTGGCTGAACAAGGTGGGCGTCTGGTCGGCGACGGAGCGCACCGACTGGTTCGCCGACGACCGCGAGACGATCCTGCACTGGCGGGAGCGCCCCGACGGCCAGCACGTGGAGCTCGGCATCGCCGAGACGAACCTGGTCGGCCTCATCGGCGAGCTCGGCGCGACCTGGAGCCGCTGGGGCGAGCCGCTGCTGCCGGTGGGGGTGCTGTACGACCCCTTCGTCGAGCGCGCGCTCGAGCCGTGGTCCTTCGGCATGTACGCCGGTGGGCAGTCGATCCTCGTCGGCACCCCGTCGGGCGTCAGCCTCGCGCCGGAGGGCGGTGCGCACCAGTCGGTGAAGACGCCGAGCATCGGCATCGAGCAGCCGGGGTGCGTGGCGTTCGAGCCGGCGTTCGCGATCGACGCCGAGTGGTGCCTCCTCGACGGGCTCGCCCGGCTCGGGCGGCCGGGCGGGAGCTCGACGTACCTGAGGCTGTCGACGCGGCCGGTCGACCAGTCGCTCGCCGCGGTGCCGGAGGACCCGGCGGCGCGCGAGCGCCGGCGCCGGCAAGTGGTCGCCGGTGCGTACGCGCTGCGCCGCCACCCGGACCCGCAGGTGACCGTCGCCGCCATGGGGGCGGTCGTGCCGGAAGCGCTTTCCGCGGTCGCGCGCCTGGACGGGCTGGGGATCGGCGCGGACCTCGTCGTGGTGACCAGCCCCGGTCGGCTGCACGAGGCCCACCGGGCGCGGCAGGGCCGGGGGGACGCGCCGACGTGGGTGCTCGACCGGGTCCTGCCGGCGGACCGTGCCCGCCCGCTGGTCACGGTGCTCGACGGGCACCCGCACGCGCTGTCCTTCCTGGCTGCGGTGAACCGCGTCCGCTCGGTCGACCTGGGCGTCACGGCCTTCGGGCAGTCGGGCGACCTCGCCGACGTGCTGAGGCACCACGGGATCGACGCCGACGGGATCGTGGCGGGTGCCCTGGACGTGCTCGGGCGGTGAGGGCCGCGTGAGCGGGGGCGGGGCCGGGACGCGTGACGGGGTGGAGCGGGCGCGGCTCGACCTCGAGCGCGGTCACCCGCGACGCGCCCGGGAGCGGCTCCAGGGGGTGCTCGTCGCGCGACCGTACGACCTGCAGGCGCGGGCGCTGCTGGGCGAGGCGTACCGGCGCGACGGGCAGTGGGCGGAGGCAGGCCGCTGGGGCTACCTCGTCCGTCCTGCTGCGTCGGAGTGCGAGCGCGTCGCCTTCGAGCGGCACGCCGCCTTCGGCTGGCGCCGGCGCATCGAGCGGTCCCGGCTGCGCCACCTGCTGCGGGTGGACGAGCTGGAGTCCGTGGCGGACGAGGCGGGGATCGTGCGGCTGCGGACGCTGGGCGACTGGCGGCGACCGGGGGACCCCGGCCCGCTGGTGGAGCGCCTCGGCCTGGCTCGGTGGGTCGGGAGCGTGGTCCGGGGCTGACCGGTGTCGGCGCGTGCCGGTCTCGAGGCTCGTCGTCCTCGGTTGGGCCGTACGGGTGGTCGTGGGGTAGGCCGTGCTGGATAACGCTCTCCCAGTCGTGAAGTTGTCGGTGCTCGAACGTAGGTTCGAGTCGTGGCAGCGGGGGTGGAGCAGGTGGTGGGGTCGCCGGTGGCGGCTGCGCTGGGCGAGGTCGCGGCGGTGCTGGGGTCGGTGTCGTTGGTGACGTCGGACCCGCGCTCGGTCACCGCTTGCGACGGGCTCCCTGGTGGTGCGGGCGGTGCGGGTGCTGGTGGTGCGGTGTGGCAGGTGCCGACGGGGGAGTTGTCGCAGGTGGCGGCGGCGGTGCTGGGGTTGCGGGCGCGGTTGGACGCGGTGCTGCTGGCGGTGGTGCGTGAGGCGGACGTGCGGGGGTTGCACGCGGCGGTGGGTGCGGGGTCGACGGCGCGGTGGTTGGCCGGGGTGGCGCGGTGGGAGCCGGCGGAGGCGCGGGGGTTCGTCGCGGACGCGGCGGCGCTGGCGCCGGGGTTCGGCGCCGCGCCGCTGCAGGTCGACGCACCTGGCGTCGAGAGCGACGAGCGAGTCGAGGGTGAGTCCGAGTCGGAGTTAGCGGAGGGGGTGCTGCCGCCGGAGGGTGCGGTGGTGGGGGCGCAGCTGGCCCTGGGTCGGGTGGACCGGTCGCGGGCGCAGGCGGTGCTGCGGGCGGTGCGGGCGTTGCCGCACGACGCGTCGCCGGTGGAGCGGGTGCGCGCGGAGGTGCTGTTGGCGGACTGCGCGCGGGACCTGACGGTGCGCCAGGTCGGTCGGGCCGGGCGGCGCCTGGCGGAGGCGCTGGCCGGGCGCCGCCCGGACCGCGACGACCCGGGCGACGACCCGGCCGGTGCGCTGCCCAGTGAGGGGCCGTTGGACGAGGGGGAGCGGGTGGCGGCGCGGCGGGCGGAGGAGCTGGCTGCGGAGCTGTACGAGCAGCGGCGGGTGTGGTGGCGCCGTCGGGGTGATGGCAGCGTGGAGGGCGGGTTCCGGCTCGATCCGGTGTCCGCCGCGCCGGTGGTGGTGCTGCTGGAGGCCGCCGCCCGCCGCCCCGACACCGCCGCCGACGGCACGAGCGGAGCCGACGCGGACGGGGTGGGTGACGGGGGTGACGCGGGCGACGCGGGCGACGCGGACGTTCCGGGCGGCGGCTGCGCCACCTCCAGTTCGGGGCGGGCGCGCGAGTCAGGGCAGGCGGGACAGGGCGGCCCGCCCGACCCGCAGCAGGAGCGGCGCCCACCTGATCACCACGTCGACGACGACGACGACGGCGACGAGAGCGAGCAACGGGACAGCGGGGGCCGGGACAGCAGGGACGGAGACGGAGACGACGGCGAGGCCGTTGACGGCGGGTCGGGTGTGCTGGACCGGCGTACGCGGGCGCAGCGGGCGGCGGACGTGCTGGTGCAGCTGTGCACCTGGGCGCT
>NZ_QZEZ01000014.1 GCF_003594885.1 Vallicoccus soli
TCCGGGTCGTCCGGGTCGTCCGGGTCGTCCGGGTCGTCCGGGTCGTCCGGGTCGTCCGGGTCGGGCAACCCGTGGGTGCGCTCGTGAGCGACCACTCGGACGACACCGCCCGTTGGGCCGAGGCCGACGAGCTAGCGGATCGGGCCGGGGCGTTGGACGACGTCGAGGAACTGGTCGAGGTCGACCTGGACGGCCCCGACGACTACCCGGACCCGGACGGCGACCCGTACGGACCTACGTCGGCGAGGACCGGGAGCATCGGCGCCGAGGCCGGGGGAGAGGAGCCGCAGCTCTACTACCCGACGCTCGACGTGTTCGTGCGCGAGCTGTTGGCCCCCACGTACCGGCGGGTGATCGACGGCCGCCACCGCAGCTGGTGCCCGCAATGGTGGCGCCACGGCGAAGCGATCGCCCGCCTCGAGGCGCTGTGGCGAGCCTGGGAGCACCTGCGCCACGACCCGGCTATCGGGGCGTCGTCGTGGTTCCGCGATCACGCCGACCCTCACATGGCCGTCCTGTTCGACCCCGACGCCGGCCCGTTCAAGTACTGCACCAGCGAGCAGGGACACAGCCCTCGCCTGCAGCCACTTCCACTCGATGCGCCCCCCGAGGGGCTCTTCCAACTACCTACACCATGAGTTTAGGCGGACTGGAGTCAGACGCACGACGTGTACCACAGTAGTTGATTGCGAGCGCGGGGAACTCAGACTGGTGTGGAACCCTCGCACACAGTGGCCGTTCTCCCAACGTTTCACTCTTGCGACCTCCATCTCGTCACGAAGGCTCCCGACATGCCGCGTGGATCCCCTTACCGGCAGATCGTGCCGTAGTGGGCGTGCTCGGACCGCTATGCCTACGGCACGGACGACCATCGCTTCGCCTTGGCCAACGCACTTGCCGCCGGAGTGGACCAGATGACGCAATGGCGCGTACGGCTGCCGGAGGTTGCGGCACACTCGCAGTGCTAGCTTTGCGCCCTTTGGAGGGGGAGCAGTGATTGATAGGGCGACGACCGTTGTTCTAGGCACGGCGCTGATCGCTACGGCCTCGGCGGCGCTCGCCTTAACTACACAGGGAGGCGACGCAGCCTCAGTTTCTTCGCCTCCTGCGACTGACGGTCGGGCAACCGCCCTGGCTCCCGAGGAGATCCTATTCAGAGCCACCACCGGCGTTAGCTATCTGTTCGGCGGGGACGACTTTGGGTCGCAGAAGGAGCCGGACCCCGCGTCGCTACTCGTACTCACGCGGGGATGTCCACCGAGCGATGCACACCTGACAGCCTTCGACGGCCGCGGCTCTATGGGCGACGCCACGAACGGCCAGGACAGAGTCCTCGTTGACGTAAAAGGCGCCACCCTATTATTGAGGCCCAGCACGGAGAAGGAGTTAACACCTGAGGAGCGAAGCAACGGCATCTGCTCCGTCACCCTTGAGCCACGCGAGCGCCTTGTGAGCCTTCAAGCAGCGGGCAAAGGGCTAGTACTACTTAGCGATAGTGCGCCGGCGGACGCCGCCGCAGCTAAGGCCGTTCTGTGGAAGTACAGGACACAGGTCACCTCCACACCGCAGGTCTTCTTTCTGGCGCTACTTGTTGGCTTAGGGCTCCCGCCCCTCGTCCTCATTGCCGGCGAGATAGGTGCGAACAGGGGATTCAAGTGGCTCAAGACCGCGAAGGAGAACCCGGAGGTAGGGACGCAGGAAGCTGATGGCCTTTTCCAGGGGGAGAACGCCCCGTTGGCCGCCCTCAGCGCGTTGGCGGCCCTGGGCGTCGTGCTCTTTAATGAAGGCGGGCTCTTCCGTAGGGCGTCCAGCCCGTATGACGTCACCGGTGCCCTCGTCCTTGTGGCAGTTGCGACCGCACTTGGCGCCGCCGCTCTTCTTGTCGTTGCGGCCAAGCGACGACACCGAAGCGGTGGGATTGCCTATCGCTGGCTACTAGTCGGGGGGTGGCTGCACGTCAGCGGCGCCGCTGTTTCGGCTTTCGCCCTGACTATAGTCGTTGCTCATATGGTGCGAGCTGAGGACCGCCAACCAGTCCCATGGTGGGCGCTTGTTGCTGTGATAGTTCTGTGCTGGCTCGGTGGTCGACCGCTGACGAGAGTGATTGAACAGCCGAGCCCTGAGACTACGACGCGCATCCGCGCCTTGCAAGAGGCGATTTCACAGGCAGATGAAGCGGCACATGAGGCAAGCATGGCTGAAGCGGCAACGACCCGTGCGCGTAGCCTTTTTCGCGCGCGTGTCGACAATGGCAAGGTCACCGGAGAGATCGCCCTTGTAAGGAGTGCGGCGACGAGGGCGGTGGGGTGTGCCGAGGACAGCGCGAGGTCAGCAACAAAGGTTCTGGAACCCAAGCGGAAGGCTGAACTGGCACAAATGCTTGACCTCGCCCGTCAGGCAGCAGGCGAGGCAGACAAGGCGCGCGTTGCCGCCCTGGGCCTTGACTTGTTTGACGGCAGGCAGCTTAACCGGGCGACCCTCCAACAGGCAGTCGGGGAGGCAAGATCCGCGACAAGCGAGGCGGGTGGTCTCCTGCAGAAGGCTGCGACCAAGATCGAGCGGCTGCCCGGGTTCGGTTCCAGCCAGTTACCACGGGCACTCAGCGCAGTCACTGCTGCAAGGGACTCCGCGTTCTCTGCGATGGCCGACGCCGAAGAAATCTGTGGTGCCCTAGACGAAGAGGCCCCGCTTCCTGATGATGCGGTCGAGGAGCACATTGGGGAACTCTCGGAGAAGCTTACGGAGCTCGTGCGGGGGACCGACGAGGCTATCGCGCAGATACGTCGCTATTGGCCGGTACTTTCTGATCCGAAGCTGGAGCGCGCAATCTCGTACGCTCAAGAGGCTGCGAGGGAGTCGGGGCTGGCCGATCAGGCAGCAAGGGAAGCGGAGCAGCGGCTGCGGGCGCGGGAGGGTGTGGATGAGAGTTTGCGCTCCGCACACTGGAGAGCAACGAGGGCGGGCAGATTCGCCCGAGAAGTCGGCGAGTCCCTCAGACAAGATTGAGCAGGCAGGGCGCGGGACTTGGGGCCGGGGGTTTGCGCAGGAGGCAGGGGTTCGCGGCCGAAAGCATCTCGTCGTCGCCGTCGCTCAGCCGCGCGCCGACCAGGGTGACCCTCCGTGCGTTCAGATCCGCGAACTGCGCGTCCACCCGCCGAGCTTGGGGGGTATCGCTTGGGCATGATGTTGAACCCTTGAAGCGAGGCCGCAGTCTCATAGGCGGAGAAGTCAACTCAACTTTGGGCAGTCCCAGTGCCCCATGGCGACTCCCTCCCTGAGGCGAGCTTCTGGACCCTCTCCACCCGACTCCCTTGAAAGACGGTTCGCCCACTGGACAGTTGGGTGCCGCGGGTGGCCCCGCGGTCGGGGGCTCACGCCAGCAACGCGGGCAGCAGCGAGCTCGCCTGCTTCCGGCGAGGGGCTTGACCATCGCTAGGTAGGGCTTAGTTGGTGTAGCAGGCGACGGCACAGCGGGCAGCCCGCCAGTTGAAGGCGCGGCTGACCATCACGTCAATGCGACCGGCTGTTCGGTTCCGTGGTTCTACTTCGCGACCAACGCAGAGAGGAGCGCTTGCAGTCTTGTCCTGCCAAGTTGACCCCTAGCGAGCCCGTGCTTCCGCATCTCGCCGATAATTTGTCTTATGTCAGGCTAAACTCTTCCTGCCTGCCCTCGCCGCCGGCATCGCTGCGCCCTCCTCCGACCGCGCCGGCCGGCCGGGCTGGTCCGCGCTGCTGGAGCCCGGTCGAGCAGTTGGTGGAGCGCTCGGCGGTATCCGCTCTCGTCTGCTCACCTCGGTCGAGCGGCGAGGACGCCGCTCAGGTGGCGGATCTGCGCGACGCGCTCGGTGGCGGCGGCCCCGGACCGCAGCGCCAGCACCTCCTCGCCGGCCTTTAGGAACATCCACCCGTCCGAGGACCACACTGGGCGAGTGGGACCGCCCGTGGGTCCGGGCAGGAGCTCGAGCGGGGTTCCGCCGCCGATCCGCGCGAGGTACGTGCGGCCCGCGGTGCCGTCCTGAGCTGCCCGCAGGGTCTGCGTGAACGCGACGACCGTCCGGCAGTCCGCGGACGCGAACAACCCACCGGGCAGGATCAGCCCCTCAGGGAGCGGCACCCGGCCCAGCGGCTTCCCGCTGTCGGCGTCGACGACCTCGATCGGGTCGACCGGACCGCGGCTGTAGTCCCGCCCGGGCGGCGAGCCGGTCGTCACCAAGCAGCCGTCGCCCACTGCTGCGACCTCCCGCCCGCGCGGGAGCATCCGCCGCGCCCGCGGCGTCGTGAGGACCGCTCCCCCACGTTGGTCGTCATACATGTGGAGCGTGCGCCCGTCGGCCGACGCCGAGTCGCCAGCCGCGCCCGGGTCGGTCCGAGACTGCGCCAGTGCCTCCTCGTCATCGAGGACCGGGCCGAGCCGCCCCGAGTCCACGTCGTACCAGCGGTGGTCGGCGATGTCGTAGTCGTTGCCGGTCGAGATCGCCACGAGAAGGCGGTGGTGCGTGGGCACGGCCGGGCGCACGGGCTCCTCCTGCACCCAGACCCAGCCGGCGACAACGACCGCGACCAGCACCGCGCCGGAAGCCCTGAGCGCCGAGCGTCCTCGGTGTCGGTCTCTGGCTCCCGACTCCCCGCTGGCGCTCATCACCCGGCGACCATAGCCGGGGGTGTCTCCCGCCGTCCCGACGCCGGACCGACCCGTTACACCCCAGACGGCGGGGCGCCTGCGCCGTGCGAGTGAGGCTCAGCCAGTCCGACGTCGCACTCGGACAGGGAGCAACCATCCTGCGTCGCGTCCCAGCCCATCGTGAAGATCCACGTTCCGCTCGGAACTAGCTCCGGCACCTGTGGCATGGACGACGCGACGGGAGCTTGGACGAACTGGACGAGGTGACGCCTCACGGATCGCAGTTCAGGAGAGGCGGCAGGACGGCGGCTTCGGAGCGAAGCGCCAAGACGCACCCTCGCTCCGAGTCGCCGCCCCTCCAAACCCTAGAAGAGGTCGAAACCCTCACCGTCAAGCTCGGCGGCGCCTCGGGCAGCTCGAGCCACTTCCTGGTGCGGGTAATCGGCTACTTCACCAAGACCGGCACCACCGGCGGGCAGAACAGCGACGCCGCGGCGGTGCAGTACCCGGTGCTGGCGGACCCGACGGTGCGCGGCGCCGGCAGCAGCGACCCGCAGGGCGGCGCTGGGCAGGTCACCGGCGAGGGCGCCTCGTCCAGCGCCGGCGGTGGGGGCGTGTTCGGGTGCGGCGCGGCGTTGCACGAGGTGGACAACTCCACGTGCCAGGGCGGGTCGGTGAACTCGCTTTCCGGGGAGTTCGTGCTCACCGACGTCGACCTGACCCGCCCTGGTCGCGGTCTGGGCTTCGGGTTCAGCCGCGCGTACCGCTCCGGGCGCACCACGGCCGGGCCGATGGGCCCGGGCTGGACCCACTCGTACAACACCCGGATGAACCGCTCGAGCACCGGCGACGTCAGCGTGGACTCCGGCGACGGGCAGTCGCTGAAGTTCACCAAGACCGGCACGACCACCTTCTCCGCGCCGGCCGAGGCCCGCTCCACGATGCGGATCAGCGACTCCTTCTGGGAGCTCACCCAGCGCAACCAGGTCGTGTCCCGCTTCAACGCGCGGCAGTGTCTCCTTGCGCGTATCCCGAACGCCGCGCGTCGAAGGTTATCAGCGTACCTACCGACCTCAATTAGTTGGCTGACAGCTGACATGGATGATATGCGAATGGCGCATTTCTTGCTAGGATGACTCGTATGTCTTCCCTTGGGCCTCGTGGCACTCTTGTAACACGCACTGTCCTGTACGGCTCGATCGCCGCAGCGTTCGGTGGAGTACTCCTCTTTCGATCGAATGACGGGTTCGATTGGCCGCCGAGCGCGGGTGAAGTGCTTACTCTTGTCGTGGTAGCGCTGCTTGTTGGATTTGTCGGCGCCGCCGGGGAATCGTGGGGTCGAACCTCGGGAAAACGGTAAGCCACTCTTTCGCCTCGCGCCGCACCCACAGCCCGCGGCGCGAGGTGCGAGGTGCGAGGTGCGGGGTGCGAGGTGCGCGAGCGTCCTCGAGTAGCTGTATATAGTCGCGGACAGGGTGGCTGGCTCGATCTCTGAATCGCCGGCTGGCGCAAACGTGCCAAGTCGAGCAGCGCGGTCTGTGGCAGGTTCAGGGACCGAGCGTCTCGCTGCGTTGTCTTGCCCTGGCGGCTCCAGACCGGCTCCCCTTGCGGGCCCGGGGAGCCTCTGCGGGCGCCTGAGCCACCGCATCACAAGGCGGCCGGGCCTGGAAGGTGTCAGCCAGCACCCGGGCCTGCACCACCTCCGCTTGGGCGACACCCTTCAGCGACGCCGACAAGCCGCGGCGGCGCTCCGCGGTGTCGTACGCCGCGTCACCGGCCGGCTGGAGTGACCCCGCGCGCTCCTGCTCCCCCGCACCCTCGGCGCTGTCGGCGCGGTCGGCGTCGACGAGCAGTCGGGCCGCCTCGCTCTCCTCGCGGCCGACCTGCCGGCGCTGGGTGCCGACCTCGCCCTCGGCGATCCCGCGCCGTGCCAGCGCCTCGCGCACTGCGGCCGGGTCGGCGCCGGGGGCGTCGACGCCGACGCCGTACCGCTCGTGAACCTCCTGGCGGATGCGTTCGGCGGCGCGGTGCGCGTCGGGGTCGATCCGCTCCCACGCCCGGGCGGTCTCCCACGCCTGGGCGACGTCCTGCGGCTGGGCGCGGTCCCACCACTCCGAGCGCTGCACCGGAGCCAGCTGGGCCCGGGCCGCGGAGCGCTCCGCGGCGAGGCGCGCGGCGAGCTCGCGGGCCTGCTGCTCGCTGGCGGCGCGGGCCTCCTGGGCGGCCTGCTCCCGCGCCCGGGCAATGACCTCAGCTACCCGGCCTGCTGCGGTCAGCCCCACTCGCAGCATGTCGTCGAACGTCTCGCCCATGCCGTCGCTCTCACCAGACCACTCGGCCACGATCCCTCCTCCCGCGCGCGTGCGCGCTCATCGCCCTGCTCATCGCTCGGTCTCGTTGCCCCGGTCGGCCCTTCGCCCGGGTGCTCCGGGTCGGCCGGGGCGCTGGCCCGCCCCGAGCCGCGCAGCCGGTTGGGGCGGCCACAGCCGGTTCGGGATCGGCGCACCGGACTCTCTCTGCTTCCCGGATTCGTCGGTTGGCTCGAGCGGCACCCGGCTCCCCATCGGGACCTGCCCGGCCCGCGCCACCCGCAGCGCCTCGGCGGCCTCCTCGTCGACGCCCAGCCGCAGCCCTTCCCCGTCCCGGCGGGCAGCCGCGGCCGCTGGCTGGTCGACGGCTCGGCCGCTGGGCTGGTGGGTCGGCACCGGGGGGAGCGCGTCGCGGACCTGCACCAGCTGGTGGCTGAGCACGGACACGAGCTCCTGCGCCCGGGTCGCCTCCTGCATGGCGGTGTGCGCCTGCCGGACCGCGATCGCGGTGTGTGCCAGCTGGCGCAACATCACCGCCTGTGCGACGGTGCCGCGCCCGCCACGCGCCGCGGAGGCGAACAGCAGCGCGGCGCCCTTCGCCGACGGCAGCGGGGCGGTCCCGAGCTGTGGTCCCTGCCGCACCTGGTGCGCGGGCAGCTGCGCGGACTTCGCCAGCGCGTCCGCCGTGGCGGCCAGCGGCCCCGGAGTGGCTTCGACCGCGGTCGACCAGGCGGCGAACGCCCCGGAGGTCTCCCGCGCGACGTGCGCCCAGGTGACCCGGTCGTGCGCGGGGACGTCGGCGAGGCGCTGGCGCAGCTCGGCGACCTCGCGGGCGTAGCGGCGCCACAGCTGCGGGTCCGGCTCGGACGCTTCCCGGCCCGGCTGCACGACCCGCCGCCCGCGCTTAGCGGCGTTCCACTCCGCCGCCGCCGCCGTGGCGTACTGCGGGCTGTCCGGCCAATCCACGCGCAGCCGCGGCAGAGTCAGGTCGCGGGCCAGGTGCCCGCCGCCGTACCAGATCGGCCGCTCTCTCAGGCCCACTCCTGCCGACGTCCGGGCCGGGCCGGCGGGTCGCTGGGCGACGGAGTAGCCCACCACGACGTCGGCGCGGCCGGAGGCGTACCGGGGGCGGGCGAGCAGCCCGGCGCGGCGCAGCCGGCGCACGAACTCCGCCTCATCGCCCGCGGCGGCGGCGCAGCCGCGCACCGTGCGGGCCAGCGACGCGCGCACCGGCTCCGGTGCGCCGGTGCGCTGGGCCTTGGCCAGCTCCGCCGGCTTCGCCCCCCGCGTAGCGTGCCCGGCGCCGCGGCTCTCCAGCACCTGCAGTCCGTGCTTGCGCTCGAGCTCCCCGGCCAGGCGCTGCGCGCTCGGCCGGTCGTTCCACACGCTGGCCTTGGTGCCGTCCTCCCGCACCAGCGACACCGCGACGTGCACGTGGTCGTTGCCGTTGGACGACAGGCCGTGGCGCACCGCGACCCACCGGCACGGCGCCTTCCCCTGCCCCGACGTGCCCCATCCGGTGTCGCCGGTGAAGCCCATGCCGTCGACGAAGTCGTGCGCGATCGCGGCCCACTGCTCGTCGCTGAGCTGCCCCTCCTCAGCGCGCAGGCTCAGCGAGCAGTGCCACACCGAACCCCCGGGCACGTCGACGTCGTACATGCGCCGCGGCGCGTCCAACTCCCGCGCGATCCGCAGCGCGTCCTCGCGGCTGAGCTCGGTGTCGTCGTGCCACGCCATCACCGCCGGGTCACCGGCGACCAGGTGCGGCTCGGTGTGCTCGTTGTGCCGTCCCGGGCCGGCCAGGTACACCAGCAGACCGCTCATCCGCTCACCGCGGGTGATGTTCGGCATCACGACCGAACCACCCCGCACACGCCCCATGCCGAGCCCCAGGCACCCGCCGCTGTCATACCTTCGCGACCTTCTCCATGGCGTCGTCGAGGCGCTCGACGACCCGGCGCACCGCCTGCAACGTGGCGTGCGCGTCAGCCGGGAACTCCTCGCCGGCGTTGGCGTGCCGGGCGATCTGGTTGACGTTGTTCGACACCGCCGCGAGCAGCCGCCGGATCGCGAACATCTCCGCCAACGCGTCCCGCCGCTGCGTCGGCGTGACCACTCCCCCAGCCGCCAGTCCGGCCGCCCCAGTCGCCCCAGCCGCGCCGACGGCTCCGCCAACACCTGCGCTGGTGTGCAGCGTCAACGCCGCCTCGATCAACAGCCGCGGCACCGTCACCCGCTGCGCCTCCGCCGCCTGCACCAGCCGCGCCTCCTCCTCCGGAGTCACCAACACCCGGTGACTGTGCCGCCGCCCACCGGCCACATTCGCGCGCCGCCGACGACCGAACCGGCTCCGCTTCGGCGTCCCGACATCAGCACCGTCAGGGGCGCCAGCGGGGGCATCGGCAGGGGCATCCGCCGGCGTCTCGTCGGACACGACACCACCCTCCCGCCCAGTGCTGTTCCCCGCCCGGGCACGTCTCAGCCCAGCGCAGCGACCCCGCCTCCGCGCGGGGACTCACACGCCAGTGTGCCCGGCCTCGACACCCTGTGTCGAGGCCGGCCTACGTTTACGGCATGTAAATGCATAGCTTGCTCTGCCAAGAGGCCGCCAGGGTTTCGCGCCGGTAGGCGCGGGGTCCGGGTCGGCGCCGCTGCGCGGCGCTACACGACACTTGGTACTTCCATGCCACCAAGCTGCCGCAACTACGCTGCTGCCATGACGACGAACCTCTCCCCCGACGCGGTCGCCGACGCCGCCCAGCGACTACTCAACGACCGCATCAACGCGGTGCGCGCCCTCGCCGAGGCCCGCCAGGCGCGCAACGACGCCCGGGCCCAGCTCGACGAGGCCGAGCGCGCCGACGCCGCCGCCTACGCCGCCGCACAGCGCGCCGGCTGGAGCACCGATGAGCTGCGTAAGGTCGGCTTCGACGAGCCCACCCGCAAGGCCCCCGGTCGCCCCCGCCGCCAGCGCACAACCCGCTCGACGTCGGCCACCAGCGACCCGGCGAGCGAGCAGGACTGACCGTGTCCGAGCACATGGACCCGCGACTGGTTCCACTGCAGCTCGGCGGCCTCCTCCTCGCCCTCCTCGGCACCGTGGTGACGATCCTGGAAGACACGGCCCTCTCGCCTGGATCGGCGTGGCGGCGCGGGCGCTCGGGGTCCTGACGCTCCTCGGCGCGTCGCTCTGGCTCGCCCGGACGCAGCGGCGCGACAGCCGGCTGACCCCGCTGCCCTGCAGCCCTACTACGGCCCTGCAGCCCTACTCGGCCCTGCGGGCCGTCCCCGAGCCGGCTTACGCCGGCACTGAGAGCGTCTCTCTTCTCCCCCTCCCGGCCGCACAAGTCTGCGGGCGCGGCGGCTCCAGGCAAGGTCGTACGTCCTCGCTGCGCTGCGGGCGCTCCACCTTGCCCTCCACCACCTCAACCGCCCGCGGACGCCTTGCTTGCCGGGAGGGGGCGAAGAACGGTCGGCCACCCATACCACCGTCGATTCTGAGATCGGTCATGTCCACATCGGCCAGGTGAGCGCGAGCACGCCCACGAGCCAGACGACGTTGACCACCCACCTGTCCGGACGCCCGAGCTCCCGCACCACCGCCACCAAGAACTCCCACATCCGGGGGCCCCACCCTTCTCCAGCTTCGGCTCCTCAGCGACCAGGGACTCCCCCTTTATCGCCCGACATCTGCTGTAACTCCAAGAGGCGGGAACTGGTTACGCGCAGGGCTCTGCCCGCTTGCCAGAGCGGTCCGCTGGGCCGCTGCGACAGCTATCGCGCCACGACTAGCAGGGCGACGTGCTCGTCGACGACGGCTCGGAGCAGGCGGTGGAACGGCCGCGCGGCGCGTGCGGCCAGCAGCGGCGCTACGCCCTAGGGCTGCCTGACCGGCCAGGTGATCAGGCCCGACTTCAGCGCGAACCCGCATCGACCGGTCTGGCCGCAACGAAGGCCCTACAGTTCACGACGTGCCGCTTCGCGTGCGTGACGGTCGTAGCCCGAACGCTCCGTGGAGGGCTGCCGTCGAGCGAGGCGTGCGAGCACTCGGCAGCCCGGCCCTGGAAGTGGTGGCCGCCGACGACTTCGACGGCGCCGTCCGCGAGCTCACCGGCTCCACCACCTACTCAGCTGACCGCGGCACCGGCACCGTGGGCGCAAAGACCCTCGTCACGGCTGACGGTCCCGTGATCGTCGTCAACACCAAGGTGCTGACGGACGCGGACCTCACGCTCGTAGAGCGGGCGCTCGCCCACGAGACCGGGCACGCGCTGATCAACGGCCGCGGCGAGGTAGTCGAGGGGCGCCGTGCCCTGGCCAGCTCGGACTGGGCGTGGCACCTGCTCTGCATCGCAGGGTCCGCGATGCAGGAGGTCAGGTGCGAACGAGCCGTCGGGGAGCTCGGCTACTCCGCCACCGACAGTGCGACCGCCGAGCACATCGTCGAGGTACTCCACGCGACGACGGTGGAACTCCTTCAGGCCATCCAAGACCCCGCCTCCCAGGACCCGTGGGTCTTCATGCAGGCCGTGATGCAGCTGCTCGACCGCCTGACGAAGGTCCTGGCGTACGCCGCCGCTGAGTCGCTGCGCATCGGCGAGCCCCCCGCGATCGCGGCGGAGGGCGCCCTCGCACTCGACGCGTGGCAGGAGTACGTCGCGCCCACGTGGGAGCGCCGGCTCGCGCTCTACGAGGGCCTGCCGCCGGCAACCGCTGCGATGTCGGAGGCCAACTGGCACCAGTCCCTGGTCGAGGGTGCGTTGCTCGAGCACGACCTCCTGCGCTGCCTCGGTTTCGAGTTTGAGGACTCTGTTGGCGGCGGTTACGGCTTCTACCGCCGCATCGACGACGACCGTCTCGCCAAGTGGGTCCGACGCGGACTCGCGCAGGAAGCCCTCTACGAGCAGCGGGAGTCGGCCACGGGCTGAGCGCCGGCAGGGCAGCACAGCTCAGAAGTCATCCCACAACCACGTCCCGCTCGGCACGTACGCCGGCGCAGCTGCTCTGCTGCAGCCACGCCTGGACCTCGTCGCGGTACCAGCCGCGAATGCCCGCGATGACCAGCGCGGGGACGGGAAACGGGCCGCAGTAGCGCTGGCGGCAACGCCCGCGGGTGCACAGCTCGAGCCGCTCGACCGCGACGTCGAGGCCCTCGGCGAGCTCGAGGACCCCGATGAGCTGCAACAGCGCCCGCTCACTGTCCTCCTCCCGCTCCTGCCCCAGCCGCACGTCGACGGGTGCGACCCTGGCCGGCTGCAGCAGGGCCCCCCCCCCCCCGCGGCGACAGGCCGGCCTCGACGAGCCGGCCCGGCCAGCGGCGCTCCACCCACCCAGCTACTTCGTCGCGGCGCCACCGCCGCTCACCGTGCCCGCCAGCCGCGAGCTCCTCGCGCAGCTGACCCGAGCTGACCGACCCGACCCCGATCGCGTCGGACATGCCGAGCAGGCCGTCGAGGTCGTCACGAGTCGCCGAACGGATCTCCACCCCACCTGACTAGCCGTAGCTCTGGTGCGACGGCAAGCGAGATCCGGGACCCCTCCTGCAATGCGTGAAAGGGCTCGGGGCCGACGACTCCTCCTGCAGCGTCCTGAGCACCCGCGGCCACCGCTACTGCGCGGCGCCCTGTTCGCCTGTTTTGGAGAGAGTCAAGAGTGAGGCGCGAGCCGAGCAGCTTGCGACCAGCGCCAGAGATTCGACGGCTTCCTAGTACTCGAACGGCTCGCGCAGCTCCACGTCTCGGGCGTAGCTGATCTCGACCACTGCGGGACGCGCGAAGATCGTGTCCGTGTCGATCTCCTCGATCGCGGCCATGATCTTTTCTTCCAACTGCTCCATGCCGCTATCAGTGATCTTCCTGCCTCCCTTGACCGGCAGCGTGACCAGGACGCGGACAGCTCGGGTCCCCATCGTTCGGCCGGTCGCCTTCTTCTTCACTCGCGCCATGTGGCAACCTCCGGTGAACGTGCAAGTGGGTAATCTGCTCGCGTACCCTGCCGCCGGGCGGCCCCCGCATCGAGGGGCGACGATGGGCGTTGGTAGCGACGTCTAGCAGCTAAGCGCAGTCTCGACCACAATGTCTTATAAAGAGGGGGATGGTGAGCAGGAGGGACACTCCATAGACGAGATGATGTGGGTCGTGATGTGACGGGTGACCAACGGACCTTCGAGCCGGCCAAGGATCAGGGGATCACGCAGGGCTCGGTCGACGAAGGCGCCATTCGCATCGGTGGCAACAGCCACGGCTCCTGCGCTGTCCCATAACGCGAGGGCTTCGCCTCCTTCGTAGCCGGAGCGGTACCGAACGCCGTTAACGGGCGCGCCGGTGGGCTGGTCCTCGTAGATCGCCCGTGCCCACTGCTGGGTGAGGTCGCGCGCGTAGTGGCCGTCGGCCAGGGCGGGCAGCGCGCCGATGGTCTGGGCCGCGCCGGGGGCGGTCAGGTCGAACAGGACGAGCGGACGCACCGGACGAAGAACCGCGACCCGCCAGTTGGGGCACAACAGAGCCTCCTTGCTTTCCCCGAAGACCTCGCACGCGCTGGTGAGTAGGTTCTCGCCCACATAGAGCACGCTCCGTCCTTGCGGGTCGACGGCAGGCGCCGTGTGCGGTGGGGTGTGGGGGTCAAGGCGCGCCAGGGGCCCGAACACCCTGGCGCTGGCACCGCTGGGGGCGTGAGGTCCCTTGTGGTAGACCCGGGACCACCCCCAGGTACTGGTGGGCGCAGGGAGAGACCACGTCCATGTCAAAGTCGCGGAGCAGGACGGCAGTGGCCGCGACGGCGGGTCAAGCGGCCTTACCACCCTGCGGCGGAGAGGGACCGGGCGACGGACACAACGCGGTCGACAGCACCTCGGGCGAGCGCTTGCGCGGGTGTGTGCCCGTCGAGGTCGGGACTTGCTGTCGTTGCCCAGGAGGAGAGCGCAACGAGCCCACCCGGGAAGTGGGCCGCGACCCGGTCTAGCCCGGGAAGCACGCCGCGCTCGGTTTCCGCGTTCAATTGCCAGGCTGGGATGAGCCAGCGTCGGCCCTGCTTGAGGCCGAGCAGCCGGCGAGCCTCGAGCAGGTCCGTCACGGCTTGCTCTGAGGTGCCGAGCAGGGCTGCGGCGTCCGACCGCGTCAGTGAGGCCAGCTCCACGGCGCGACGGGCTTTGAACTGGAGTTGCAGGTTCGCCAGGACTCCCGCTGCTGTTTCCTCCCGGCGCGGCTGCGGACCCCAATAGGAGTCATAGGCCGACCCGTCCGCCCTTGGAGCTTGCGCAGCCTCGAGCAGGCGGGTTGCGGCGGTTGCGGAAGCATGCTCGAGAAGGTCGGCGACAGCGTCAAGCGCCTCGCGGACTTGTGGCGATCCCTTCGCGGCCTTCGATCGGCTTGGCCCGCGCTGCCGCGTTGATGTGCCGGTACCTGCGGTTGACCTGCCTCCCTTGGGAGCCATGGGATCCTGGTTGGGAGTCGCTGCCACCTCAGCCACGCCGGCCCGAGCGCGTGGACCGCGCCGCAGCACGTCGGCCTCCTTGGCTCCTACCTTCGCAGCCTTGCTCCACCTAACCCTTGACCTACTGACCCGCTTGACCTGGGAGTACTTCGCCCTGGGGAGGGCCACGGCCCGACGAGTGGAAGTAGTAAGACCTGGCATCGCCTCACACTACGCGTCCCGACCCGCGCTCGCAAGATACGCAAGCAACGCAGCACGCAGGGCTGCACCGGTACCTGCAGCACTGAAGCGCCGCGGCACCCGGCACGGCGAGGCACGGCACGGCACGGCACCGTGCCGAGCTGCTGCCGTCGTCCGAGGCGGGGGCGCGAACGGTTCGTCGAGGCTGAGTAGCAGCAGCGCCTGGGGCTCGGCGCGGGCTGCGCGCCAAGTGCAAGCCCAGGGCACAGCAGCGAGACGGCTAGCACCAGGTACACCGCCCAGCGCAGAAGGTGCACGCGGCGCCGCGCACCAACCCATAACGGCGGCCGAGGCGAGCAGCACCGTCCACATCACGGCACCGCCCCTGACCGGCGGCGCTACCGGCCCGCGCGGCGCTCATTCTCGTACTCCCAGATCAAGACGCGCCTGAATCACCGACTGGGCCACCGCGGGTCCAGCGATCAACTCCCCGACCATCGGTTCGAGGTTGGCCCCAACGTAGCGAACACGCTCGAGGTCCGGCCGGCGACCGCCGTGAACTAACGAGTGCCGCATCTTGAACGCTTCTGCGACCAGAGCAGTGGGTTCCTCGGCGTGCGAGCCAGCGTTTACCTGCTGGGCGAGAGTCTTCGCGCCCTTGGTGGTTGACTCATATGCCAGGCTACGCAGGGCGTTCGACAGCGCTTCGCGCTCCGAGGCCTCCAGAGCACTGTTCCTCGAGGTGCGCTCAACCAGTTCCGTGAGGTACTTGACCGTCGCTTGAGGCCGCTGACGTCGCTCGATCAGACATTCTACGGCCATTACGAGCAGGACGACTCGGACGTCGGCTAGATGGGAACTTCGCAGCGAGGCGGTGAACAGATCGAAAGCAACTTCGTCCACCTCGTTAAGCGAGTCTCCGCCCATAGCCGCCGCGACCGAGGCCCGCAGCACGGTCTCCCCGACCACGATGTGGCCACTCGCAGTTGCGGAGCTGAACTGGGGACTTGGCTCCGACGGGAAAACCATAATGTCCCAAGAGTCCCGGTACACAGGGATGCCCGTCTCTCGCGTGATCTGCTCTAAAATGACGTCGGTGAAACCCCCCATATTGGGATTGCGTAGCCCGAAGTTGGCTCCGAGTTTAACTCCGGCCAACGCTTTCTGCATCCCGTTGCGCCATTGCTCGCCAGCCGCCCTGGCCAACGATTCACTCAGATAGCCGCTGCCCAATATGCACATCATGCTCGCTTCAGAAAGGGGCTTATCCTCCAGGCTTCTCAGTTGAATCGAGGTGCTATCGTCCTCGAATAGCAGAACAGTCGGTTCCGAGAAGGGGAGTCGCCCGCCAGGCGCCAACTCGAACCGCTGGCGAAAATTGAAGCGCTTAGCCATGCCGAGCCGCCGAACTACCGCACTGGTCGCGGCAAACCCAGCCCGCCCGATCGCCTGTGGCGGCGAAAAGCCTGGCCCAACTGTTCGAACGGGTTAGTGAATGCAACGACGGCCGCCTCTCGATGCACGGAGATGTGGACGTGGTCATAGTGCCCGCCGGCGATGTCGCCGGGGCTGTAGACGCCGCCGGAGTACGGGCACCAGCCCTCGTCGGCGCGCTGAACGTTCCAGGTCTGACCGAACCACACAAGTAGGAGATGCCGTACCTCCCGGCCTGCCTGATCTGCAGCGCCGCGAGAGCGTCTCCCTGGGCTTTGCCGACGGCCGAAGGGAGTTACTCGCCGGGACCGAAGAGCGCTCGCAGCGCGACCGCGGGCACGACCCTGCTAGCCACCTCGAGGAAAAGGTGCGAGGTGGCGGTGTCAGAGGGCACTGTTGCTGGTGGCGGAACGGCCCGCGAGCCCAACGAGAAGCAAGCCCGCCAGTTGGACGACGGAGAAGGAGGCCGACCGGCCGCCGGCAGGCCGGCGCCACGGCCACGGCACGGCCACGGCACGACCGCGAACCTGCCCACGGGGGGAAGCAGGGGGCCGAGGGGAAAGGTGCGTGCGCCCGGTCACGATGCTCGACTACCTGCACCGGCTGCGGATCAAGTCCAACTTCCTGGACGACGAGGCACCGATCCCGCGGCCCGGGGCCCGGCCCGCATCATCCGACGAGTAAGGCCCATGCCAGGCGGCGTTCTGGACCCGCCGCTGCCTGGTTCGCCTCGGTCGGGATCACCGTCGACCGGGCGCTGACCGACCACGGCGCCTGCTACCGCTCCGGCCCGTTCGCGCCGCGCTCCGGCACCATGGAGCAGGTGCACGGTGCAGTGACGAGGACGAGGGGCCCGGACCTCGGGCTGGAGGTCTCCCGCCCGAGGTCCGGGCTTCCGACTGGCTAGCGGTGCTCTGCCCCCGGCTGGTCGTCCGTCGAGATGACGACGACGTCACGGGGTTGAGGTGACCGGGTCGCTGGTCGGAGTGCGTTGAGGGCGCGCTCAGCCGCCCTGCTGACTTGGGTGAGGTTCTCGGCGGTGCGGTCGTGGTACTGCGGCGGCACCTGGTGAATGACGGACTTCAGGTCGAGCAGCTCCGTGACCATCTTGGCCAGGGCGACGTTGCCCCTGATGGCCCTCTCGGCCAGCCTGGAGAGGATCTCCGGAGCCGCGAGCTGGGCCTTGGCGTCGGCCTCCTGGATGCGCTGGTAGGTCCGCGCCTTGACCAGCTCCTCGTCCTCGACGGCCCGCGCAGCCGCAGCGACGCGGCGGCTCCGCGTCTTCGACCGGTCGATGACGGCGGCCCTCACCTGCGGGTCGCGGAGCAGCTCCTCGGCCCTCTCCACCTTCGTGCGGAGCTTGTTCGGCAGGCCGCCGGCCATCTCCTCGTCGAGCAGGGCGCTGACGCGGTCCGGGCGGTTCGCCACCGTGGAGTGCTTGGAGTGGGAGATGCCGAGCAGACGGGCGCCGGGCGGCCAGGCCTGCGACGTCCGGTAGCAGTCCTTCAGCAGGCCCAGCGACAGGCCGGTCTCCCCGGAGAAGAGCTCCAGGCGTCGCTGGGCCGCCGACTTCTCCGCCCTCGTTCTCCCGGGCGGGATCGCCTCGACGGCGAGGTCGCCGATGGCCCACCGGTCGAGGGGGTCCGCCTGGGCCAGGCGGACCCCCTCGGCCACGCAGGCCTCCCAGGACAGGGAGGTCAAGAGTGCTAGCCCTTCGCGTGGCCCGACACGATGGCCTTCGCCGGCTTGGTCGCCGGACTCGCGTCGAGGGCGGCGAAGTCCGGGGCGGCGACCTGCATCAGACGACCCACCGCCGTGGTCACGTGCGAGCCGAGCTCGCGCTTCATCCGCTCGCTGATGCCCTCGAACGTCATGCCGACCATGGTGCAGTCGTCGCGGACGCCGCCGCTGACCTTGACCAGCTGGTCCCCGCGAGGGCGGACGTAGAACTCAATGATGAGGTCCTGGGCGTCCGTGGCGGCCTTCACCGTCACAGGGGCGCCGTCCCGGGTGGTCTTGGCCTCGATGAGCAGGAGGCTCCTCTGCACGATCAGCGCCTGCACTGCACCGGCGCGGCTGGTCTTGCCCAGCGTGCCCCACAGCAGTGCGGACACCTCGCTGATCGCCTTGTCCCGCTCCTCGAGCTCGGGGTGGTCCTTCGGGTGCTTCTTGAGCAGCGTCCGCTCCTCGTCGGAGAGCTCGTACTTCTCCCGGAAGCCAGGAAGCACCTTGTCGAGGACCTGCTGCTTGGTGAGCCCCGCCTGGAAAAGCGTCGTCTTCTTGTCGAGCACGTCCTGTGCCGACGACCGGACGGGGTTGCGCAGGAACACGTCGCGCAGTGACAGCGCGAGTGTGTTCTGCTCGAGGGTCCTGGTGTCCTCGTCCCAGTAGCCCTGCACGGCGAGGGCCTCGAGAGCCAGGTCGTTGTCGCGCCAGCTCATGGCTGATCCAATCCCTCGTGCGGGTCGGCTCCCCAGTGGAGCGTTGCCGGTCAGAGGAGGCAAAGACTAGCAGCCGAGTGCGCGTCCAGCGCGGCTTCCGACGGTTCAGTTGGTCTTCGGGCTCGGCAGGTGCCGGCCGAGGTAGCCGACGTAGACCATGCCGGTGCCCCGAGTGTCGTCGTGGAAGTGGAGCCGAGGCGCGGGGTCCCTGTTGTCGACCTTGTAGTGGGCCCACATCGTCACCCTGCCCTCAGGGGCGACGTCGGTCGGGACGGGGAAGGTGCGCGCCTCGCGCATGGTGGGGTTGGTCCGCACGGTGTCGTGCTCGGTCATGCCCAGCGCGTTCGCCGAGACGACGCGGGCGCCGGTCGGGCAGTCGCGGCACCACTGCTCGAAGTTGCCTTCGAACTCCCCCTTGACCCGGGCCTCGGCGTAGGACTGCAGGGCGAGCAGGGCATCCCATGCCTTCGCCGCCCAGGTCAGGGACCGGGTGTGGTCGTCGAGGTCGCGGCTGGCGGCGGTTCTGGGTCCGAGCTCGAGGAGGGGGAGGTGCGCCTCGGCCGCGTCGAGGAGCTCGTCGAAGGACCCCGGTACCGCAGGGACAGGTGGCGCTGTCAGCTCCCAGGGGCGCACGTCTGCCTTGAGCAGCTCCTTCTCGAGGAACTGGACGCGGCTCAGCGTCGCAGAGAGCTCTGCGGCCTGGGTAGCTGCCTCCAGGACGGCGCCGTCTCGGTCGTGCTCGGCCTGCGCACGGGCTGCGCGCTCGTCGGCGAGGCTGCGCTCGGCCTCCTCCACGAGCTCGACGAGCTCGTGCTCGACCTGGGCGGCCGTGGCGAGCCGTGCCTGGGCGCCCTCGTCGGGAGCCGACTCGCGACGGGTGACGCGCTCGGCGGAGCGGAACCCCGGCAGGTCGGCGACGTGGTCGCGCAGCAGCACGGGCAGCGGCTTGGCGAGCGCGTCGCTGCGGAAGGAGCCGGCGACGACGCGCATCGCCCGGTGCGCGTCCGCCTGCAGCGTCTCGGGAGAGAGCGCCCGGTGGCGGCGCGGGTCGTCGTCGGGCTCGCCCAGACCGGGCCAGTAGGTGCGCCAGGCGCCGCGGCGCAGGCGGTAGCCCGGGCCGACGTTGGCGTTGAAGGCGGCGGCGGCCGGCGCCACGAGGTGAACCACGAGCGCCACCCCGGCGACTGCGGCGGCGAGCCGGTCCACGACACCGGGCGTGTCGTGCGCCACGACGACCGGCACGTCGCGCTCGGGGGCGCGCAGGAAGCTCAGGACCACCGCTGCGTCCTCGACACGGCTCACCAGGACCGGAGCCGCGCGCAGGGGGAAGCCGGCCGGGCTGGACGTCGCAGGCCCCAGGAGGGCGCCCACCAGCCTCGGCGCGAACGGGACCGGCGGCGGTCCGTCACCGGTGCGCTCAAGGTCGAGGACCACGTGCCAGGGGCCGGTGTCCTGCCGGACGGCGGTGAGGGTGGTCCGCCAGGTCTCCTGGGGGCGGGGCTCCTGTAGCGCCAGGCGGAGCGCCTCGAGGCCGTCGGCGGCGACGCTGGCCCGGTAGACCTGCTGGCCTCCGGGCAGGACCCGCGCCCCGGAGGTCGGGACGCCGGTAGGGAGGTCCTTGCTGTCGAGCCAGGCCGCGAAGGCCTCCTCGAGGTGCTCCTGCCCGTCGGCGTGGGCCGACTCGTACACGGAGCGGTAAATCAGCGCCATGGTTCCTCCTCTGTTGGCGGGTGGTGGGCAGCGCCCGAAGGCCTCGGGTCGGAGTGCGCTGGCGTCGCCCTCCGACCCGAGGCGTGTCAGGCCGGCACGCCGTTCCAGGCCCAGTCCGTGATCACCTCGGTGAGGTGCTTGATGTTCTGCGACCGCGCCTGGGGCCCGTAGGCGCCGCGGGTGAAGTCCGGGACGCCGCCGCGGTTGGGGTCGAAGTCCTGAGCGGTCAGCCACACCGACGTCGGCGCGACGGGCGCCTCCATGTGCGGGGCGAGCTGGCCGAAGAACTCGGCGACCTGCTCCGGGGTCCAGGTCTCGTCCTCGTCGTCGCTGGCGAGCACGAGGTTGTGGAAGACGCCGGCGAGGACCCGGAGCATGGTCAGGGAGCCGGTCAGGCTGCGCGTGCGCAGCGTCGGCGGGGTGAGCGTGCCGTCGGCGACCGCCGCGAGGTCCGGGAAGCCGTCGACCAGGCTGTCCAGGAAGGCCATCGCGTTCTCCACCGTCGACTCGTCGTCGAGCTCGGCCTCCCGCTTCTTGGTGATCCGGCCCATGACGCCGACGTTCACCGAGCGGACGATCTCGATGACGTGCTTGGCGCCGAGCAGGTTCTGGTTGCCGCCGGTGATGCGGTCCTGCTCGACGTCGACGCGGCCCTGCAGCAGCTTGTGCTTGGCGACCGGGTCGAAGGTGCGGTTGATCAGCTTGCGGTTGTCGAAGCGGACCTTGACGGCCTGGCGGATGCCGAGGGCGTTGTCGGCGACGTCGAAGAACATCTGCTCGTAGGCGTCCGGCGAGCCCTCCTCGTACACGTACACACCGAGGTGCTCAGTGGCGAAGCGCTCCTTGTCGGCGGCCAGCTCCGCGAGCTTCTCGTCGAGCTCGCTGGTGTCGGCGCCGCGCCCCTTGGCCCGCGCGAGCTGCTCGAGCAGCTCGTCCTCCTCCCGGCTGATGGCCGCGGTGGCGTCGTGCAGGCCGAGGACGCGGTGCTGACCATCGACGATCTTCAGCACGGCCCCGTGCGGCACCTCGAGAATCCCCACCTCGATGCCGCCGGGCAGCTCCAGCTGCTTGGTGAACGTGCACTTGCCGTTGTCGCGCACGAGCAGCGGCGGCGCGACCCACTCGGGGTGCCGGCGCACGTACTTGCCGAAGTCCGTGGCGTGCTTGGCGTCGACCTTGCGGTTGCCCGGGGTGGGGTGCTGCGGGTCGGGCACGGGCAGCACCCGGCTGACGTCCTCCAGGGGCAGCTGGACGGCGTACACGGTGCGGGCGCCCTGCTTGAGACGGACGGCAACGAAGCTGTCGCTGCGCCGGACGCCGGTGACGGTGGAGGTGTTGAGCGCGTTGAGGGAGGCGGTGAGGGACGACACGATGGGCTTCCTAACTGTTGTAGGACCGGTACAGCAGGTTGCTGACCTGGAGTAAAAGTTAGCAGCCAGCCAGCTTCCGTGTCAAGAGTTGCAGCCGACCTCAATATTTTGTCGAGCCCCTCGACCTGACGTCGCGCCCGGCGTGGCGCCGCCGCACTGTTCAATCGCAGCTGTAGCGTCGCCGAGGTGCACCTCCCTTCGCCCGACCTCGACGGTCTGCCTGACGGTCTTGCGCCGCTGGCGCCGCTGGGGGAGGCGCTCGCCGACGGCACCCGCCGACGTGTGCTGACGATCCTGGTGAGGGACGGCAGGGCCTACCCGTCGGTCATGGCCCGCGAGCTCGGGGTGTCGCGCACGGCTCTGTCTCATCACCTGAACGAGCTGCGCAGCAACGGCCTGGTCGTGAGCACCCGCGAGGGCAGGCGGCAGCGACAGGAACTGTCGTCGCTGGAGCTGCGCCGCGCCCTGCACGACCTCGTGTCCGTCGACGGGTCGACCGCCGGCCACGGGCAGCTTCAGGCCCAGGACCCCCTCACGAGGGCGGAGTCCCCGATCGGCTCGATCTCGCCGGCCGACGAGCCCCACGACCCACGCCCGGTCCTGCTCGTGCCCTCCCGGATCGCGAGCACCCACCCTCACCATGAGCCCCGGGCCCTGACCGCGGAGCAGCGGGCGGCGTTCCGACAGATCGCCCGGCTCTCCCGGTCGACGAAGGCTGCCGCGCTGGCCGGCACGGGTGCCCGGCCGCTGCACGAGGTGAACCAGCCTGCGCTCCGACCGGTGGACCTCATGCCCGAGACACCTCGACGAGGGCTGCAGGCGCTGTCCCTCTTCTCCGGTGGCGGCGGCCTCGACCTCGGCTTCCACCGGGCCGGGTTCGCGCACGTCGCCTCGTTCGAGCTCCTGCAGGACGCCGCTGCCACGCTGCAGAAGGCCCACCCCGACTGGCAGGTGTTCGGCGGCGCCGCAGGGGACGTCGGCGAGGTGGACTGGCGGTCATGGCGCGACCAGGTCGACGTGCTGCACGGCGGGCCGCCGTGCCAGCCGTTCTCGGTCGCTGGTCGCCAGCGCGGTCAGCTCGACCCGCGGGACGGCTGGCCGGCCTTTGTTCGCGCGGTGCGGGCGGTGCGGCCGCTGGCGTTCGTCGCCGAGAACGTCCCGGCGCTGACCTCCCGCAAGTTCGCCGCCTACGTCGAGCAGGTGATCACCGGACCCCTCTCGCGGGACTACACGATCACCCGGATGCTGCTGCGCAGCGAGGACTTCGGCGTGCCGCAGACCCGGCGCCGCGTGGTGTGGGTCGGGTTCCGACGTCGCCGCCAGGCAGCTCGGTACACCCCTCCCTCGCCCACCCACGCCTGGACGCCGCCGGGCGAGCCTCCCTCCGGCCTGCCGCGCACCATGGGAGTGCGCGAGGCGCTCGGCCTGCCGGACATCGGGTTCGACTGCCTGTCCCCCACGATCCGCAGCACCCTCACCGGGCCTCGGCACACGACCTCGATCCTGAACAGCACCGCCGCTCAGCGGGTGTTCGAGCGCCTGCAGGTGTGGCCGAACGGTGTCGCCCCGGACCGGGAGCGAGCCAGGGCCTTCGTTGCGGCGAACGGGCACTTCAGGCTCGCCGTGCCGGACGTGGCGCTGCTGCAGGGCTTCCCGGAGGACTGGCCGTTCCAGGGCGCCACGTACATGCAGCTCGGGCAGATCGGCAACGCCGTGCCGCCGCCCATGGCCTACGCCGTCGCCCAGTCGATGGCGGCCGCCCTGACCTGACCTGATCGCACCAGCACAGCAGGTCAGGTCAGGGACGAAACGGCGCGCCGTAACCCTCAGGGCGCACCGGCAGCCCGGCGTGTGCGAGAGGGTGCTCTGCCATGGCGTTCAACCAGGACGACGCCCGGGAGCGGGCGATGGTCGACAAGCTCAACTTGGCCCAACGGGAGGGTCGAGCACGTGACGAGGCCGACGGGCACACCGATGTGCTCGTCGGCGGCGTCGAGCACCGTGTGCTCTTCGAGTGCAAGAGCGCACCGCAGGACGGTGACTTCGGCACCGGTCGCGACACCGGCATGCGCCAGCTGCAGCGCTGGTCGACCATGCACTTCGCCTTCGGCTGGTTCGCACCGCGCGACGACCGGCCGTACCGGCTCTGGTACGGCTCGCCCCGGATGATGCGGCCCTGGAACCAGGCCGAGCAGGAGTACCTGCGCCACGACCTGACGCTGCTGGAGGTGGTGCCCGGGGCCGTCGATGACGAGGTCGCGACCCGGGTGCTGGGCGACAAGGACGTGTACACCTACCAGGACATGCGCACGCTGCTGAAGAACCAGTGGAACGCCGACGGCGCGAACGACCAACCGAACCTGTACCGCGAGCGGGCCGACGTACGCCGCGGACCCCGTGCAACCGACCATCTGTACAGCCGGGAAGTCGCCGTCCAGGCGGTGCGGGACCGCGTCAGGTACCTCCTGGCTCGAGGAGGCACCGTCAACAACCGGAAGATCAGTGCGAGCTACGTGATGGGGCACTGCGTCGAGCTGCACCCGCCGCGCTTCGCCAACCAGCTGGAGCGGGCCCTGCGCGAGGAGCTGGAGCTCGAACCACCGCGGGTCAGCTCAGGGGGGTGACGTCCGATCCCGCAGAAGAGCGCAAGGACCGGCGGCGCGGGCCCGCCGGTCCCACCAGCCAGCTCGGCCTCGGTGCAAGCACGTTTCCGCCGCCAGAAGCGTCGTGACACCGCCCCGGAGCTGGCGCTGCGCCGCCTCCTGCACCGCCGCGGCCTGCGCTACCTCGTCGACGCGCGGCCACTACCCGAGCTGCGCCGTCGCGCCGACCTGGTCTTTCCCGCTGCGAGGATCGCGGTCTTCGTGGACGGGTGCTTCTGGCACCGCTGCCCCGAGCACGGCACCGAACCCCGACACAACGCCGAGTGGTGGAAGGACAAGCTGGCCCGCAACGTCACCCGCGACCGCGAGACCGACAGATCGCTCCTCGACGCGGGCTGGCTGCCACTCCGGTTCTGGGAGCACCAGCCAAGCGCGGACGCCGCCGACGTCGTCGCCGCCGCCTGGGCCGCTCGACGCCCTGGACGCTGTAGCGGGGGACAGCGCCGGAGCCAAGCCTCCAGCCGGGTCACCGTCTCGAAGACGGCGCCGGCTGTCGACGGGCCGGAGGCGCTGACCTAGGAGCCGCTGCACGAGCGGCAAGAGCGCCTCCGACGAGCACACAGTTCGGCTGCACGCCATGGCAGGACAGTCAAGCCAGATCGAGAAAGAGAAAGGGCATGCGTGACTTCAGCGTCAGTACCAGCCCGAGGGTGGGTCGTCAGGCGGGAGCTCAAGGGCAAATCCTCCGTCGCTGGTGGTGACGTCGTATGCGCGCATCCTGTCTGTGGAACGATTTAGCAGCGTCGCGAGGTCGGGCGCGACCGGCCCGATCTCGTCGGCCTCCCAGCGGACGATCCACACTCGGCCGCCGGGGTCGACACAATCCACTGCGAGCACCTCGGCTCCGTGAAGTCGCAGAAGCGGGAACCACGATCTGCGCCACATCCTGCCGTCGTCACCCTCGTCCTGCGCCACCCTGCGGAGGCTCTGGCCCTGCTTGAGCGAGGCAGCCAAGCCCGGGAACTCCGCCTCCGGCACTAGCCGGGGGGGGGACGCGAGGTTTGTCGTACCAGCGCTGTCGGTCCACGCCGTCGGCGAGGCGGTACAGCTCAACGACGTCGGGGTGCAGCGCCAGTCCGAACTGCTTCTCGGCCTGCCTCAGGTCGCGTTCAGTGGCCGGAGGGCGCAGGTAGTCAGGCACCCGGGAGCCAATCTTCCGGTGCAGGTCCACGAGGCGGCGGAAGGCGGCGGCGACGTCGGTGCCCGTCAGGGACGGCCACGGTGAAGTGGCAGCGGCACTGGTCGTGGTGGGCCCGACCGAGCGACTCCGGGAGCGGGTGAACGACACGGTCGTGGCCCTGCGTCGCACGGCCGACGACGTCGTCGACAAGCTCCGAGCCGCGGGCACGCTCGCGTAGCACCAGGGACAGCCGCCCGGGCACCGCCGAGGACCGCACCTCGTGACTCCGGCGACTCCTCGATGCAGGACCTCGCTGCAGATCGCCCGAGTCCGCACGCAGCAGCGCTCCCCCCTCGGACCTGCGGGAGCGCGGCCACCGAGCAGGGCGAATCCCCTGTGAGAGGCACCGGAACACCTGCCCGCACTCACCGTCGGATAGTTTGCTCGAGGGGGTTGACGGCTATCCCGCAGCGTGTCACCATAGTTGAACAGGCAGGGTCGCACGGGTAAGTGCGAGCCTGAGATCCAACTATCGCGGAGGCCGCATGCTGCACATCACCCTGGGCGACCGTCGCCCCGTCGACCCCGTCGAGGACGAGCTCGGGCGCAACCACGTCGGCTTCGCCGCCGACATGTCGCAGGCGGACCTCTACGCCGTGAACCGCGGCTGCTGGGTCCTGGGAGAGCGGGCCGACACCGAACGCTACGCGCTGTTCAGCTACAAGGGGATCGTCCGCATGGCCCTCGCCATCGACGCCATCGAGCCCACCTCCAGCAACCGTCGCGCGCTCGTCGGCAGGATCCTGCAGCCCGGCGACCGCGTCCACGACGTCTACGTCGGCGGGCCGGCGCCCATCGTGGGCGCGCGCAACCCGATCACCTACGTGCCCGACCCTCGCTTCGACCTGCGTGTCTGCTCCTGCGGCTGCGGCGAGCCGATCCCGCGGGGCGACTGGGTGCCCGGCCACGACCAGAAGGCGCTGCACAAGCGGATCGCGCAGATCGGCACGGTCAAGCAGTTCATCGAGTGGTTCGACGCCAACGCCCCTCAGGCGGCTCGCGCCGGGCACTGACCTGCACCGTCACAGGGGGGTCGCGGCGTCGTCGCTGCGACCCCCGCTGTGTGGGAGGCCGACGCACCCCTTGTTCGCCAGACCCGAGCTGGGCCGCTAGGACGCGGCGGCGGCGACGAAGTCGGTGAGAGGGGTGAGGTCGTGCTCCCAGAGCAGCACGACGCCGTTGGCGGGGCTGCTCCCCTGAGCCGTCACGAGGCAGGAGAGGTCGAACACGCCGGCCAGGACGACGGCGGTGAGGACCTGGCTGCCGAAGGCCTGCCGCCAGGTCTCCGCCTTGCCGCCGACCTCGCGGTTGACCCGCTTCCAGCTGTTCTTCGGACCGTTGGACACCTTGCACTCGACGGCGAAGAGCCGTCCGTCGAGCAGGCGCACGGGCACGTCGCACTTGGCCGGCTTCTCCGCACCTCCGGGTCCCGCGGCGATCTTGCGCTCGCGGCTGTAGGTGCCGCGGGGCAGCTCGTCGAGGACCCGCAGTGTCCGTCGGCTGGGCTCGAGCTGGTACCCGGCCGCAGCCAGCGCCGCGGCCGTCGCGTCCTCTTGGCGAAGCGACGCCTCCCCGCGGCGGCTGGTGCCCAGCATCTGCGCGGCATGCAGGACTGTCGTGGCGAGCACCGCAGCGCGGCGCTCGTGCTCGGTGGGCGCACGTCCGTCGGCGACCCAGGGGAAGCGGACGTTGTCCACGACCAGCCGCAGCGCCGCGGCGGTGGCGTCGGCGTACTGCGGAGGAACCCTCTTGAACCGAGGTCCTCCGACGAGGGTCCACAGGTCCTCCTGACTGATCGGGGGACCGCACACGTAGCGGAAGACCTGCCAGGCGCCGGGGTCGTCGCGGAACACCTTCCCGGTGAGCTCACGCAGGTCGTCGGAGGCGGCGAGGGCCGCCTCGACTCTCGGCCGGACGTCCGCGCAGGCGTCGGCGAAGGCGTTGGGCCCCTCGTCTCGGCGTTGCTGGGCGAACCGCGCCTCGGAGAGGTCGCGGGCGGCCTTGAGCTCCTGCGCGCTCCAGCGAGGCGGGTCGACGAAGCCTGGGGGCACGACCGGCAGTGTGCCGTCGACTGCGCCTCGTCGACCCGTGGCGCACCCCGCGTGTCGCTACGCCTCGACTGCCGGACTGGTCGCGCCGCTCGCGCCGGCTTGGCCGGCTGCCCGCACCCGCACGCGATGGGCCCCGTTCACCCGGTGTTCCATGGCGGTGTAGCGGGTGCGCCGCAGAAGCTGCGCCGGCCACGGCGGGCTGACCGGCGGGACCGCGGCGGGACCACGGCGCAGGGACTGCAGGAGCACCTCTCCGAGGGCCTGGGCGACGTCGACCTGCACTGCGTTGCCGACCTGCCGAAAGCGCGACGCCGCGCCTCCCTGCAGGGGCCAGTCGGCCGGGAACCCCTGCAGCACCGCGCACTCGCGGACCGTGAGCCGGCGCAGTCGGCCGTCGGACTCGCGCACCCAGTCCGGGGTGCTCGCGGCACGGATGGTCCGCGAGGGCAGTGACGGGTCGGCGAGGAAGCTGTCCTGCCGGTAGCCCCAGTGCCCGCCCGGACGGTTGGCCTCGACCCTCCCACCGGTGCGCAGCCCCTGCCCGGGCTCGAGAGCCTCCAGCGCGGCCGCACGCGGCCCGGCAGGGCGCACCACCTCGGCCTCCTCGGGGGCGGGCAGCGCGTCCAGGGTCTCGCCGAGAGTGACCCAGGGCTTGACCTCCGGGCCGAAGGGGAGGCCCTGCGGGCCGGAGGGAAGGCGCGCGTGCGTCGGGGCCGGGAACTCCGGCAGCTCGTACTCCGCGGAGGCGAGCAGCAGAAGGCGCACTCGACGCTGCGCTGCGCCGTAGTCCGCGGCGTTGAGAGTCGCGACCCGGCTCGCGTAGCCGAGCGCGGCGAGGTCGGCCTGGATGGACTCCAGGACCTCGCCCGGGCGACCAGTCGGCCCCAGCGCCGTGACCAGGCCACGGACGTTCTCGAACAGCACGAACCGCGGACGCAGCTCGCCGACGAGGCGGAGCATGTGCGCGAGCAGCTGTCCTCGGGGGTCCTCGAGTCCCCGCTGGTGTCCCGCGGAGGACCAGGGCTGGCACGGCGGTCCGCCGGCCAGGAGGTCGGGCCGCCAGTCGGCGCGAGCTCGCTCCGGGCGCAGGTCGGCCGCGCTGAGCGTGCGCACGTCCTGCAGCAGCAGCCGGGCTCCCTGAAGGTGCCGGTGCGAGGTTCGCCCTCGAACGGGCAGTGCGGCCCGCTGCGCCGCGCAAAGGGTGCGCACGCAGTCCGCGTCGACGTCGGTCGCCACGGTCGTCGACCAGCCCGCACGCTCCAGGCCGACGTCGAGCCCTCCCGCGCCGGAGAACAAGCTCACGAGCTGAGCTTCGCCTCGCGCGCCGGCTCCCGGAGCCGCTCTGCGTGGCGTGCGCCGCGCCGACGTCGCCGGGTCCAGGGTCGCGCTCACCGACGCACCTGCGGGAGCTCGCCGCGTGCAGGGGTCCCGTGGCCGCTCCTGCCGGGGTCGTCGAGTTGCAGGCCTTGCGCGATGAGCCGACCGGCCGTCTCGGACAGCGAAAGGCGCTGGTCGCGCGCCACGTCGCGCAGCCGCGCGTCCAGCGACACCGGCAGTCGGACGAGCACGGCGCGACGCTCGCCTCTCCACTGCGGTCGGCGCCGTCGCGGCGGCGCCGACGGGTGCTCTGGGACGTCCGGGTCTGCGCGGTCGAGGGGCGCGGACGGCTTCGCGCCGACCAGGGCAGCGGCGACCTCGGTCGTGGCGGCTACTCGAGCATCGGGCAGGTGTGGCACTGCTGAATCCTGATACAGGATCGCCCCGGCGTAAGGCAGGGGCTTACCCCACGGCGTGTCGCGGCACGCGACGACCGGCTGCCCGAGGGGAACGTCCGCCTGTCCCGTCAGGCGCGCGGCGCCCCGTCGCGACGGTCAGAGACCGGTCCGGTGCCGCAGCAGCTGCTCGACGACCAGCAGCAGCGCCTGCAGGGAACTGCCGGCAGTGCTGTGGAAGGCGAGGGGCCCGTCGTCGTACTCGCTGCCGGGCCGGTACAGCCCCACGCCCCAGCCGGCGTGCTCGTCGCGGTCCCAGGACAGCGACTCCTCCTCGTCGGTGACGAGCAGGGTGTGCCCGTCGTCGAGGCGGACCTCGAGCGCGGCGTGCGAGCCGCCGGTCTGCGTGAAGGCCGTGGGCAGGCCAAGCGTGTTCAGCGCGTCGATGACGTCTCGATAGCCGTCCTGGCCCGCTCGAGCACTGCCGCCGTGGTCGAGCATCCGTAACTCCTCGTGCAGGACTGGAGCGGGCTGCGGGGCGCTGCTCGCCACCACCGAGACTTGCACGCTTCTCTGCACTCTGTCAATCTCCCGATGTAGAGGTTCTAGAGAACTGGAGTGTGGAGTGATGCGGCGGATCGAGATCGACGACGAGGTGTACGCAGCGCTCGCGGAGCATGCAGTCGGCTTCCAGCAGCCCAACGACGTGCTCCGGGCGCTCCTCGGGCTGGCGGCGGACGCGAGCCCGACGACCACGGCAGCAGCCGTCCGTTCCGGCCGGCTGGCCCCGCTGTTGGCCGTGGGCCTGCTCAAGCCAGGTGACGAGCTCGTGCACAGGCAGGTGCGCAAGGGGCAGGCCTTCACAGGGAGGGTGGAGGCCGACGGCTGGATCCGCACTGACCGCGGCCGGTACGCGGAGCCGTCACCGGCGTTGCGCGACCTCGTGGGCAGCCAGATCGACGGGTGGAGGCACTGGTGGCACCTGGCGTCCGGGAAGAGCCTGCGGCAGCTTCGCGCCGAGTCCGGAGGGCGACCACGAGGCCGTGCAGGCTGAGGACGCGACGTGCGACTGGATCACCGTGACTCTCAGGGGCCGTGGAGCGTCAGGCGACCGCGCAGAATGCAGTTCGTCCCGTCCCCGCCCGTGGCCCTTCGCCTCGCGCTCGTGCTCAGCCTCGACGTGCGGCGACGCCGGTCGTCGCCGCAGTTCTGCAACAGGCCCGGCTTCCCTCAGTTCGGGTCAAGGGGGTGCCGATGGGGTGCCGATGGGGGCGGTGATGTGGGCGTGGAGTCGGTGCTTCGGCGGCCGCGGGCTGGGCGATACGCCCAGGCGCGCTACGGGCAGCTGCGCCGGCACTGGCGCCGGCGGGTCCTGCCTCGTGTCGCGCTGGTGCTGGTCCCGCTCACGGTCGGCGTGTTGGCGTTGTCCCTGCTCGCCGAGGGTGCGTGGGCGTGGGTAGGGGCGGTGTGGTTCGGCGTCGTGCTGGGCTTCTGGTTCTACGCCGTGGACGCGGTCCCGAAGCACATTGAGAACTGGGCGAGCGGCGCGGAGGGTGAGCGGCGCACTGAGCGTGTCCTGCGTCCCCTCGAGCGCACGGGGTGGCACGTGGTGCACGACCTGAAGCATCCCGGCGCCGGGAACGTCGACCACCTGGTGCTCGGTCCCGGCGGGTTGTTCGTGTTGGACAGCAAGGTGTGGGGCGGCGTGGTCAGTGTCGACGGCACCGGCGCCACGGTGACTCCCCGCGACAACCCGGACGCGGCGTGGACAGCTCGCGGGCTGCACCGCGCCCACACCCGCACGGCGGCCGTGGTCGCACGCTGCCTGGCCGCGCGCTCGTCACGGGCGGTGCCCGCCCCGCGTTCGGTGGTCGTCGTGTGGGCGCCGTTCCCTGCGCGGGTCGTCGTCAGCGGCGCCGTCACCTACGTCGTCGGCGAGCACCTGGCCGACTGGCTGCTGGCCCACCCCCGTCAGCTGCACCGCGAGCACCTGCAGGCCCTGCAGGCCGCGGCCCGACCCGACCTCCTGACCGACCTAGCGGACGGCCCGCGCCGCGCCGCGCCAGGCGACCCGCCGGCTGCGGGGCTCGCCGGTCCTGCCGGGCCCCCCGCACCGGCTGTCCGAGCGGTGGGGGCTCCGTGATGGCGTACCCGTCGCGTCCGGTGCGCCGGGCGTTGCCGGAGTTCGCCGGCACGGCCACGTCGCGCCCGTCGCCGGAGCTGCTCGAGCGGCTGTCGAAGTTTGTGGTCGCCGAGTACGCCGCCGGCCGGTCGCTGCGCGAGATCGCCGAGCTGACGGACCGGTCCTTCTCCGCCGTGCGCAACGTCCTGGACCGCGCCGGGGTGCGCCGCCGAGGGGTGGGCGCAGTGATCGCGCGCTCGGACTCCCCGCAGGACGCCGTCTGACCCCGGCGGCACTGTCTTGCCGCGTCCGTCCCTCCTCGCCGGGCGGCTCTTCACCGGCAGTCCAGGGACGGACGGCAGCCGCCCCACCTCGTGCAGCGCAACGGGCACGACCCTGCCAGCGAGGCCTCGAGCGCGAACGTGAGCGGAGGTCCGGGCCAGCCGTAGCGCTGAGTAGGGCACTCCCGCTGACGTCGCTATCGCGCACCAACCCGTTCCTGCCGGTCGGTCCCTCCAGCGGATGGCTCCTGCACCTGTGGGGTGAGAAGCGCTCGAGCCGGTACCAGCCGGGGTGTTTATGGGTGGGCGTTCCGGAGGTCGAGAGGCGCTGTTGTGCGGCGGTGGGCGGCGGTGACGGCGCTGCGCTCTTGCTCGAGCAGGGGGGCGATGGTGTGCAGGGGCAGGTGGTCTGCGGCCTGGGCGAGGCGTACGGCGGCTTGCTGGACGCGGCGGCGGTAGGAGTGCTCGAGCACGATCCGGGCGTAGTGCTCGGCGTTGCCCAGTACCGGGGCTGCCTCGCACAGCTCGAGGAGCAGCACGGCGGTGTCCTTGCTGGCGGTGCGCGCGTTCTCGCTGCCGTGGCGGCGCAGCTGGCCCAGCACGGTGACCGGGTCCACCGGCTGGCCGCGCTCGAGCAGGATCCGCGCGGCCGCGGCGACGTGGCGGTGCTGCGGCACGGTCCAGTCTTGCTCGCCCAGCGCGTCCAGCAGAGCCCGGGCGATCACGGGGGTGGCTCGCAGCAGGCAGCCCAGCACCGCCGCCTCAGCCCACGGCGCCCCGAGCAGCTCCCACTCCCCCAGCACCGACTCCGCTGGTACCGCCTCTCTTGGCATCGCGTCTCCCGGCACCACCGTCCCCCGCACCAGGTCGGCCTCTGGCGCGACGAGCTCCTCGAGACCCGGCTGCTGCGGATGCGTGACCCGGCTGGCAGCGGCTGCACCCGCCCGACCCCCGCCCTGCTCATTTCGGTCACTAGCGCTGCCGTGGCCGTCGCGGCTGTCGGTAGGGCTGTTGTCGTTGCTGTCGTGCTCGTGCTGGCTCATCGCGGACTTCCCCTTCGCGCACGCTCAGGGTGGGGTGGTCGTCCAGGTGGCCAACCGTTCTTCGCCCCCTCCCGGCAAGCAAGGTGTCCGCGGGCGTAGTAGGTGGTGGAGGGCAAGGTGGAGCGCCCGCAGCGCAGCGAGGACGTACGACCTTGCCTGCAGGCGCCGCGCCCGCAGACTCTTGCGGCCGGGAGGGGGAGAAGATCCAGCGTGTTCACGCCGGCGCAGCCGGCTCCGCTCGACAACGCCGAGAACCTGCGTGAGGCGTTCGCTCCGTACCTCGGTGCTGCCCGCAAGGTCGGCGGTCCGGGCCGGACCCGGCGCAGCACCCGCGGCAGGTCGACCCGTGAGCGCGGCGGCGCGGACACCGGGCCGACCCCGCAGACGGTCCGCGCATGGGCGGCGGAGCACGGCATCGAGCTCAAGTCACGAGGGCGTGTACCCGCCGACGCGATCGCAAAGTACGAGGCCGCGCAGGGCTGACGGCAGCACGTCGTGGTGCCGCCTTCGGCCAACCCATGCAGCACCACGACGCAGCCAGCACACGAGCCCAAACGGGGCTTGAAGTGCCAGAGGCGTTGTTGGGGTACCAGTGCGGCCGGGCCTCCTTTCAGCGTCGGCGACGGCCGGGCCCTGTGGTGCGGACTGCCTGGGCTTCGAGGTGCTGCTTAACCTGCTCGGGGGTCATATCGTCCATGAGGCGTCGAAGGGCGAGACGCATGACGGCGCTGCGCGAGACGTCGACCTTGGGTCGGGAGGTCAGACCTGCCACTCGGGCGGCTTCCATGAACTCGTCGGTGGAGCGGTCTACGTAGAGCGTGACCTTGAAGGTCGCCCCGATCTCCTCAGGAGACGGGCTCGGCGTGGGAGGGGTGGGCTCGGCTCCCGCGGTCTTCTCGGGAGCGGCCGCGGCCTTCAGCGCGACATCTGGGGCAGGCTGCTGTGTCTCGCGCTTGAGTGGCGCCGCCGGCTCGGGCAGTTCGCTGTCCGGGTCGTGAGGCATCGGCGAGGATGGGTCGGCTGTCGCCTCGCGAACCCGGGGGTGGCGCGGCGGTGGCATAGCGCGGCGGGCCCTCTCCCGCTTGGCGGTGAGGGAGGCCAGGCCGTTGGGCCGGGCGGTGACCTTGGCGTCGGGCTGACTGTCGCTCATGCGCTCTGGACCTTCACGAAGCCGGCCAGGCTGTGCAGGCTGGCGACGAAGCCCTGGTAGGCCTTGGGGGTGGGGTCGTCGGATGTGATCGCGACGCGCTTCTTTCGGGTCTCGATGCCGCGTACGTACGGGACGGGCTCGGCGACGGGGATGGGGGTGCCCTCCACGATTCGCGCGACGCGGCTGATCTCGGCGGCGCTGGGCACGCGCGGGATCATGGTGGGGACGATGACCAGCGGGTAGTCGGGCATCTCCCGCACCATGCCTTCGGTGGCGTTGAGGTCCTTCGTTTTGAGCGGAACGGGCACAACCACCAGGGAGGCAGCGGCGATCGCGCCGTCGCCGGACGCCGACCCTCCGCCGTGCGTGTCCACGACCACGAAGTCTCGGTCCCACTCCCCCGCCCACTGCAGGAGCGCGTCAGCCATGGCATCCGGCTCTGGCTGATTGAGCTCGAAGTCCGGGTGGCACGGGACTAGGTCCGGCTTGTGGTAGCCGCTCAGCAGGCGTGGGCCGCGTCCTGACTCCAGAGCGTCGAGCAGTGGCGCGCGGAGGCGGGCCTCGTGTCGGTAGCCCCAGGTCCGCGTCGCAGACCCCTCGTCCCACTCGAGGTCGACAAGGGGTGCGTTCAGCAGCCATGCAAGTTCGTACGCCAGGGTCGTCTTGCCCACGCCGCCCTTCCGAGCCGCGACAGTCACGATCTTGGTCATGCCCGCGATTCTGACGTCATAACGGCGCGACGTTGAGGAGGCGCGCCGGCAGAGAGTTGCTCTCTCGCCGTTGCAACCGTCCGCCGTTGCAACCGTCCGCCGTCGCAACCGTCCGCCGTCGCAACCGTCCGGTGACCCTCTCAACCGCACAATATCCGGCGGCCCCAACGTTGGGACGCTGCAGCGTTTGGCAGGTCCCGGGTTGTAATGGTGGCACGTTGAAACGTTGGGCGGTTGGGGCGTTGCAATAGGCTCAAGGGTTGCGCGCCGAGGCAGCCTGTCGCGACTCGCCAGCCGTGGCAGCGAGGGTGCCGGCGTCGAACAGGACGAGCTCATCAGCGTCGGGGACGGCGCGCCGGGTTAACTGGCACATCGCTACGTTGTGTTCAGCCGACGAGTCACCCACCGCCAGGGGAGTCTCTGCAGGCCACCTCTGCCATCTCGAAGAGCGTCGTCGGTGGTGGGGGAGTGCCCAGCGGGCTCGGTGTTCTGCCCAGGCTGCGGCGAGCTGCTGCTGCTCGTGGGCGGAGCGTCTGGCGTACGCGGCGGCGCGAGTGGTGCTGCGGTTGGTGAGGTCCGTGGGGGAGAGGTGGTTGAGCCAGTCGGTGTAGCGGGTGGCTTCGTGCTCGCCGGCCGCTGCACGCGCCTCGGCAAGCTGCTGCTTGCGCCGGGCCTGGTCGGCGGGGGACAAGGCGTTGAAGGCCTCTGCCAGGGCTGTGCGGCGGCGCTGCCGCTCGGCGGGCTCCAGGGTGCTCCACCAGGCCTTCTGGCGGGCTCTGGCGGCCTTGGCGGCCCGGGCCAGGGCCGCTTCGCGCTGCTGCTGCCAGCGGGCGCGGCGCCGTTGCGGGTCGAGGCGGTCCCGGAACGCGGCCCGCTCGGCGGCGATCTGCTCGCGCACGGCGGCGTCGCGGTCCTGACCAGGTTCCTGGACTCGATCGAGGAGTGCTGCCCGATCGCTCAACACGGCGGGCTCGGTACCTCGCACGGGCAGCCCGGCGGAGTCCGGGCAGTCGGCGGTGTCAGGAGCATCAGCAGAACCGACGATGTCCCGGATGTCGCCGGCGTCGACGACGTCGGAGGCATCCACAGCGGGCCAGGGGACGGCATGCCAGTTGCCGTGCTCGTCAACGGTGGCCAGGCCGTGCGCGGCGAGGGTCCGCAGGTGCTCCCGCAGCGTCCGTAGCTGACGGGCGGTCGGGCCGTGCTGCCCCGGCTCAAGCAGACCCGCGACGTACGCCAACTCAGCCAGGCTCGTCAATCGGTGAACCCCCGAGGTGCCTGCCTCAGTGCCCACCTGACTGCCTGCCTGAGTGTGCTGCTCAGTCTTCGGTGGGGGGAGATGGCGCAGGACTGAACAGGTGGGCAGGCCGAGCCCGCGCCGCAGGGGGAGGGGTAGGCGAGGGGAGGCGGGTGGGGCGGGCGGGACGCAGCCGGCGGGCAGGGGGGGTTGACACCTAGATGGGCCAGTGAGCGACACAGCGCTGCCCCGTGGCTGCTCCTGCGGTTTCTCCAGCGAGGCCTGCGAGGTCTGCGAGGTCCCGTGCGCGGCCTCGTGCGTGGTCCGGTCGGGCTGGTGCGCGTCGATGAGGTGCTGCCGGTGGGCGAACTGCTCGGGCAGGGCGAGGGTGTGGGCGGTGTCGGTGGTGCCGAGCTGGTAGGTCGGCACCACCTGCAGCAGCCCGGCGCCCTGCAGCCGGGCGAGCGCGGCCCGCACGGTGGTGCGCGAGGCGACCGCGCAGTCCAGGACGAGGTCGCGCTGCGGGATGGGCACCGCGCAGCTACCGACGCGGTCCATCCGCTCGAGCACCGTGGTCAGGACCTCGACGTCGGTGTGCCGGGTACGCACCGGCCAGGACCGCCACACCGCCTCTAGCGCGGCCCTGACCCGCTGCGTGGCCTCCAACAGCCCACCAGCAGCCCCAGCCGCCCCTGGACGAGCGGGACGGTCCGCGACCGTGACGCCGGTGCCCCCCGTGACGCCGGCGCCGCCGGCGGTGCCGGCGCTACCGGTGCTGCTGCTGGCGGCGGTGGCGCGGCGGTCGCGCAGCCACCCGTCGGCGTCGAGCACGCACCGGTTCCAGACCGTCCACCACCACCGGCGGCCCCGGGCGCGGGCCTTGGCGAACGCCGAGGGGTGCGCGGCGGTGATCGCCGCCCACGCCTCGGGCTCGGTGTAGCCGGCGAGCACCAGCGCCCAGGTCGCCTCGAGCTCGACCTGAGAACGGGTCGACGGGTCCCGGTCCAGCCCGGGGTCCAGCCGGGCCGCCGCGGCCCGGCCCCGCTCCAGGTAAGCCGCCCACGCCGCCGGCAGGTTCCGTCGCGGCCGCGGCAGCGGCGTCAACGCCGACCCCGGCCCACCCGCACCAGCCGCACCGCCGGTACCGCGCTGCCGCGGCACACCAGCCGCCGCTCCCGCGCTCAACCCAGCCGGTTGGCCCAGCCCGCCGGGCCCGGTGGGCCTAGATGGCCCGGAGGAGGAGGCTTCCTCGCGGCGGACGCGAACCCGCTCCGGCAGCGGCTCCAGCACCCGCCGCAGGTCCGCCAGAACTTCGTCGAGCAGGAGACTTGCCGGCGCGCAGGACGCACCAGGCGCGCCGGTGCGCCGGTGCGGTGCGCTCAGCGGCCGCAGCTGGGTACGCACGTCCAGCAGCCGGCTGCCCAGACGCAGCTCGCGGCGCAGCGCATCGACGTGCGCCCGCAGGGCGCCGTCGTGCACACCGGGCACCACGAACAGGTGCCAGCGCCCGGGCCCGCCGCCAGAAGGACGTAGCAGGTGCCACAGCCCGCGGGCCGCGCACCAGTCGCGCAGCGCCTCCGCCGCGGTGTCACCCAAGGCGCCGGCCGCGTCGACGTCGACACCGACCACGCCGGGGCGCAGCTGCCCCACCACGGTCGCCACTGCACCTCGGCCGACCAGAGCGAGGGCCTGCTCCAGCGTGCCGGGCGTGACCCCGGGGACCTTGCGGTTGCCCGCGTCGATCGCGAACCAGCCCGCCGGCGCGAACAGCAGCGCGTCGAGTGCACGGCAGAGCGGGGCGACGCCGTCACCAGAGGTGGGAGTCGAGCGTCGCCCCTGCGGGAACGACGCCGGGACGGTCACCGCCTCAGGCGGCGCCGGCCACGCGCGATCGACGGGCAAGGGTCACCAGGGCACGCCAAAGACACGGCGCGCCGCAGGTGACCGCCCGGTCCGGGCGGGGTAATGTCTCCTCCTGAAGGTCAGTACGGAGCCCTACACCCATCAGCACCGGCCAAAGTGACTTCGGGTGTGGGGCTTCGTCATGTCCGGCTCGCCTAGTGGCGAGCCGGTTGCCGCTAGGCGCTCAGCTCCATCGGTAGCTGGTCGCAGTTCGGTGCTGGCTCAGCCCAGACAGGGCGCCCGTCGCGGTCGACCTCGTCGCGCCGGACAAGCTCGACCAAGTAGTCATTCATAGTGAGCCCAGCGGCATCCGCGCGAGCCTTGACGACCTGTCGCTCTTCCTCGGTCCAGCGCACGACGAAGCCGCGCCGAGGTCCCTTGTGTGGTCGAGCCATGGGCCAGATCCAACACCGAGAAGGGCCGGCGGGCCGGTATCCGATATCGGCGTGTCGCGTACGGCCTGGCTCCGACATGCGGCTGAGCTCCTTCCGTTGATGACGATGAGGGCTCGGGGCAGACCCCACTGAGGAAGGGGGCATCTGGGACTCAGCCAAGGGGTGCACCCCGCTGGGCCATGAAGGGCTCGGGGTCGACGAAGCCGTCGCCGACGCGAACCTCGTAGTGCAGGTGGCAGCCGGTGGAGTTGCCGTTGCTGCCGACACGGCCGATCTGCTGCCCGGCGGTGACCTGGTCGCCGACGCGGGCCAGGACGCCGTTGTTGTACATGTGGGTGTAGCGGGAGGTGATCGCGCCGCCGTGGTCGACGGTGATCAAGGTCCCGTAGCCGCTGGCCGGGCCGGCGTCGACCACGACCCCGTTCGCGGCGGCGTAGATCGGCGCGTCGCAGGGGGCGCCGACGTCGGTGCCGGAGTGCAGCTTGTAGACCCCGGTGACCGGGTTGACCCGCATCCCGTAGGAGCTGGTGACCGGCCCGACGGCCGGCTTGGTCCAGCCCTCGGCGGAGGCACCGGTGGGGCTCTGCCCGGTGCAGGGCAACCCACCGGTACCGGTCGCCTCGGTCAGTCCGGTGCTGCCGGTGGTGCCGGCGCTGCCGGTGGTGCCGGCGCTGCCGGTGGTGCCGGCGCTGCCGGTGCTGTCCGCGCTGCCGGTCGCGCCGGCGCTGCTGCTCGTGTCGCTGGTGTCGGTGTCGCTGGCGGCGCCGGCCAGAGCGGAGACGACGGCGACGGCAGAGTCCCAGTACCGCTCGTAGTGGTACGGGTCGGCGTTGCGCTGGGTGCGGTGCGCCGCGATCGTCGGCGCCAGCGTCTGCCAACCCTCGACCCGAATCAGCGCCTTGAAGAAGTTCGTCGACGAGACGTACGGGTCCATTCGGTCCGCGTACGAGCCCCACGCACCGTTGGCGCGCTGTTGGAACAGCCCTCGCGAGTCCGGTCCCACGGCGTCGCCGCGGTCCAACACGCGCAGCGAAGACTCGCCCATGGCGGTCATCACCCCGATGGTCTGCGCCCGCTGGTCCAGCCCAAGAGCTGCGCCCGCCTGCAGCACGTAGGCGGCGTTGACCAGCTGCTCACCCCGGTACCCGGCCACCGGGCCGGCCGGGACGCTGCCCAGGTCGACCTGCACACCCGGCCCGGACGGCCCGCACACCGCGGCCTGCGACTCCTCAACAGCGCCGAGCAACAAGACCGAGCCCATGCAACCGCCCACCAGCAGCGCAGGCGCGAGGACGAACGCTGCCAGCCGCGTCGTGCTGCTCACCGGGGCAGCCCACCCCTCCGACTCACGGCCCGACTCACGGCTTGCTCACGGCCCGACTCACGGCTTGGCTCACGGCCCGGCTCACGGCCCGACCGTCGCCGGCGGGATGATCCGCTCGGCCCGCCACGGCTCCCCAGCCCCCTCGCGGGCGAGCAGCACCACGTAGGGGCCGACGTCGGTCGGGACCGTGACCTGCGCGAGGTACGGGCTGGGAGAGGTGACCCGGGTCGGTGCGGCGGTCACCATGCGGACCGGGACGTTGCCCGGGTCGGTGAACTCGTAGGCGGTCGCCGCGGCCGGGGTGAGCAGCGGCTGCAGCTGCGCCCACCACGTCGCGGGGTCCAGGTCTGGGCGGGCGAGGGCTCGCATCACCCGAGCGGCCACATGCGAAGCGGTGGTCTGGGACTGTGCGTCCCAGGTCGGAGCCGGCTTGGGCGGCTCGTGCTCGGCGTCCTCGTCGGTGTGCCCGTCGACGGTAGCTACCAGCGGTGGCGGCGCAGCCGCCGTCGTGCTCGGGGTGGCCGGTGCGTCCGAAGCTGGCTCGGCGCTGGCCCCGGCACAGCCAGAGGCGGCCAGCAGGACGGCGAGCACAGCGGCGCAGGCCGTCGGTCCCCGCACTACTGTCCTCGTGGGTGGACACTGCATGAGTGCATGTCTACAGCACGAGGACACTGATGGACAGTCGCCAGTCCGCCCGGTTTGCGCCGCGTTGCACCGCTAAGCCCGGGGCAGCACCACTCAACCCGTGGAGATGCGACACAGGGAGTTAGCCTGCAGGCAGGGCTAGTGAGCGCGAAGAGGCGACGTTGAGCGGTTGGTCTGTGTCTGGCGGGTGGGCGCCCAGCTGGGGCCTGCGGCGGCGGTGCCGCGCGGCACTTGCCGGGCTCGAGCTCCCCTTGGTCGGCGTCGACATCCAGACAGTTCGTCGCTGCCTGGAGGCCGAGCGAGGTCGACAGATCGAGCTGACCCCTGTGGCCGGGTCGAGGCTCACCCACGGGCTCTGGGCGAGCACGGACGACGTCGAGTTCGTGCAGTACGAGCGGCACACGACGGTCTGGCACCAGTGGCTCATCGTGTGCCACGAGTTCGCGCACATGATGCTCGGGCACGACGCGGACGCAGCGCTGTCGACCGAGGACCGGGCGGTCCTAATGCCCGACCTGCCCGGCGTCGACGTCAACTTCGTCCTGCGGCGTGAGGTCTACGACAGCCACCAGGAGCAGGAGGCGGAGTACCTGGCGACCCTGCTGATGCAGAGGATCGACAGGGTGGCTGCGCTCCCGGGCGTCACGGCGCGGGCCGACGCTGCTGCGGTGGCACGCCTGATGCAGTCGCTCGGCGACGTCGGCTGAGCTGGCCGAGTTGACTGAGTCGGTTGAGTTGGCCGGAGGAAGCTGCCCGTGATGTACGTCGGCGTGGCGCTCGTCTGGCTGGTGCTGCTCGTCAAGGTCCCCGCTGTGCTGCGTGGGTGGCGTGACCGGGGCCGCCGGACGTACTGGCTGGCGATCTTCTGCCTCATGGTGTGCCTGACCGTGGACCGCACGCCCATCTACTGGGCGACCTCCCGCTTCACCGGCATTCCCAACCTCGCTCACGGCATCTCCTACGGGGCGGCCATCGTCGGCGGCTTCCTGGCCCAGCTCTTCCTGCTCTACTCCTACGACCGTCGCCGCCTCGACCGAGAGCTCCCGTGGCGGCGGGTCTTCCTGGGCGTCGGCCTGGTGCTGTATGCGGCGCTGTTCGTGGCCGGGCCGGCGCAGCTGCCGACCGACCCTGACGTGCCACACGTAGCGGCCACCGGCCCGGGCCTGGCCGCGTTCCGGCTCGTCCTCGCGGCGATGGTCTGCTGGTCGATGGCCGAGATCTCGTGGTTGGCCTGGCGGTTCTCCGCCCTTTCCGCGCAGGCATCTCTGAGGCGTGGCATGCGCGTGGTGTCGTTGGGCTGCGCGCTGGTGGCCGTTCGCGTCGGCATCGAGTACGGGGTCTTCCCGTTGTGGTCGGCTGCCTCGGGGTGGACCGAGTCGTGGTCCTACTCCGGTGCCCTGTACGGCCTCAACCTCGTCGCGATGGGCGGCGCAGCGCTGATGGCGCTGGGCACGGCGCTGCCGGCGCTGAGTCGACGGCGGGAGGGGTTGCGTGCGTCAGCACGGCACCGCGAGGAGTGCAGGACGCTGCTGCCGCTGTGGGAACAGCTGCGGTCGGTCACCCCAGCGCTGTCCAACGTTCGAGGCGCCGCTCCTCGTCGTGGAGCCGGCCGGTGGGCGCCGCTGGACGGGCTGTACCGGATGGTCGCAGAGATCCGGGACGGCTACGTCGCCTTGTGGCCGTACCGCGACTTGGTGGTGGAGCAGGACCTTCGGCGCCGGGGAGCCGCTGCCGGGCTCCGGGACCTCGACCTTGACGCCTACGTCGAGGCGGGGTCCCTGCGCGGCGCGATGGACGCTCGAGCGACGTCCCAGCTAGCCGCGCAGCCGATCAGCCCGCCCTCGTTGACCGGGGGTTCCTTCGACGCCGAGGTGGACTACCTGCTGCGCGTGGCGCGCTGGTGGGAAACGCCGGACGCCGGCGCCGCCCTCGCGGATCGAACCGAGAGCGGGACGTCAGCACGACCGTGAGGCCGCGAGGACGGCGAAAGTTTGCGGCGGCCGGCTCTGTTAGCGACTTCCCGCTGGTGCCAGGTCCCGCACGATGGTGCTCGCTGCCCGTCGACCCTCGGGAACCGGGGCCAGCACGTACACGTGGAAGGCACCCTTGGCCACTTCCAGCCGTACCGGGACCCCGGCAGCCTCCAGCCGGTCCCGCAGCTTCACGGCATCGGGGTGGAGGATGTCTCGGGTGCCGACGTAGATGGCGACCGGCGGCAGCCCCGCCAGGGGGCCGTTGAGCGGGCTGAGCCGGAAGTCGGTGGGGTCGTCGCCGCCGGACCACGCCTTCGCGACCTCTAGCAAGCCCACCCGGCTCAGCCAGGGGTCGCGGCGCTGCACCCGCAGGATGTCTGGGTTGGACAGCGTGAGGTCCAGCCATGGAGAGAGCAGGACGAGCTGGCGTGGCTGGGGCAGCCGCGCTGCCTGCAGGCTCTGGGCGAAGCCCAGCGCCAGGCCGGCCCCGGCGGAGTCACCGACGACGCTGACGCCCACGCCGTCCGAGCCCCCCGCGCGGGCTTCCGCGTCATCGCTGCCGAGGTCGCCCAGGAGGTCGCGGTACACGTCGATGAGCAGCGGATAGGCCTCGCGGTAGGTGTGTTGCGGTGCGAGCCCGTAGATCGGGACCTCGGCCCGCGCCCCGGCTTCTACCAGCCGGGCGATGAAGGACCAGTGCTGCGAGGTGATCTCGTTGATGTACGACCCGCCGTGTAGGTACAGCACCGCGTGCGTGAAGTCCCCACCGGGGGGAGCGACGGTGTAGCAGGTGAAGTCCCCGACGCGTCGCTCCGAGACGGCGTACCTCGAGGTGATCTCCTCCGGCGGCACGGAGGGTCCCTTGGGCCTAGCCATGCGCTGGCGAGCGCGCTCGGCCGTCGCCATCCTCGGCTTCCTGGTCGCCCGCAGCAGTAGCGCCAGGGTCTGCATCTGCCAGCTAGCCATGGTCCCGGTCCTTCCGCTCACCGCCGGGGCGGCTCGTCTCGATGCCCGCGGCGAGAGGGGCGGAGCCGGGGCACTGGAAGGTTGTCACGGAGACGGGGGAGGCTCGTCGACACCCTCGATCTGACGGGTCCGGTCGACGAGCTCCTTGATCATGTCGATCGCGCCCGGTGAAAGCTCCTTGGCCCGCAGGGCGATGTGACGGATCCCGGCGTCCCGCATGGCCTCGAGGAGCTCGAGCTGCGCGTCGATCTTCGCGGCAAGCTCGTCGTCGAAGAAGTAGGCAGGGCTGACCCCGAAGAACTGAGCGATGCCTTCGAGGTGCCGCTTCGTGGGGTTGTCCTTGACCCCGGTACGCAAGGCGTGCAGGTAGCTGGCCGAGACGGTGGGGCCGCCGTTGTCCTCGATCGCCTTGGAGACCTCGCGGTAACTGAACTCGTCCCGGCCACGCGGGTGCACCGTCCGGAAGAGCCGGTCGATCTTCCTGGCGAGCTCGCCTGGATCGTCGCTGTCGGCCACCGTCCACCTCTCCCCGGAAGCCGGACTCTAGCGGCACGCGTCCTGGGCGGCGTGGCAACCCGCCTCGCTCACCCCGCTCTCAACCTCTCGTCGCGGAGGCTCAGCGCCAGGGCTGCCCGCCACGGAACGGCCCAAGTTGCTAGCGCTCAGTTACTGTCCTCTGGTGAGGACAGGAGTTAGGGTGATGTCCTCCGCTCGCCCAGAGCCCTCGTTCGCCGAGGCAGCTACCAGGAGGTCGACCGCATGTCACAGCCGCGGCCCGACTCGAGGCAGCCGACGAGCCTTGCGCGTCCTGCTACCAGTCCGTGGATTCGCGACCGTTGCGCGTCGGGCCGACTCGTCGCGGACACCAGCCGCGGCGCGTCACTACCTGCGGCTTCAGGTCCCTTGGCGCCGCAGCCCCATGTCCCGACGCCGGACACCATCCATCAGCTCCCTCGCCATCCGACGCGGGAGACAGCGGCACCCTGGTGGCTCGGAGTGCACGGAGGCGCCGGTGAGACGACACTCGCGCGGCTGCTGCCCGGCTCCGCCGCCGCCGGACACGCGTGGCCGCAACCCGCGCCAGGTCTCGATGCTGCGGCTGACGCCGAACTGGCGGGTGCCGCGGCGCGCGGTGCTGCAGCACCAGCGCCGATGCCCGTGGTGCTCGTCGCGCGCAGCCACTGGACCGGCCTGCGAGCCGCTCAACTCGCCGCTACCGACTGGGCTTCCGGACAAGTCAGCGGCGTCGACCTCCTCGGGCTCGCAATCCTCGCGGACGCGCCCGGCAAGCGACCGCGGGCGCTCAAAGACCTCGTAGCCCTCGTCGCCGGCGCGGTGCCTCGCACCTGGCACCTGCCCTGGGTCGAGACCTGGCGCATCGCCGAGGGGACCAGCGAGGCGGCTGCACCGAAAGAGGTCCGTCGCCTGCTCACGGACGTTCGGACGCTCCTTACCGCCACACCCAACGCGCTCATGGCGCAGGACCGAAAGAGGTAGGAACGTGATCTCTGCTCAGTTCCCACACGCGCCGATGCTCATCGCCGGCGTCCCCGACCCGGGCACCGGTGTCGCCCCTCCGGGGTCGGAGGGCTTCCTGACGATCCTGCAGTGGGCAGCGAACATCGGTCTGGGCCTCGGCGTCCTCGGCGTCATCGTGGCCGGCGCCATGATGGCCGTCGCCTCCCGCCGAGGCGAGGGCCAGGAGCACGGCTCCCGTCTGATGTGGGTCCTCGCCGGTTGCATCGTCATCGGCTCCGCGTCGGGGCTTGTCACCGCGGTCGCCTGACCGCATCCCATCAGCACCTACCTAGCCAGCGGGGAGGCAGTCCCACATGAGCGACAGCACCGTGGACACGGAGGAGCGCCGAAGCCCCTGGACGAAGCGGGGCTACATCGCCTCCGCAGTGGTCGTCGCGCTGATCGCGGTGCTCGCGGTGGTCCTTCTCCTGACGCGCCCCTCCAAAGAAGACACGGCCGCGCCGCCTCCCGCCACGACGTCGACGCCGTCCGATTCGACGACGCCCACCGCTGACGACGCCGACGCCAGCGTGTGCGGGTTGCCTGCGGGCGCTCAGGACGTCCCCACGTCGCCGCCCCCAGGCACGGCGTGGGAACTCGTGGGAGGCGTGGCTACGCCTACCGCACCTGAGATTCACGGTCCCGGAAACGTGAACGCTGGCCTGCGCAGCTGCTTCGCAGAGTCGCCGGTCGGCGCGCTCTACGCCGCAGTCAACTTCGTCGCTTCGGCCAGCGACCCCGAGCTTCGGGCCCAGGCCGTCAGCGAGCTCACTGCGCCCGGAGAGGGCCGGGACCGCGCCGTCGCCCAGGTGCAAGGCCCGCAGCCCTCGTCGGGCAACCGGATCCAGCTGGTCGGCTTCACCTTCCTCAACTACAGCCAGGACGCGACCACCATCGACTTGGCGTTCCGGAGCGGCAACGGGGGCCTGGCGCACCTGCCCCTCTCGCTGCAGTGGGTCGAGGGCGACTGGAAGGTGGACCTGCCGGCCAGCGGCGAAGTCTTTCCGGGGATCGGGCCGATCCCGGACCTGACCGGCTACGTCCCGTGGGGCGGCGCCTGATGCTGCCCGATTGCGGTCTCGATCCCACCTGCTACATCGGCGACGCCGCGGCGAGCGTGGTGGGCGACGCGATCCAGAACATGGCTGACGCGGTCCTTGAGGGCGTAGGTACGGCGCTGGCGTCGCTGGGGTCGGTGTGGGTGAACGTCGGGACGCCGAACCTGACGACGTTGACGGGGGGTTCTCGGCCGACGGATGCGGTGGCGTTCCTGCAGGAGTCGCTGTGGTGGTACATGGCCGCGGCCGCGGTGCTGGCCGTGGTCGTGGGTGGGGCGCGGATGGCGTGGGAGCAGCGCGGCTCGGCGGGGCGCGAGCTGGTCAAGGGGCTGATGACGCTGAGCGTGGTGTCCGGCGCCGGGCTGACCGGTATCGCCCTGGCGGTCACGGCGGCGGACGGGTTCTCCACCTGGATCCTGGAGCGGTCGACGACCGGCACCGACTTCGGTTCGAACATCGTGGCGATGATCGGGCTGAGCGCCGCGGCCGCGCCGACGCTGGGGCCGCTGATCGTGATCATCCTGGGGTTGGTCGCGATCGTGGCCTCGTTCGTGCAGGTCATGCTGATGGTGGTGCGCGGCGGGATGCTGGTGATCCTGGCCGGCGTCTTCCCGCTCTCGGCGTCGTTCACCTCGACCGAGATGGGCCGGGCCTGGTTCAAGCGGTGCCTGGGGTGGCTGCTGGCGTTCATCCTCTACAAGCCCGCGGCCGCGGTGGTGTACGCGACCGCGTTCCGGCTCACCGGCTCGGACGTGTTCGGCGACGACGGGCTGACCAACGTGCTGACCGGCGTGGTGCTGATGATCCTGGCGCTGGTGGCGCTGCCGGCGCTGATGCGGTTCGTGACGCCGATGGTGGCCGCGACCGCCGGCGGCAGCGCCGGCGCGGTCGTCGCGGCCGGCGCGATGGCCGCGATGCCCACCGGCGCACTGCCGATCGGCGCCCGCTCGAGCAGCGGTGCTGGTGGCGGTGCAGGTTCGGGGGGCGGGTCGGTCCCGCGGCAGAGCGGCGGACCCGGCGGCTCGGGCCCGTCCGGGCCGTCCGGGTCAGCTGGTTCGGGTGGGCCCTCGGGCGCCGACAGCTCGACCGGCACCGGCTCGGGTTCTGCCCGCGGTGCGGGCCGCACCAGCCCGTCCGGGTCCTCGAGCACCCCGTCCGGCAGCGCGCCCAGCACCGCTGTAGCCAGCGCCTCGGGCTCTGGGGCCGGCGCCACAGCCGGCGGCGGGGGTGCTGCCGGCGGCGCTGCTCCTGGTGGGGCTGCTGCCGGTGGGGTTGCTGCTGGTGGGGCTGCGGTGGCCGCGGGACCTGTCGGTGCGGCGGTGCTCGCTGCGGGCGCGGCGCGGGGAGTTGGGGGAGCCGGCCTGGCAGCGGCTCAGAGCGGCGTGGCGGTGGCGCGGGCCGCCGCTGAGGACTCGACGGGGAACGCGACCGGAGCGGTGCGCTCGGTGGGGGAGGGGGGCCCGAGTGGCAGTCGTTGATCAGGTGGGGCAGAGGGCGGGAGGTCGGGTTCCGCGGACGTACGGGAACTGGCGTCGGCCGCAGACCGCGGGCCTGGGCGCGTTGGGGATGCTTGGCACGCTGATCCTGCTGGTGGGGATGGTCGTGGTGATCCTCACGATGATGGTCGTCGGCTGGGTGCAGGCCCTGGCCGTGGCCCTCGTGCTGCTGGGGTTCCTCGGGCTGTTGGTGTTCAAGGACCGGCACGGGCGTTCCGGGCTGGTCCGGATCGCCGGGCGGGTGGCGGCGTGGCGGGTGCGCTCGGCGGGGGCGCACCTGTACCGGTCGGGGCCGCTGTCCCGGGTGCCGTGGGGCACGTTCCAGCTGCCCGGCCTGCTGGCGGCGTCCCGGCTCAGTGAGTGGCGCGACTCGTACGGACGCCCGTTCGCGCTGCTGCACGTGCCGGCGACGAACCACTACTCGGTCGTGCTCGCGACGGAGCCGGACGGGGCGGCGCTGGTCGACCCCGAGCAGGTCGACGCCTGGGTCGCCGCGTGGGGGGCCTGGCTGAACAGCCTGGGCAGCGAGCCCGGCCTGGTCGCGGCGGCGGTGACGGTGGAGTCCGCGCCGGACTCCGGTGCCCGGCTGCGCCGTGAGGTGGCGATGAACGCCGACCCGCAGGCGCCGGCGCTGGCCCAGGCGATGCTCCGCGAGGTCGTCGAGGTCTACCCGGAGGGCTCGGCCACCGTCCGCGCGTGGATCGCGCTGACGTTCACCGGCGCCAACCGCAGCACCGGGCGGCGCAAGGACGACCGGCAGATGGGCCTCGAGCTCGCCTCCCGGCTGCCGGGGCTGACCCACGCCCTGCACGCCACCGGCGCCGGCGCCGCGCGCCCGGCCTCGGCGCAGGAGCTGTGCGAGGCGGTGCGCATCGCCTACGACCCGCCCGCCGCCCGGCTGATCGACGCCGCGCACGCCGCCGGCGAGACGACCGAGCTGGGCGAGCGGCTGCGCTGGGCCGACGCCGGGCCGGTGTTCGCCGAGGCGCACCGCGACTGCTACCTGCACGACGCGGCGGTGTCGGTGACCTGGACGATGACCGGCGCCCCCCGGGGCGTGGTGCAGTCCGGGGTCCTCGCGCAGCTGCTGGCGCCGCACCGCGAGCTGGACCGCAAGCGGGTCACCCTGCTGTACCGGCCGTTCGACCCGGCCCGCTCCGCGCGGATCGCCGAGCAGGACAAGCGCAACGCCGAGTTCAAGACCACCGCCACCAACCGCCCCTCCGCCCGAGTCGTGGCGGAGCTGCGCTCCACCACCGCCACCGCCGAGGAGGAGGCCCGCGGGCACAACCTGATCAACTTCGGGCTGCTGGTCACCGCCACCGTCGCCGACGTCTACCGGCTGCCTGAGGCCACCGCCGCGGTCGACAACCTCTCGGCCACCGCCCGGCTGCAGCTGCGCCCCGCCTACGGCTCGCAGGACTCCGCGTTCGCCGCCGCCCTGCCCCTCGGGCTGGTCCTGCCCGCTCACTCCAAGGTGCCCGCCGAGATCAGGGAGTCGCTATGAGGATGTGGGAAGGCGCAATCCAAGCCAGCAGCCACCCCCGCGACACCACCGTCATCAGCACGAGCACCAGCACCACCGGAGGCGTTCCCGACCCCTCGCCAGCGCAGCAACTGGCCCGCCGCCTTAGCCGCCCCGTCGGCGGCGAGGACGACGCACGGGACGCCGCGCGGAACGACGCCCGCGCAACTCGTCGGGTCCGCCGACGCGCGGGCTCTGATGCGGGCGGCATAAGCAACGCGACCTCGCGTCCGGCTCCGCGTCCGGCTCCGCGTCCGGGGCCTCGTGGGTGGCCGGGGCGGGGGCGCGGGAGCTCCCCGTACGTGCAGACCGTGGACGAGTGGCGCGGCACGACCGCGCAGGTGTGCGGGCTGTGGCCGTTCGCCGCCGGCACCGGCTCGCCGATGGTGGGGGTGCCGATCGGCACCACCCTCACGTCGGGGGCGACGCTGTGCTGCGACCCGATCTCCTGGTTCCAGCGCGCGAAGCTGATCTCCAACCCGTCCGCGTTCGTGCTCGGCAAGCCCGGCCTGGGCAAGTCCACGGTCGTGCGCCGCATGGCGCTCGGGCTGATCGGCTACGGCGTGCAGCCCCTCGTGCTCGGCGACCTGCGCCCGGACTACGTCGAGCTGATCCGCGCCGTCGGCGGGCAGGTCATCACCCTCGGGCGGGGCCGCGGGCACCTCAACGTCCTCGACCCCGGCGAGGCCACCGCCGCCGCCCGCCGCCTGACCGGCACCGCCCGCCAGGCGGTGCTCGCCGACGCCCACGGTCGCCGGCACGCCATGGTCTCCTCGCTCATCACGATTACCCGCTCCGCGCCGCCGTCGGACCGGGAGGAGACGATCCTCGACCGCGCCCTGCGCGTCCTCGACGCCCGCCACCCCTCGAGTTCCGGCGGCACCGGGGCACGGGGTGTGCCGGTGCTGGCGGACCTGCTGCGAGTGGTGCAGGAGGCGCCGGAGGACGTGCGTCAGGTCGCTTTGGACCGGGGCAGCCTGTCGCGGTACCAGGAGATCACCGAGGGCCTGGAGGCCACCCTGATGGGCCTGGTCGGCGGCGGCCGGTTCGGGACGATCTTCTCCGAACCGACCAGCGTGCCGATGCGCCGCGACCGCCCCGTCGTCTTCGACGTCAGCAGCATCGACGACTCCGAGATGGACTTGCAGGCCGCGTTGCTGCTCGCGTGCTGGTCCGCCGGGTTCGGCGCGCTGAACATCGCCAACGTCCTCGCTGACGCGGGGCTGGAGCCGCGCCGGCACTACTTCGTCATCCTCGACGAGCTGTGGCGCGCGCTGCGCGCCGGGAAGGGCATCGTCGACCGGGTCGACGCCCTGACCCGGCTCAACCGCGGCCGCGGCGTCGGCATGGCGATGATCACTCACACCATGAGCGACCTGCTCGCCCTCCCGACGGAGGCGGACCGGATGAAGGCCCGCGGGTTCGTCGAGCGCTCCGGCATGGTGATCTGTGGCGGGCTGCCCTCGGCGGAGATGCCGATGCTCAACTCCGCGGTGCCGTTCTCCCGCGCCGAGCAGGACCTGCTCGTCGGCTGGACCGCCCCACCAGCGTTCGACGCCGTCGCCGGGCAGGAGACCGACCCGCCCGGCCTCGGCAACTTCCTGGTCAAGGTCGGCGGCCGCCCCGGCATCCCCGTCCACGTCGCCCTCACTTCGGTAGAGCAGCACCTCAACGACACCAACCGCCTCTGGCACCAGGCCTCGCGCTCGGCACCGGTGAGCGAGTCCGGCGAGTCCGGCGAGTCCGGCGAGTCCGACGCCAGCGCCGAGGGCACGAGCGGTGGCGCGGCCAGCGAGCAGCACGTCAGGCAGGACCAGGCCCTGCACCCTCTGGCCGAGGTGATCGACGACGTCGCCCGTGAGGACGGTCTGCCCGACGTCAACTCCGAATCCGCTGCCGGTCTCACTGCCCAGCCGGAGCAGCAGGCGCGGCTCGTTGCCGACGTGCGCGACGCCCGCCGCCTTCGCGACGGCGCCGGCGGCGCCGGCGGCGCCGGCGGCGCGGGCAGCGCCGGCGGCGCGGGCAGCGCAGACAGCCGGGGGAGCAGGGCGTGAGCTCGACGTCGAAGCGTTCGGGTGCGGGCTGGAACCCGCAGACGCAGCTGCTGGCCTGCGGACTGGCGCTGCTGGCGGTCACCGTCGGCCCGCTCACCCTGGCCGCGCATCTGAGCAACCGCCTCGAGGCGGACCCGCAGGCCCGCCAGGACCTGCCGGGCAACCCCGCCGAGCTCGTCACCGGCCTGGCCCGCAGCACCATCGCCTGGCCCGCGGCGGCCACGGAGGTGCTTGCCGCCCTCGCCGCCGGGGTGCTCGTCCTGGGGGTCCTCGCCGCGGTGCTCCTCACCCGGGCCCGGCGGACCCGCTCGAGGGTGGACGTCGCGGCCCGGTACATGGGCCGCGGCCGCGACCTCGGCGACCTGGCCGGCAAGGCCGCCACCGCCAAGGCCGCCCGCCTCCGCGTCACCAACCCCAGCGGCTCTGCCGGCCCCGCCGGCACGGCAGCCGCCCCCGGCCTGGCGGTCGCCCGCACGATCGCCGGTGGGCAGACCCTGTACCAGGGGTGGGAGGACGTCGCGGTCGATATCTGGGGCCCGCGCACCGGCAAGACCACCTCCCGCGCCGTCCCGGCGCTGCTCGCCGCCCCCGGCGCCGCGGTGGCCACCTCGAACAAGCGCGACCTCGTTGACGCCACGAGGGACCTGCGCGCCGCCCACGCTGGGGGAGCGGGGGAGGTGTGGGTCTTCGACCCACAGGACGTCATCGGCGAAGCAGGATCTGCAGGGGGAGCGGGGCCGTCGTGGTGGTGGAACCCCCTGTCGTATGTGGTCGACGAGGTCAAGGCGGCGATGCTGGCCGGGGTGTTCACCGCTGCGGCGCGTGAGCCCGGCGCGCGGACCGACGCCTACTTCGACCCGCGCGGTGAGCAACTGCTCGCCGACCTGCTGCTCGCCGCGGCCCTGGCCGGGCGGGACCTGACCCAGGTGTACCTGTGGCTGACCCGACCCACCGACGACGAGCCCGCCGCGGTCCTGCGCGAGCACGGCTACCCGCTCAACGCCGCCAGCGTCGAGGAGGCGGTCAACATGTCGGAGAAGCAGCGCAGTGGCGTCTACGGCACCGCGCAGAAGACCGTCGCGTTCATGACCAACCGCCAGGCCATGCGCTGGGTCACCCCCAGCAGCACTGCCGGCGGCGGCAGGGGAGCAGCAGGGGAGCGGGCCTGCGCCAGTGACACCAGCCGGCGTCGGGAGTTCGACCCGGCCGCGTTCGTCCGCTCCGCCGGCACCCTGTACAGCCTGTCCAAGGAGGGCAGCGGCTCCGCCGGCCCGCTGGTCACCGCGCTGACCGTCGCCGTCTGCGAGGCCGCCGAGGACCTCGCCAAGCGGTCCCCTGGCGGCAGGCTGCCGGTGCCGATGGTGTGCGTGCTCGACGAGGCCGCGAATGTGTGCCGGTGGCGGGACTTGCCCAACCTCTACAGCCACTACGGCTCGCGCGGGATCGTGCTCATGACAATCCTGCAGTCCTGGTCCCAGGGCGTGCAGGTGTGGGGCCGCGAGGGGATGCGCAAGCTGTGGTCCGCGGCCAACGTAAAGGTGTACGGCGGTGGTGTGCACGAGCGGGAGTTCCTGTCCGAGCTGTCGGAGCTGATTGGGGACTTTGAGCTGGCTGCGACGTCCACGTCGCACAGCCGCTCCGGGCGCTCCACGAGCCGATCCAGCCGTCGTGAGCGGGTGCTGGACGTCGCCGACCTCGGCGCGCTGCCCAAGGGCCGCGCCGTGGTCATCGCCTCCGGCGCCCGGCCCACGCTGGGCCGCACGTTGCCGTGGATGGACGGCCCACATGCCGGGGCGGTCGCGGCATCTCTCCGGGCCCACGACCCGGCCGTCGAAGACACCCTGGCCGAGGCGATGGACTCCCTGCGCGACGTGGCCCACCGCGAGGCCACCGCATCCGTCGGCGTGTCCGTCGCCAGGTCGTCGAGGTCGTCCAGGCCTGTCAGGCCGTCTGGGTCGTCCGGGTCATTGGGGTCGTCCGGGTCGTCCGGGTCGTCCGGGTCGTCCGGGTCGTCCGGGTCGTCCGGGTCGTCC
>NZ_QZEZ01000015.1 GCF_003594885.1 Vallicoccus soli
GGAGCAGACGGCGACGACGACGGAGATGAACCGCAACGTCTCCGAGGCCGCCACCGGCTCGGGGTCCATCGCGGTGTCGATCACCGGCGTGGCGACCGCCGCCCAGGTGACGAACGAGGGCGTCGAGCAGTCCGAGCAGGCCGTCTCCGAGCTCGCCCGGATGTCGAGCGACCTGCAGGCGCTGGTCACCCGCTTCTCGTACTGACCCCGCACCCCCCCACGGGCCCGCTGCCGCACCGGCAGCGGGCCCGTCGGCGTCCGGGCCCCGGTGCGCCGCCACCGGACGTGACGCACCGCGAACCGCGCCCCCCGTCCGGGTGGAGTACGGCCCGTCGACTGACGCTCTGCCGCCTCTTCTGTCACGCTGGGTCACCTGACCGAGGGACAGGGGTGGGGCCATGTACACGCTGGTGAGCGCGCCGGTGCTCGCGTTCGACCTGGTGCGCCGGCCCGGGGGCGAGCACGTGGCCCGGCTGCTGCGCGAGGCGCTCGAGCTGGGGCCGGCCGACCTGCCGGTCCTCGCCGCCTGCGCCCCGTCCGACGTCGACGCCACCGCCGCCCGCGCCGGCGCCTGGCTGGCGGTGTCGGCCGCGGAGGCGCAGCGGCTCGAGGTCACCGGCCTGCTCGAGGACGTCCGCGCCGCGACCGCCGAGGGGCGGCCCGTCACCGCCGGCACGCTGCAGGCCCTGGAGTCGGCCCCGCTGGGCAGCCTCGACGCGCTGCTGCGCTGCGTGCGCCGCGAGGTCCTCGACTGGACGTGGAGCGCGGCCAGCGGGCCGCTCGCCGACGGGCTGGCCGTGCAGTCCGCGCCGGCGACGGCCGCGACCTCCGTGCTGTGCGACGCCGTGGCGTCCTGCTACCTGGCCGGCGAGCTCGACGACGACGCCCGGCGCCGCCTCGCCGGGCCGTGGACGCGCGCCGCCCGGGCCCTGGGGCTCGCCGAGCGGAGCGCCACCGACCCGGGGGAGGGGACGCGCGCCCTGCTCGCCCGGCTGCGCGCCCTCGGCCCGGCCGACCTGGAGCGGCTGCGCGCGGCGAGCGCCGCCACCCGCGCCAGCCGCTCGCGCTGGGCCGAGGCGGTGCACGACGCCAGCTGGGCGGTGCACCTCAGCGGCCGGGTGCGCCCGGCCGCGGCCGCGCAGCTGCTCGCCGTCGAGGCGGTGCGCGACGCCGGGCTGCCGCTGGCCGACTCCGCGGGCGGGGTGTGGAACCTCCTCTCCGGCGCCGTGCAGGCCAGCGTCGTGGCCGACCTGCTCGGCGACGAGCCGACCGCGCTGCTCGCCTCGCCGGTGCGCGCCGCCCTGGGCCCGCTCGAGCCCCTCGGGTAGCCGCCCGCGCGCGACCGCTCAACCCGGGGCGCCCCCCTGCCGATGGAGTCGTGTCGGCGCACGGGGCGCCGCGGGACCGAGGGAGCGGCGCAGCGTGATCAACGTGCTCGTCGTCGACGACTCCACGGTGGTGCGCCGCCTCGTGACGGCCTCGCTGGAGGAGGACCCGGCGATCCGCATCGTCGGCACGGCCGCCAACGGGCGGATCGCGCTGTCCAAGCTCGACCAGGTCGCGCCGGACGTCGTGACGCTGGACATCGAGATGCCCGTCATGGACGGGCTCGCGACCCTGCGCGAGATCCGCCGGCTGCGCCCGACGCTTCCCGTGATCATGTTCAGCACGCTGACCGAGCGCGGCGGGCAGGCGACGCTCGAGGCGCTGTCCGCCGGCGCGAGCGACTACGTCACGAAGCCGTCGAACGTCGGCGCCATCGCCGAGTCGATGCGGGCGGTCCGCGAGCAGCTCGTGCCGCGCATCAAGGCGCTGCACGCGGCCGCCCGCCCGGCCCCGCCGCGCCCGCCGCTGCGCTCGGGCCCCCGCCCGGGCGGCCCCGCCGCCCCGTACGGCGCCCCGGGCCCGTCCGGCCCCGCGGGCCGCTCCCCGCTCGGCACGGCCCCCGGCCGTCCCGCGCCGGGCGCGGCGCCCGCGCGCCCGGCGGCCCCGGCCGCCCCCGCCGGCCCGCCGGCGAAGGTCGAGGTCGTCGCGGTCGGCTGCTCCACGGGCGGCCCCGAGGCCCTCGCCAAGGTCGTCGCCGGCCTGCCGCGCGACCTGCCGGTGCCCGTCGTCGTCGTCCAGCACATGCCGCCGCTGTTCACCCGGCTCTTCGCCGAGCGCCTCGACCGGCTCGGCACGCTGCGCGTGGCCGAGGCCGCCGACGGGGTGCCGCTGCGCCCGGGCCACGTCTACGTCGCGCCCGGGGACCGCCACCTCGAGGTCGTGCGCTCCGGCGGCGCCGTGCAGACCCGCCTCACCGACGCGCCGCCGGAGAACTTCTGCCGCCCGGCCGTCGACGTGCTCTTCCGCTCCGTCGCGCAGGCGTACGGCGGCGCGGCCCTCGCGGTCGTCCTCACCGGCATGGGCAGCGACGGGCGCCGCGGCTGCGAGCCGCTGCGCGCGGCCGGCTGCCGCGTCATCGTCCAGGACGCCGCCACCTCGGTGGTCTGGGGCATGCCGGGGGCCGTCTCCGGCGCCGGGCTCGCCACGGCCGAGCTCCCGCTCGACCGGATCGCCGGGGCCGTCGGGGACGCCGTCCTCGGCACCACAGTCCACCGGGGCGCCCGTGCGGCGCAGGGAGGTGCGTGAGCGTGCCGATCAGCGGCAGCGAGTTCGACTTCGTCCGGACGCTCGTCCGGCGCGAGGCGGCCATCGTCCTCGAGCCCGGCAAGGAGTACCTCGTCGAGGCCCGCCTGCTCCCGCTCGCCCGCGCGGCGGGGGAGCGGGACGTGCCGGCGTACGTCGCGCGCGCGATGCGCGACCGGGCCCAGCACCCGAAGATCGTGGAGGCCCTGACGACGAACGAGACGTCGTGGTTCCGCGACTCGAGCCCGTTCCAGGCCTTCGAGCAGCGCATGCTGCCCGACATCCTCGCCTCGCGCACCGACGACCGGGTCCTGCGGGTCTGGTCCGCCGCCTGCTCGAGCGGGCAGGAGGCGTACACCGTCGCGATGGTCGCCCACGACCGCCTCGCGGCCGCCGGCTGGCGGCTCGAGATCACCGCGACCGACATCAGCGAGGAGATGCTGGCGCGCGGGCGCGCCGGGCGCTACTCGCAGCTCGAGGTGAACCGCGGCCTGCCGGCCACGCACCTCGTCAAGCACTTCCAGCGGGTGGGCGCGGACTGGCAGGTCTCCGACCAGCTCCGCCGCTGCGTCCGCTGGTCGAAGCTCAACCTCGCGGCGCCGTTCCCCCCGGGTCCCCGGTACGACGTCGTCTTCCTGCGCAACGTCCTCATCTACTTCGACACGGCGACGAAGCGCGACATCCTCCAGCGCACGGCCCGCACCCTGCGGTCCGACGGCTGGCTCCTCCTCGGAGGGGCCGAGACCACGCTGGGCGTCGACGAGGCGTGGGAGCGCGTCGTCATCGGTCGGTCGGCGGCGTACAGGCCGCAGGCCAGAATCCCCGCGGGAAGGTGAACCCCAACATGCACGCACTCGTCATCGACGACTCGCGGGCGATGCGCTCCATCCTCACGCGCATCGTCACGGGCCTCGGCTTCACCGCTGCTCAGGCGGGGAACGGCCAGGAGGCGCTCGACCAGCTCGAGCAGGGGCCGGTCCCCCAGCTCGCGCTCATCGACTGGAACATGCCGGTCATGAACGGCCTCGAGTTCATCGTGGCCGTGCGCAAGCGACCGGAGTGGCGCGACATCACGCTCATGATGGTGACGACCGAGTCCGAGCACGGCCAGATCGTGCGCGCGCTCGCCGCCGGCGCCCACGAGTACGTCATCAAGCCGTTCACGCCGGACGCGATCGAGGAGAAGCTCGCGCTGCTCGGCCTGCTGCAGGAGGTGCCGGCGTGAGCGCCGAGGTCCAGGCCCCCGCGGTGACGGCCGAGGTCGTCGTCGCGATCGTCACCGACGTGCTCGCGAGCCTCGGCGTCGAGACCGTCGAGCTGCCGCACGAGCCGCCGTCCGCCGCGCACTGGACGGCGTCCGTGGGCGTCACCGGCACCTGGGGCGGGCACGTCACCGTGTCCTGCTCGCCGGAGACCGCCGCCGCCCTGACGAGCACCATGCTCGGCCTCGAGCCGGGCGAGGCCTCCCAGGAGGACGTCGCCGACGCCGTCGGCGAGCTCGCCAACATGGTCGGCGGCAGCGTCAAGGGCATGCTCCCGCCGCCGAACACCCTGTCGCTGCCGCACGTCGTGCTGGCAGCCGGCTCCCACCACTTCCCGCACGCGACGACGGTCTGCTCCGTCGCGCTCGCGGCCCCCCACGGCCCCCTCCTGGTCGACGTCCGGACCAGCACGACCCCCTGAAGGAAAGCCCTGTCATGAAGATCCTCATCGCCGACGACAGCCGCGTCATGCGCCAGATCGTCACCCGCACCCTGCGCCAGGCCGGCTACGACAGCCACGAGCTCGTCGAGGCCACGAACGGCCGCGAGGCGCTGCAGATGGTCGCCGCCGAGGCGCCGGACCTCGTCCTGTCCGACTGGAACATGCCGGAGATGACGGGCTACGAGCTGCTGCAGAGCCTGCGCGGCACCGGCCAGGACGTCCCCTTCGGCTTCGTCACCTCGGAGGGCTCCTCCGACATGCGCGACATGGCCGCCGCGGCCGGCGCGCTGTTCCTCATCGCCAAGCCGTTCACCGCGGAGTCCTTCCGCGAGGCCCTCGAGCCGGTGCTCGGATGAGCGCCGTCGCCACGAGCGCGCTGCCGACCTCCAAGGCGGTGCGCGACATGTTCGAGGAGCTGCTGGGCCGCGACGTCACGGTCGCGCCGTGCGAGCCGGTCGTGCCCTCGCCGAAGGCGCCGGGCGCGGTCGCGGTCTACGTCGACGCCCGCCTGCGCACCGGCGCGGTCGCGGTGACCGACATGGCCCTGTCGGCGTACGCCGGCGCGGCCATCGGCCTCGTCCCGCCGGGCGGCGCCAAGGCGTGCCTCGAGGACGGCGCCCTGTCGCCGGTGGTGTTCGAGAACCTCTACGAGGTGCTCAACATCTTCGCCTCGCTGTTCAACCAGCCGGGTGCCAAGCACCTCAAGCTCTACAAGGTGTACGGCCCCGACGAGCTCCCGCCGGCCGACGTGTCGGCGTACGTCCGCACGCTCGGGCGCCGGCTGGACCTCGGGGTGACCGTCGGGGGCTACGGCAGCGGCCGCCTCGGCGTCGTCGCCCTCTGAGGGGGCGGCGGCAGCGCCCGAGGACCCCGGCACCAGCGCGTCCGCGGGGCGCCGACCGGCCACGGCCGGGCGGCGCCCCCGCGCGCGTCGGCGGGGACGGCGGGCGGCGCGGGGCGTCAGGCGCGGGGCGCCCGGGGCCGGAGCGCCGAGGACAGCGCGGCCGCCGCCTCGTCGGAGGCGGCGGCCCGGGCGGCGGCCTGGTTGGCCGCCTGCAGCTCGCGGTGGACCTCCTCGCGGTGCACCCGGACCGAGCGGGGGGCGTCGATGCCGACGCGCACCACGTCCCCGCGGACCTCGAGGACGGTGACGGTCACGTCGTCACCGATGACGATCTTCTCGCCTGCGCGGCGGCTGAGGACGAGCACCAGCGTTCCCCTCCGTGGTCGGGCCGGTCGTGCCCCTGCGGTGTCGCGTGCCCCGCCGGGGTTCGCAGAGCATAACGCTCAGTGAGCCGCCCGGCGCTCCCCGTTCGCCTCCGCGGTGCCGAGGCTCGTCGCGACGGTCGCGGCGACGTGGTTGCGCAGCGCCTCGTCCTCGCGGCGCAGCCGCGCCCGGTGCTCCGCGCGCAGCGCCCGCACCAGCGCGACGGCGATGCCCACCATGACGAGGCTGAAGGGCAGCGCGACGACGATCGAGGCGGTCTGCAGGGCGACGAGCCCGCCGGCGAGCAGCAGCGCGGCGGCGACCAGCCCCTGCAGGCAGCTCCAGAGCACGCGCAGCCAGGTCGGCGGCTCCGGGTCGCCCCCGGCGGTCAGCATCCCGACGACGAGCGAGCCGGAGTCGGACGAGGTCACGAAGAACGTGACGACGAGCAGGATCGTCATCCCGACGACGACGGGGCCGCCCGGGAGCCCGTCGAGCAGGCCGAAGAGCGCGGACTCGGTGTCCACCGAGCCGTCCTCGCCGACGAGGCCGCCGCCGCCGAAGAGCTCGCGGTGCAGCGCCGTACCGCCCAGGACGGCGAACCAGAGGAAGGTCACGAGCGTCGGGACCAGCAGGACCCCGCCGACGAACTCGCGCACCGTGCGGCCCCGGGAGATGCGGGCGATGAAGACGCCGACGAACGGCGACCAGCTGATCCACCAGCCCCAGTAGAACGTCGCCCAGGACGCCTGCCACGCCTCGCCCGCCTCGCCCTGGAAGGCGGTGACGTCGAAGGTGAGGCGCAGGACGTCCTGCAGGTAGTAGCCGATGGACTGCACGAACTCGCGCAGCAGGAAGAGGGTCGGGCCGGCGACGAGGACGAACACGAGCAGCGCGGCGGCGAGGCCGATGTTGGCGTTGCTCAGCCACTTGATGCCGCGCCCCACGCCCGAGACCACGCTGAGGGTGGCCAGCGCCGTGATGACGGCGATGGCCACCACCTGCACCGTGGTGCTGGACTCGGCGAGGCCCAGGAAGTCCAGGCCGGCGCCGATCTGGATGACGCCGAGGCCGAGCGAGGTCGCCACGCCGAAGACGGTGCCGACGACGGCGGCGGTGTCGACGGCGTCGCCGAGCCGGCCCTGCACGCGCCGGCCCAGGAGGGGCTCGAGCGCCCAGCGGATCGAGACCGGGCGGCCGCGGCGGTGCACGGCGTACGCCACCCCGAGGCCGACGACGACGTAGATGGCCCAGGCGTGCAGGCCCCAGTGGACGTACGTCTGGTTGATGGCCTGCTGCGCGAGCTGCACCTCGTCGCCGGTGACGCCGGGCTTCGGCGCCGCGTAGTGGTTGAGCGGCTCGGCGACGCCCCAGAAGACGAGCCCGATGCCCATGCCGGCGCTGAAGAGCATCGCGAACCACGAGCGCAGCCCGAACTCCGGCTCCTCGCCGTCGCGGCCGAGCGTGATGTCGCCGGCGCGGCCGAGGCCGACCCACAGCGCGAAGGCGATGAAGGCGGCGACGAGCAGGGTGTAGTACCACCCGAGGCTGCCCACGATGGAGTCCTGCACGGCACCGATGGCGCTCTCGGCGGTCGTCGGCGCGACGACGGCGAAGAGCACGAACGCCCCGATGAGCACGACCGAGGGCCAGAAGACCCCCGGGTGGACGCGGCTGCGGGCGGGGGGCGGCGTGGTCGGTGCGGTGCGGGCTCCTGGCACGGGCGGGGCCTTCCGGTGAGAGGTCGGGACGACCCTCCACCGTCGGTGCGCCTCACCTGCCGCGTCAAGTCACCGCCCGGCGGGCGCGCTCGCGGCGTGCGCCGCCTCACAGCCCGCGCAGCGCCTGCCAGGTGCCCCAGTCGACGGTGCCGGTCGCCGCGCGGCCGTGGCTGCGCTGGAACGCCTTCACCGCGGTCACCGTCGCGGTGCCGTACCGGCTGTCGGGCCCGGCGAGGCGCAGCGCGCGCTCGAGGACGGGCACGGCGCGGGCGTGGACCTTCCCGGGGGAGAGGAGCACGTCGTCGACGTCGGCGATCCGGTCGGAGTGCCGGCGCAGGTCCGCCTCGAGCGCGTCCCACGTCGCCGCGCCCACCCAGCCGTCGGCGACGAGGCCCTCGGAGCGCTGGTACGCCACCACCGCCGCCCGGGTCGCCGTCCCGTAGCGCCCGTCCACCGCCACGGTGCGCAGGGCCTTCTGCAGCGCGGTGACCGCGGCGCCGCTCGCGCCGGGGACGACGGTGGTGGTCCGCCAGGTCGCGAGGGACCAGGCGGGCGCCGGCGTGGCCGGGGCGGGCTGCGGGGCCGGGGCGGGCTGCGGGGCCGGGGCGGGCGCGGGGGCCGGGGCGGGCGCCGGCGCCGGGGCGGGCGCCGGGGTGGGCGCCGGGGTCGGGGCGGGCGCCGGCGCCGCAGCGGCGGGCGCGGCCCAGAAGGAGGTGGTGCCGGCCCCGCCCGCCCGGCTGAAGGACAGGTGCACGTGGTCGCGGTGCCGCAGCGTCGCCGAGCACTGCTGCAGCGGGACGCCCGTGCAGCCGGCGTGCACGTACGGGCGCCAGCCCTCGGCCGCCCGGTACGACGACCAGATCCGGTCGTCCCAGACGACGTACATGACCCCGAGGCGGCGGGCGTTGGCCCAGCGCTGGCCCGAGGCGTCGGTGGCGAGCAGCCAGGACATCAGGGCGTCGACCCGGGCGGCGTCGTCGGGGCGGTCGGCCTGGACCCGCCAGTCCCACGCCCGGCCCTCCTTGTGCTCGCTCGCCCCGCCGCTGGAGCACGCGCGCACGATGCCCGAGCTGCCGGTCGTCGGGTACGTCGCCAGCACCAGCTGCGCGAAGCGCACGACGCCGGGCTTGGCGACCGGGTCGCAGGTGGTCTGGGGCTCGTACGCCGCGAGCGGCTCGGGCGCCGCCGCGGGCGCCGGCGTCGCCGGCACCGGGACCCCCGTCGTGCCCGCTGCCGCGCCCGCGGGCGCCGCCGGGACGAGGGCGGTGGCGAGGGCGGCGAGCAGCGCGGCGAGCGCGGTGCGCGCTGCCCGGGGGGCGGTGGTGCGGCGGGTCACGGTGGTCCTCCTGGCGGGCCGGGCGTCACCAGGGGCATCGGCGCCGCGCACCCCCCACCTGGTGCACGAGGGCCGCCCACCACCCGTCCGGCGGACGGTGCGGTGCGCGGCCCGGGGCCGTGCGGGTCGTGCGGGTGGTGCGGTGGTGCGGGTGGTGCGGTGGTGCGGGTGGTGCGGCTCGTGCGGGGCTCAGCCGCCCAGGGGCGCGTGCAGCGGCAGGTCCTGGTCGAGGACGACCTGCGCCGCGGTGCGGGTGCGCTGGTTGACCACGACCGGGGCGAGGAGGTTCGCCGTGGCGTCGGCCGGGCTGGCGCCCGGCGTGACGACGACGAGGACCAGCGCGTCCTCCGCCGAGCCGAGCCCGAGCAGCGCCGCCTGCTCGTCGTCGAGCTCCGGCGCGTAGTCCGGGAAGAACGGCGCCGGCGGGGCGACGAGGAACCGCAGGGCGGGGTCCTCGAGGCTGCGCAGCGCGTAGAGCAGCCCGGCCTCGTCGAGGGCGACGAGGGCGAAGCGCCGGTGGTCCGGGAAGCCGGCCATCGGCCCCACGAGGTCCAGGGCGGGCAGCTCGCCGGGAGCGGCGGGCGCGGTCTCGGTGCTCTCGGTGCTCTCGGTGCTCACGGGGCCATCCTCCACCAGCGCGGCGCCGGCCCGGGGACGTACGGCGCGAGTCGTCGGCACGCCCGTCACGAGGGCCGTCACCGCAGGAACTGCACGAGCGAGGGGGTGATGACCTTGGACGTGGCGCCGAGGGCCGCCTGGTACGCCGCCTCCTGCAGCTGCAGGTCCACGATCGTGCGCGGCAGGTCGATGTCCTCCACCGCCTCGAGGCCGCCCTTGAGCGTCAGGACGCGGTCGTTCGCCGCCTGCTTCATGGCCTCCACCCGGTTGGTGCGCGCACCGATGTCGCCCGCGGCGCCGATGGCGCGCGCGGTGTTCTGCTGGAGCAGCGCCAGGTCCCCCTCGAGGCCGGTGCCGCCGGCGCGCAGGCCCGCGGCGATGGCCGTGAGGTTGGCGAAGACGCCGGTGGCGTCGTCGCCGAAGACCTCGGGGCCGGTGACGTCGACGCGCACCTCGGCGCTGGCGCCGACGGTCCGGGTCGTGGCGCCGCCGTCGCCCCTGTACGCGAGGTCCTTGCCGTAGGCGACCTGCCCCGGCGTCGTCCCGCCGAACAGCGGGCGCCCGAGGTAGGTCTCGTTGGAGCGCTCGAGGATCCCGTCGCGCAGCGACTCGATCTCACGAGCAAGCGCTTCCCGGGACGCGGGCGACGACGACCCGGTGGACATGCCCTGGAGCAGGCGGTCCTGCGCCGTGTGCAGGGACGCGATGACGCCCTGGAGCTGGTTGTCGATGCTGCCGAGGCGGCCGAGGCCGTCGTCGGCGTTGCGGACGTACTGCTCGTTGACGCCGATCTCGGAGCGCAGCTGCATGGCCGAGACGGTGCCGCCGGGGGAGTCCGACGGGCGCGAGATGGTCTTGCCGCTGGAGAGCTGCTCCTGCACCTTGGCCAGGCGGGCCTGGTTGGCGGCCAGGCCGTGCAGCGTGCTCTGGGCGATCGACTTCGAGGTGACGCGGAAGGCCATCGTCGTCACCTGCCCACGACGCCGGTGCGGTTGATGAGGGTGTCGAGCACCTGGTCCACGGCCGTCATGAGGCGGGCCGCGCCCTCGTACGCGTGCTGGTAGCTGATCAGGTTGACCATCTCCTCGTCGAGGTTGACGCCGGACTGCGCCTCGCGGGAGGCGTCGACGCGGCTCGTCAGGGTGCCCTGGATCTCGAGCCGGTCGTTCACGGCCTTGGCGCTGGTGCCGAGGTCGACGATGAGCGCGCGGTACGCCGCGTCGGGGCCCTCCGGGCGGGTCGCGAGCTTGGCGAGCGCGTCAGCGGTGGCGCCGTCGCGGGCGCCGGGGGCGGAGGACGCCGCGACCCGCGCGCCGTCGGTGATGGCGACGGTGAGGTCGCGCGCCGAGGTGCCGCCGAAGAACGCGCCGCCGGGGGCGCCGGTCGCGTCGTAGCCGGTGGCGTGCGCCGCGTTGACGCTGTCGCGCAGGCTCGCCGCGACCGCGTCGAGCTGGGCGGACTGGCCGGGGATCGTCGTGGTGAGGGCGCGCAGCTCGCCGCCGAGGCGGCCCGCCGTGACCTCCACCGGCGAGCCCTCGGTGCCGGCCCAGCTGACGGGGACGTCGTCGCCGAGGCGGTCGAGCGCCCCGTCGGCGGCGGGGACGACCATGCGGGTCGACGAGTCGCCGCGCACGAGGGCCTGGCCGCCGACGTACACGTCGACCGTGCCCTCGCTGCCGCCGCGCGCCACGGCGCCGGTGAGGTCCGCGAGCTGCATGACGAGCTGGTCGCGGCGGTCCGCGAGCTCGTTGGCCGGCAGCCCGGCCTGCGTCGCGCGGCGGATGGCGCCGTTGAGGTCCGCCACGTTCGCCGCGACGGTGTTGACGGTGTCGACCGTCGTCACGACCTGCTCGCGCAGGACGTGCCACTGGGTGTCCATGTAGTCCGCCGCCCGGCGCACGCCGTCGGTCACGGACTCGGCCTGGCGCAGCACCGCCTGGCGCTGCGCCTGCCCGTCCGGGACGTTCTTGAGGTCCCCGAAGGCCTGCCAGAGCTTGGTCAGCTGCGCCTGCAGCCCGGTGTCGCTCGGCTCGCCGTACGCCTGCTCGATCCGCGAGTACGCCTCCGCCTCGGCGGTCAGCGCGCCCTCGCGGCCGTGCTCGGCCTGCGCGCGGGCCTCGAGGAAGGAGTCGCGCAGCCGCTGCACTCCGGTCACGTCGACACCGGTGCCGACCTTGGGCTGGGTCGCCCACACCGCCGGTGCGGTGGTGCCGCCGACGGACTGCATCGTCACCCGCTGGCGGGTGTAGCCCTCGGTGTTGGCGTTGGCGACGTTCTGGCCCGTGACGTCGAGGCCGCGCTGCTGCGCGTACAGCCCCGTCAGGGCGGTGTTGAGCGAGGAGAAGCTGCTCACGGGAGGGGTCCCTTCGGGTGGGCGGGGGTCAGAGCGCGGAGTCGAGGAGGTGGTGGCGGGTCCCGACCGTCACGGCCTCGCCGCCGGGGGTGTACGTCGCGGTGCCGTCGGTGAGGGACAGCAGCGCCTCGCGGGCGGCCCGCTGGCCCGTGGTCAGCAGGTCGCGGTTGGCCTGGGCGAGCGCCTGGACCTCCGCGGTCATCGTGAGGAACGCCTGGCGGTGCTCGCGCAGCAGCCCGGCCCACGGCTCGGCCACGGCGTCGGCGAGCTGGGCGAGGCTGGGGTTCGCGGGGATGCCGGCCTCGGCGGCCACGGCGTCGACCTCGACGGCGCGCAGCAGCTCGGTCCGCTTGATCTCCTGCAGGACGACGTCGACCTCGCGGGTCGCGCGGGCCAGCCACTTCGTGCGGCCGGAGGCGAGCACGAGCTGCTCCTCCTCGAGCTTGAACAGGAGCATCTCCAGCAGCTCCCGCTCGCGCCAGAGGACGCTCGACACCTCAGCCAGTCCCATCGCGGTCCCTCCAGCTCGGCGCCGCCCGTCGCGGCGCGCTCCGTCCCCTGCTGCATCGGCGCGCCCGCGCCGGACCTGAGCGGAACACCGGGCCTTCCGGCCCAGGCCGGCTCCCCCGTACGGGTGGTCCTCGGGACGATCTGCTCGTCCCGGCTCAACCCCGGCCGACCGCGCGGCGATGCAGCCGCCATGACGCAGACGCTGCTCCCCTCCGCCCGTCGGCGCCCGGCCGACGGTGCGAAGCGCCTCCCGCACGCCGACCAGCCGCCGCGCAGCGCCCCCCGCCCCGACGAGGACGCCCTGGTCCGCGAGCACCTGCCGCTCGTCGGCTACCTCGTCTCCGAGGTGATCGGCCGCGTGCCGGCCCACGTGAGCCGCGACGAGCTCACGTCCGCGGGCATGGCCGCCCTGGCCTACGCCGCCCGCGGCTACGACCCGGCCCGCGGCGTGCCGTTCGCCCGCTTCGCCTCGACCCGCATCCGCGGCGCGCTCATCGACGAGCTGCGCACGCACGACTGGGCGAGCCGCTCGGTGCGCCACAAGGCCCGCCGCCGCGACGCCGCCGTCGAGGAGCTCGCGGCCGTGCTGGGCCGCCTGCCCACGCAGGAGGAGCTCGCCGCGCACCTCGGCGTCGAGGTGGCTCAGGTCGACGCGGTCGACGAGGACGTGCAGCGCGCGGTCGTGCTGAGCCTGCAGGGCTTCGCCGACCCGGGCGCCCTCGACGAGGTCGCGCCCGTGGGGGACCACGGGCCGGACGAGCAGCTCATGGCCAACGAGCGGATCGGCTACCTGCACGACGCCGTCGCGGTGCTGCCGGAGCGGCTGCGGACCGTCGTGGTGCGCTACTTCTTCGAGGAGCGCCCGATGCTCGAGATCGCCGGGGAGCTCGGCGTCAGCGAGTCGCGGGTCTCCCAGATGCGCGGCGAGGCGCTCGCCCTGCTGCGCGACGGCATGAACGCCCAGCTCGAGCCTGCGCTGGTGAGCCCGGCCGGCAAGGCGGGCGGCTGCGCCGTGCGCCGCCGGGAGGCGTACTTCGCCGCGGTGGCCTCGCAGAGCGACTTCCGCGCGCGGGTGTCCGCGCGCCCGGTGGGGCTCGGCGGGTACGCCGCCGCCCGCCCCGCCTGAGGGGCCGGGACCTCCGGCCCACCCGGACGGCCCTGCACCCGCTCGCAGCGGCGGGTCGATGCAGAGGGCATGCGCCTCCCGCTGCCAGCCCGCCTGGCCCTCGCCCTGGCCGTGCCGGCCGCCCTCCTCGCCGGGGGCGCCGTGCAGGGGCTCGCCGCCACCGGTGCCGGTGGCGGCGCGCCCGCCGCCGTCGGCAACCCGCTCCAGCACCGCTGGGCCGGCCCCGCCGACCCCGCCTCGGGGCGCGTCCCCGACGCGGCCTCGTACCGGGACCCCGCACTCTGCGGCGACGCCCTCGTGCTCGCGGCGCCGGCGCCGGGGGAGCGGGCGGTCTGCGTCCACCTCGACGTCGCGCCCCCCGGGGTCGACGTGCGCGAGCCCGTGAGCACGCGGGAGCTGCAGGCGCGGGTCGGCGCCGGCCCGCGCGCCGTCGCCGCGGCGAACGCGCTCGGCGTACCGACCGCTACGCAGGTGGGCGCCGGGTCGACGGTCACCTGCGACGGGGACGGCGCCGCCGGCTACCGGGTGCAGGCGGTCTACGCCGTCGAGGCCGGGCGCACGAACCGGTACGCGGCCCTGCTCCCCTCGATGCGCACCTGGGCCGCCGGCGTCGACGACGTCGTGAGCCGCAGCGCCGCGCTCACCGGCGGCACGCGCGCCTTCCGCTGGGTCCACGCCCCCGCGTCGAGCGGGTGCGAGGCCTCGGTGCTGAACGTGACCGTGCCTGCGGGCTCGACGGCGAGCTTCGGCGGGCTCATGACGGCGCTCAGGGCGCAGGGGCTCGACGACCCGACCCGCAAGTACCTCGTGTGGACCGACGCCAGCGTCCTGTGCGGCGTCGCCACGATGTACGACGACGAGCGGGCCGGGCAGGACAACCCGAACAACGGCTACGCCGCCCAGTACGCGCGCGTCGACACCGCCTGCTGGGGCCAGGACGGCGGGCACAGCGTCGAGGCGCACGAGCTCGTGCACACCATCGGCGGGGTGCAGGACGGCGCGCCGAACTCGACGCTGGCGGGGCACTGCAACGACGAGGCCGACACCATGTGCTACCCGGACGGCGGCAGCCGGTCGGTGATGCGCCAGGTGTGCGAGCCGGCGAGCGAGTACCTCCTGGACTGCCGGTCCGACGACTACTTCTCCACCGCGCCGGTCGCCGGGTCGTACCTCGACACGCACTGGAACGCGGCGGACAGCCGGTGGCTGCTCGGCGGTGGCGACGGGTCCGGCGGCGGCTCCGAGGGCGTCCCGACCCGCCTCGGCGCCCGGCTCACCGTCAACGGCCCGGCGGTCCCGGGCCTGCCGACGCAGGCGGGCGTGGCCCTGCAGCTGCCCGAGGGCCGGACGGCGACCGTGACCTGGGGGGTCGCGGACGCCGGGTGCCGGCTCGGCAGCGCCACGGGCGAGCAGACGACGGTGACCTGCCCGGCCGCCACGACGGCGACGACGAGCGTCACCGCCGTCGTGCGCGACAGCGCGGGCTCGACCGTGACGGTCGCCGCGCCGCTCGCCTTCGCCGCGTCCCCGCGCCGCCAGGTCGACGTCGTCCCGCTGGTGGGCGGGTCGAGCACCGCGTACGAGGGCTGCACCGGCGCCGCCGTCCCGGTGGGGGGCCGCGTCGTCGACCGCGCGACGGGCGCGCCGGTGCTGGGCCTCACGGTCGAGGCGCTGCGCGCCACGACGGGCGCGCCGGTCCTGGCCGCCAGCGTGCTCACCGGCACCGAGGGCACCGCGACGCGGGACCTGGCGCTCAGCGGCACGTCCACCTGGACCGCCCGCACGCGCGCCGCGGGGCCGTACGACGCCGCCACCGGCGCCGGCCGGGTCGCGGTGACCACCGGGACCTGCACGGCGGCCCTCACGCTCGAGGCGGACCGGGCCACCGCCTGGTACGGCGCCCCGCTCGTCCTGTCCGGGCGGCTCACCCGGACCGTCGACGGCGCGGAGACCGGCGTCGGCGGGCAGAGCGTCGGCATCTGGGCCCAGTCGGGCTCCGCGGCGGCGAAGCTGCTGGTCAGCGGGCGGACCGCGGCCGACGGGACGTACCGGATCGCGACGAGGGCGACGGTCACGGGCACGCTCACGGCCCGCCTGGCCGGGTCGGCGGGCTACCGGCCGGCGTCCTCGGAGCCGGTGCCGGTCACGGCGCAGCTGCCGACGTCGGTGCTCACCGCGTCGGCGGACCGGCTCTCGGTGCGCTACCGCCAGCCGGTGGCGCTGAGGGGCACCCTCACGCGCGACGCGGCCGGCACCACGGCCCCGCTCGCCGGCGCCACCGTGCTCGTGCAGGTCACCAAGGCGGGCACGACCACCCCGCTGACCGTCGCGACCGGGAGGACCGCAGCCGACGGGTCGTACGCCGTCACCGCCCTGCCCACCTACGGCGGGGCGCTGCAGGTCCGCTACGCCGGGACCGCCGCCACCCCGGCCGCGACGCAGGCCCTCGGGACCCTCGCCGTCGCGGACTACGGCACGGTGCTCGCGGCGGCCGCCGACACGACCTCGGTGCGCCACCGGCAGCCCGTCGTGGTCTCCGGCACCCTGCAGCGCGACGACGGGGGCACCCTCGGGCCCCTCGCGGGGGCGACCGTCGCGGTGCAGGTCGTGCGCACGGGCACGACCTCCCCGCTGACGCTCGGCTCGGCGCGCGTCGCGGCCGACGGGTCGTGGAGCGCCACCGTCGCGCCGACCGCGGGCGGGGCGCTGCGCGCGTCGTACGCCGGCGCGGGCGGCCAGCCGGCCGCCGTCCGGCCGCTCGGGGAGCTGCAGGTGGCGCCGTACGGGAGCGCCCTCACGGCGGCCGCGGGCCGGTCGGCGGCCGCGTACGGCCAGCCGGTGCCGGTCTCCGGCACGCTGCTGCGCACGGACGGCGCCGTGGCGGCGCCGCTCGGCGGGGCGACCGTGCTCGTGCAGGTGCTGCGGCCGGGGACGACCGTCCCCGTCACGCTCGCCACGGCGCGCACCGCGAGCACCGGGTCCTTCGCCGTGCAGGTCCCCGCGCGCTACTCCGGTGCCCTGCAGGCCCACTACGCCGGCACCGCCGGGCAGCTCGGGGACACGCAGCCGCTGGGGCAGCTGACGGTCTCCTGAAGGGAACCGCGCCAGAAGGCTCAAGGCGCGCCGCCGGGCGCCGATCTACGTGGTGTCGGGCCACGGACGGCCCGGTACCACCGACCCGATCACCACGGAGGACGTCATGGGTCTTCGCATCAACCAGAACATCGCGGCGCAGAACTCGTACCG
>NZ_QZEZ01000016.1:0-3565 GCF_003594885.1 Vallicoccus soli
GTGGGTTGGTCGTCGTGGTGCGGGTTGTGTCAAGTCCTCGGCCTATTAGTACCGGTCAGCTCCACACCTTACGGCGCTTCCACCTCCGGCCTATCAACCCAGTCGTCTAGCTGGGGGCCTTAACCCACAAAGGGGTGGGAGACCTCATCTCGAAGCGAGCTTCCCGCTTAGATGCTTTCAGCGGTTATCCCTTCCGAACGTAGCCAACCAGCCATGCCCTTGGCAGGACAACTGGCACACCAGAGGTTCGTCCGTCCCGGTCCTCTCGTACTAGGGACAGCCCTTCTCAAGTCTCCTGCGCGCGCAGCGGATAGGGACCGAACTGTCTCACGACGTTCTAAACCCAGCTCGCGTACCGCTTTAATGGGCGAACAGCCCAACCCTTGGGACCTACTCCAGCCCCAGGATGCGACGAGCCGACATCGAGGTGCCAAACCTTGCCGTCGATATGGACTCTTGGGCAAGATCAGCCTGTTATCCCCGGGGTACCTTTTATCCGTTGAGCGACGGCGCTTCCACAAGCCACCGCCGGATCACTAGTCCCGACTTTCGTCCCTGCTCGACATGTCTGTCTCACAGTCAAGCTCCCTTGTGCACTTGCACTCGACACCTGATTGCCAACCAGGCTGAGGGAACCTTTGGGCGCCTCCGTTACCCTTTAGGAGGCAACCGCCCCAGTTAAACTACCCACCAGACACTGTCCCTGATCCAGATCATGGACCGAGGTTAGACATCCAGAACGACCAGAGTGGTATTTCAACGACGCCTCCACGAACACTGGCGTGCCCGCTTCACCGGCTCCCACCTATCCTACACAAGCCGTACCGAACACCAATATCAAGCTGTAGTGAAGGTCCCGGGGTCTTTCCGTCCTGCTGCGCGTAACGAGCATCTTTACTCGTAGTGCAATTTCGCCGAGTCCGTGGTTGAGACAGTCGAGAAGTCGTTACGCCATTCGTGCAGGTCGGAACTTACCCGACAAGGAATTTCGCTACCTTAGGATGGTTATAGTTACCACCGCCGTTTACTGGCGCTTAAGTTCTCAGCTTCGCCCCGAAGGACTAACCGGTCCCCTTAACGTTCCAGCACCGGGCAGGCGTCAGTCCGTATACATCGTCTTGCGACTTCGCACGGACCTGTGTTTTTAGTAAACAGTCGCTTCTCGCTGGTCTCTGCGGCCACACCCAGCTCACCCAGCACGTGGGATCACCAGACATGGCCCCCCTTCTCCCGAAGTTACGGGGGCATTTTGCCGAGTTCCTTAACCACGGTTCACTCGATCGCCTCGGTATTCTCTACCTGACCACCTGAGTCGGTTTGGGGTACGGGCCGCCATGACACTCGCTAGAGGCTTTTCTCGGCAGCAGAGGATCACCCACTTCGACCCAACGGTCTCCGCATCAGGTCTCAGCCCCATGTGACCCGGATTTACCTAGATCACGGCCTACACCCTTGCCCCGGGACTACCATCGCCCGGGCTGGACTACCTTCCTGCGTCACCCCATCGCTTGCCTACTACCAGTCCGGGTCCCGCGGCGCCACACCCCCACCCGAAGGCAGAAGCGCTTTGCGGCGGTTAGCATCGCCAGGTTCAGCATGGACGCGTCACAGCGGGTACGGGAATATCAACCCGTTGTCCATCGACTACGCCTGTCGGCCTCGCCTTAGGTCCCGACTTACCCTGGGCGGATTAGCCTGGCCCAGGAACCCTTGGTCATCCGGCGGACGGGTTTCTCACCCGTCTTTCGCTACTCATGCCTGAATTCTCACTCGTGTGGCGTCCACACCTCGATCACTCGGATGCTTCACCCCCCACACGACGCTCCCCTACCCATCCACACCCCTGCACCCAGGACAAGCCCAGGCGAGAGTCACGTGCAGATGCCACAGCTTCGGCGGTGTGCTTGAGCCCCGCTACATTGTCGGCGCGGAATCACTTGACCAGTGAGCTATTACGCACTCTTTCAAGGGTGGCTGCTTCTAAGCCAACCTCCTGGTTGTCTCTGCGACTCCACATCCTTTCCCACTTAGCACACGCTTAGGGGCCTTAGCCGATGGTCTGGGCTGTTTCCCTCTCGACTACGGAGCTTATCCCCCGCAGTCTCACTGCCGCGCTTCACTTACCGGCATTCGGAGTTTGGCTGACTTCAGTAAGCTGGTGAGCCCCCTAGGCCATCCAGTAGCTCTACCTCCGGCAAGAAACACGCGACGCTGCACCTAAATGCATTTCGGGGAGAACCAGCTATCACGGAGTTTGATTGGCCTTTCACCCCTACCCACAGGTCATCCCCCAGGTTTTCAACCCTGGTGGGTTCGGGCCTCCACGCCGTCTTACCGGCGCTTCACCCTGCCCATGGGTAGATCACCCCGCTTCGGGTCTAGGACACGCGACTCCACCGCCCTGTTCGGACTCGCTTTCGCTACGGCTCCCCCACACGGGTTAACCTCGCCACATGCCGCTAACTCTCAGGCTCATTCTTCAAAAGGCACGCCGTCACCCCACCACAAGGGCAAAGCTCCGACGGCTTGTAGGCACACGGTTTCAGGTACTCTTTCACTCCCCTCCCGGGGTACTTTTCACCTTTCCCTCACGGTACTAGTCCGCTATCGGTCACCAGGAAGTATTTAGGCTTAGCGGGTGGTCCCGCCAGATTCACACGAGATTTCACGGGCCCCGTGCTACTCGGGAAATAACGCAAAGGAGTCTTGGATGTTTCGCCTACAGGGGTGTTACCTTCTCCGCCGGCCCGTTCGCAGGACCTTCGACTACACCCAAGATTTCTCACTCCCCGCCAGGCGATGCAGACCCGGCCACGCACTCCCACAACCCCGCCACCGCAACCCCTGCACGGTTGACACGACGACGGTTTAGCCTCATCCGCTTTCGCTCGCCACTACTCACGGAATCACTGTTGTTTTCTCTTCCTGTGGGTACTGAGATGTTTCACTTCCCCACGTTCCCCCGCACCGCCCTATGTGTTCAGGCGGGCGTGACAGGACATGACTCCTGCCGGGTTCCCCCATTCGGACATCCTCGGATCACAGCTCGGTTGACAGCTCCCCGAGGCTTAACGCAGCCTCCCACGTCCTTCATCGGCCCCTGGTGCCAAGGCATCCACCGTGCGCCCTTAACAACTTGACCACAACCCACACCACCACCACCACACCCACCAACACCACCAGCACCACCGACACAACATCGACGGCACCACAGCGCAGCGGCACAACAGCAGCAGCAGCACGGGCCACAGCCACAAAACCCACAACACATCGAACGAACACACGGGCACCACCCCACACCCCCCAAAGGGGCAACAAGGCAGCACCCACGAAACCAGCACTACCCCCCACCACCACCAGACCCCCGCCAACACAAGGCCAGGACCCACCGACGGTGAGGAGAGATTGCTAGATGCTCACGTCCACTGTGCAGTTCTCAACCAACGGACCGGACCACCCCCACCACCACGCCCTCACGGGACAGCAGCAGAAGCCCGGCACAAGCCACCCGCAACCGGGAAGCTCAGGACCCAACAGCGTGCCACACGAACCCCCCACCACCAGC
>NZ_QZEZ01000017.1 GCF_003594885.1 Vallicoccus soli
CACCACGGAGGACGTCATGGGTCTTCGCATCAACCAGAACATCGCGGCGCAGAACTCGTACCGCAACCTGTCCATCACGGACGGGCAGATGTCGAAGTCGCTGGAGAAGCTGTCCAGCGGGTTCCGGATCAACCGGGCGGCCGACGACGCGGCCGGCCTGTCGATCTCGGAGGGCCTGCGCTCGCAGGTCGGTGGCCTCAAGGTCGCCGTCCGCAACGCGCAGGACGGCATCTCCGTCGTCCAGACCGCTGAGGGTGCGCTCACCGAGACGCACTCGATCCTGCAGCGCATGCGCGACCTCGCGGTGCAGGCCTCGAACGAGGGTGGCCTCAGCGACAAGGCGATGGCCGCGGCCGACGCCGAGTACCAGGAGCTCGTCCTCGAGCTCGACGACATCGCGAGCAAGACCAGCTTCAACGGCAAGAACCTGCTCGACGGCTCGTACAACGCCTCGTTCCAGGTGGGCGCCAACGCCGGCGAGACCCTGGCCGTGACCATCGGCAACATGGACTCGACCACCCTCGGCGCGACCGGTGACCTCACCAGCTTCGCCAACGCCCAGACCGCGCTCGGCGCGATCACCACGGCGATCGAGACGGTGTCGACCGAGCGCTCCAAGCTCGGTGCGACGCAGAACCGCCTCGAGCACAAGATCAACAACCTCAACGTCGCGGTGGAGAACCTCTCCGCGTCGGAGAGCCGGATCCGTGACACCGACATGGCGCAGGAGATGGTCGGCTACACCCGCCACCAGATCCTGTCCCAGGCCGGCACGGCCATGCTCGCCCAGGCCAACCAGGGCTCCCAGGGCGTGCTCTCCCTGCTCCGCTGACCCAGCGGCCCGTAGGGGCACCAGCACCACCAGCACCACAGCACCACCAGCACCACAGCACCACCAGCAGCAC
>NZ_QZEZ01000018.1 GCF_003594885.1 Vallicoccus soli
TGCGGTACTGGCGGGTGTCGAGCATGTGGAAGGTGGCCAGGCGGCCCCAGCGCAGGCGGCGGTAGAGCTGCAGGTCGATGCCGCGGGGGGTGCTGGTGGGGCGCAGCGGCATGTTCTCGTAGTAGGCCTGGAAGGCGGCGCGGCGCCGGGCGAGGAACGCGGGGCGGGTCTGGTCGTCCTCGGGGGTCTCGTCGGCCCAGTTGTTGTCCAGCTCGTGGTCGTCCCAGACCGGGATCCAGGGGGCGACGGCGTGCGCGGCCTGCAGGTCCGGGTCGGCCTTGTACTGGGCGTGGCGCTGGCGGTAGCCGGCCAGGGTGGTGGTCTCGGGCCCGGCGTGGTCGCGCACGTTGCCGCCGGGGGCGAGGTAGTCGCGGGCCTGGTACTCGTAGAAGTAGTCCCCGAGGTGCAGCACGAGGTCGGGCTGGTCCTGGGCCAGGCGCCGGTAGGCGGTGAACCAGCCGTGCTCGTACTGCGCGCAGGAGGCCACGGCCAGGGTGAAGGGCACGGCGGAGCGGTGCGCGGGGGCGGTGCGGGTGCGCCCGAGGGGGCTCACGTGCGCGCCGGTGCGGAACCGGTAGTGGTACTCGCGCCCGGGTTCGAGCCCGCGCAGCAGCACGTGCACGGCGTGCGCGGAGGTGTGCCGGGCGGTGGTGGTGCCGCGGCGCACGACGTTGCGCATGCGCGCGTCGGTGGCCAGCTCCCAGCGCACCGGCACGTCGCGGGTGGGCATGGCGGCGTGCCCGTCCTCGGCCAGGGGGTCCAGCGCGAGGCGGGTCCAGAGCACGACCCCGTCGGGGGTGGGGTCCCCGGAGGCCACCCCGAGGGTGAACGGGTCACCGACCAGCCGCCGCGAACGCGCACC
>NZ_QZEZ01000019.1 GCF_003594885.1 Vallicoccus soli
CGGGTGAGGCGCTGGGCGAGGTGGCGTTCGTGGCGGCGGGGCCGCTGCTCGGGGTCGACCCACCGCGGCGGCACCACCTCCACCACGCTGCCGGCCCGACCCTCGCGCAGGCGCAGGTTCCACCGCTGCAGGTGGACCTGGGTGTGGTGCGCCGGGCACAGCAACGCCAGGTTCGCCAGGTCCGTCGACCCCTGCTGCGCCCACCCCCGCACGCACGTGGTGCGCGATGCACCCCGCCGCCGGCACCACGCACCCGGGCATCACGCACCCCCGGTCCCGCAACCCCAACGCCGCCCGCTGCGCCCGCGTCGCCAACCTTCGCGCCCGGCCCACGTCCAACGGCTGCGAGGCCCCGCCCATCACCGCCGGCAGCACCTGCGCCCCGCACGCCAACGCCCGCACCTGACCCGCGCTCAACCCCGCCCCCACCCCAGCACCCCGACCGGTGGGGCCGGCGACACCATCGAGACCGTCCAGCGCGTCCAGCCCGTCCAGCGCGTCCAGGGTGCCGGCCTCGGCCAGACCCGCACGCAGCCGCGCAAGGTCCACCGTGAGCGTCACCTGCGGGTACCGCGTCGGCTCCGACGGCAACCGCACCCCCGGCACCTGAGCGCCCAGCGCCCAGGTGCACAGCTGCACCAGCACGTCCGCCGCCCGCTGCGCCCGCGTACGCCGGTCC
>NZ_QZEZ01000020.1 GCF_003594885.1 Vallicoccus soli
ACCGCCGCCTGCGCTGGGGCCGCCTGGCCACCTTCCACATGCTCGACACCCGCCAGTACCGCAGCGACCAGGCCTGCGGCGACGGCTGGGACGCCGGGTGCGAGGAGCGCCTCGACCCCGCGCGCAGCATCACCGGCGCCGAGCAGGAGCGCTGGCTCCTCGACGGGCTGGCGCAGTCCGACGCGACGTGGGACGTCCTCGGCCAGCAGGTCTTCTTCGCCCAGCGGGACCGGGCGTCCGGTCCCGTGCAGGAGGTGAGCATGGACGGGTGGGACGGCTACAAGGCCTCCCGCGACCGGATCCTCGCCGGGATCGCCGAGCGCGGCGTGCAGAACCCCGTCGTGCTCACCGGCGACGTGCACACCCACTGGGCCAACGACCTCAAGGCCGACTTCGACGACCCGGGCTCGGCCACGGTCGGGGTCGAGCTCGTGACGAGCTCGATCACCAGCGGCCAGGACGGCGCGGACACCGTCAACGGCGCCGAGACGGTCCTGCCGGAGAACCCGCACATCAAGTTCGCGAGCAACCGCCGCGGCTACGTCCGCGCCCGGGTCACCGCCCGCGAGCTGCGCG